>NZ_JAWUEA010000027.1:0-310802 GCF_036663475.1 Rouxiella sp. T17 | reverse complement strand
AATTGGCGCTGTATCAAGGCGGCAAGCTTCGTCATCCCGATGAGCTGACACAGGTCAGTGATTCGGGTGGCTAAGTGCAGCTAACGCAGAGACAGCACCAAGAACGCCGGATCAAATACAAATCCAAGTAATTGGCGCTGTATCAAGGCGGCAAGCTTCGTCATCCCGATGAGCTGACACAGGTCAGTGATTCGGGTGGCTAAGTGAAGCTAACGCAGAGACAGCACCAAGAACGCCGGATTTAGGGTGCTGCGACGAAGCCGATAGCTTCGTATACACGTTTAAGCGTCTCTTGCGCGCGAGCACGGGCTTTCGCAGCGCCGTCGCGCATCACTTGCTGAAGATATTCTTCATCGGCGCGATAGGTGTTGAAACGCTCCTGCAAGGTGGTCAGCATGCCGGTTACCGCTTCGGCGACGGCACCTTTCAGGTGGCCATACATCTGACCTTCAAACTCGGCTTCCAGCTCGGCGATAGTTTTGCCGTTCACGCCCGACAGAATATCCAGCAGGTTCGACACGCCCGGTTTTGCAGCCTGATCGTAACGGATAACCGGCGGCTCTTCCGAGTCGGTCATGGCGCGCTTGATCTTTTTGGTCACCGATTTCGGGTCTTCCAGCAGGCCGATCACGTTGTTGCGGTTGTCGTCCGACTTGGACATCTTCTTGGTCGGATCCTGCAATGACATCACGCGCGCGCCGGATTTCGGAATAAACGGCTCGGGAATTTTAAATACGTCGCCATAAATTGCATTGAAACGACCGGCGATATCACGGCTCAGCTCCAAGTGCTGTTTCTGGTCTTCGCCGACCGGAACCTGATTGGTTTGGTACAGCAGAATGTCGGCCGCCATCAGCACAGGGTAATCGAACAGGCCCGCATTGATGTTATCGGCGTAGCGCGCAGACTTGTCTTTAAACTGGGTCATGCGGCTCAGCTCGCCGAAATAGGTGTAGCAGTTCAGCGCCCAACCCAGCTGGGAGTGCTCTGGCACGTGGGACTGAACGAAAATAGTGCTCTTTGCCGGATCGATACCGCAGGCCAGATAAAGCGCCAGCGTGTCGAGGGTCGCTTTGCGTAATTGAGCAGGATCTTGACGTGCCGTGATGGCGTGCAGGTCAACGATGCAATAAATGCAGTCATAATCATCCTGCATTTTAACCCATTGACGCAGAGCACCCATGTAGTTACCAATGCTCAATTCACCAGAGGGTTGTGCGCCACTAAAGACGATGGGTTTACTCATTTTTATGCTTCCTGATCCTTTAAAGGGGATAGCCCGAAGAGGGGCAAAAGGTCGGCAAAGCGTTCAAGAACCCGATCGGGTTGACTCAGCGCGATGGCTTCACCGTAATTATAACCATAGGTCATCCCAACACAGCGACAACCGGCAGCCTGTGCCGCCTGAATATCGTTGCGGGAATCGCCGACAAACACCAGCTCGCTAGCGCGCAGGCCGAGGTGAGCCAGCAGCAGATAAAGCGGCGCGGGGTGCGGTTTTTTCTGCACGACGTCGTCGCCACCAATGATCTGCGAAAAGAGTCCGTCGAGGCCGAGCGAGGTGAGCAAAGGCGCGACGAAAGGCGTCGGTTTGTTGGTAATCAAGCCGAGCGGAATGCCCGCCGCCGCCAGCGCAGTCAGCGTTTCTTTCACCTGCGGATAAAGCGTGCTGCCACCGGCGGCGGTTTGCGCGTAATAGCCATCAAACTTCTGACGCACATTTTGCAGAAACTTGGGCTCGAGAGAACCTTCGGCCCAGCGCACCGCGCGTTCGACCATGACATCTGCGCCGTTGCCAATCCAGGTGCTGACGCGCTCGACGCCCGCCTCGGGCAGGCCGACGTCAACCAACGCGCGATCTACCGCTTCGGCCAGACCCGGCGCGCTGTCGACCAACGTGCCGTCAAGGTCAAACGCTACGCCGAGCGGCGCGAAGTCGTTATTCATGAGCAGTCTGATGAGAAACTTTTGCCAGCTCGCTGCGCATCTTGTCGATCACGGCGCGATAGTCAGGCTGACCAAAAATAGCCGACCCGGCAACAAACATGTCGGCACCGGCCGCTGCGATTTCGCCGATATTATCGACCTTCACGCCGCCGTCGATTTCCAGACGAATGTTGTAGCCGCTTTCATCGATGCGCTTGCGCACTTCACGCAGCTTGTCGAGCGTGTGCGGAATAAACGACTGACCGCCAAAACCCGGATTGACCGACATCAGCAGGATTACGTCGAGCTTGTCCATCACGTAATCGAGATAGCTCAGCGGCGTGGCAGGCGTAAACACCAGCCCCGCCTTGCAACCGTGCTCTTTAATCAGTTGCAAGGTGCGATCAACGTGGAAGGAAGCTTCAGGATGGAAAGTGATGTAGGTCGCGCCCGCGTCGGCAAATTGCGGGATCAGGCTGTCGACCGGCGTCACCATCAGGTGAACGTCGATTGGCTTGTTGATCCCTTTCTCTTGCAGATACTTGTGCAACGACTGGCAGACGTTGGGTCCGATAGTCAGATTCGGCACATAGTGATTATCCATGACATCGAAATGCACGACGTCACCACCCGCCTCCAAAGCCTTCACGGTATCTTCGCCCAAGCGGGCAAAATCGGCCGCAAGAATGGATGGAGCAATCAAAAAATCTTTCATCTGCTTCTCCTACGTTGAAAAGTGACTTAACGATACAGAGCCAATAGCTCGGTCACCTTGCTGCGCTGCAATATGTTGCTGCTGATAGTCCTGCGCGCCGTCACTACGTGGAGCGTGGCGGCGGAATACCAGTCCCGGGTCAATTCAGTGTCGTGATTCGAAATCAGTACCGGCACCTGCTGATCTGCCAGCAACTGTTCGGCCAGGCGCGCCAGATTTTGCTGGTCGGCGAGGCTAAAACTGTTGGTGTGGTAGGCCGTAAAATTGGCCGTCGCCGAAAGCGGCACATAAGGCGGATCGCAATACACTACCGATCCGCGCTGCGCCTTCTCCAGAGTTTGCTGGTAATGCTCGCAGATAAACTGTGCATTTTGTGCTTTTTCGGAGAACCAATAGAGCTCGTCCTCAGGGAAATAAGGTTTCTTGTAACGACCAAAGGGCACGTTAAAAGATCCGCTGAGGTTATAGCGACAGAGGCCGTTGTAGCAGTGGCGATTCAGATATAAAAAGAGCAGCGAGCGACGATAGATATCCTTGCAGGCGTTGAATTCGGCCCTTAATTCATAGAATCGCTCTGACTGATTGAATTCTGGAGTAAAAAGTTCTCGCGCGTCACGGATAAACTCTTCGTGACGCGTTTTAACGATGTTGTACAGGTTGATGAGATCGCTGTTGATGTCGGCCAGAATATAGGCGTCATAATCGGTGTTTAAAAACACCGAACCCGCACCGACAAAAGGCTCAATCAAACAATCGCCCACTGGCAGATAACGTTTGATGTCATCAACCAGCGGATACTTGCCACCAGCCCATTTTAAAAAAGCGCGGTTCTTCTTCATGCCGTCAGTTAGCTACTTATACAATTCACAGCCGCGGATTGTACCCTGTTTTAGACAGCACATCGCGTACAGCTCAGATTCATTTTTTCAGGTCTTGCTGTACCTGGTGTACAGGCTTGACCCACGGTTTTTTCGCTTGCACGTCGGCCGGTAAACTGGCTATCGCGCGCTTGGCTTCTGCCGAAGAGGCATAGTTGCCGCTGACCAGAACAAACCAGGGTTTGCCGTCGCGTGCGGTTTGATAGACGTAATAGTTTTTCAGGCCTTGCTGACGCGCAAAGGTATTCAAGGAGTTAGCTTGCGACGCGCCGCTGAGTTGCAGGGTGTAATGACTGCCCGGTGCAGTTTTCAGCGCGGCGGCGCTACCTGATTCAACGGCCGCTTTCGCAGGCGCAGAAGCGGAACGTTCGGCTTCTCTTCTGACTTCAGGTTTACGCGCTGGCTCGGACGCTTTGGCAACAGGCGTACGGGCTGGCGTGGTGTGTTCAGTGCGTGACGCGCTGCGATGTTCGGCGGACGGCGCTTTTGTTGCCGAACGTGGCGCAGGTGCAACCGCCGTGCTGGCAGGTGCGCGACCTTTAATGCTGCCGTTCAACGTGGCCGGACCGGTTGGCAGCGACGTCAGAGACTGCGTGCCTGCGGTAGTTTGGCCTTCTGTGGCATCGTTAACCTGATTTTGCTGCTGAGTGAGGGCATCGTTGATGTCACCTGGCAGGTCGACACGCTCTTTCTGGCCGTTATCGGCAGCCGGTTGCGCGTCGGTTGGCGTCGAAGAAACCGCAGGCAGGCCGATGCTCTTAGGTTGCGTCGCCGCGTTGTTGGCGTCGGTTTGCCCTGCCGTCGCTGGCGTCTGGGCGTTTGGCGCCTGCACCGGATCGGCCGCCGTGCCAGTAGCAGCACCTGAATCGGCACTCCCTGACAGACTAATATCTTTTGGACCGTTAGACGGCGCAGAAGCTGTGTTCGAAGAAGGGGATTTCAGCGCAGAGCCAATGCCGAGGATCAGCAATAGCAGCACGATAATGCCGATACCAATCATCAGATACTGACGGGAAACCGCGAGTTTTGGAGCCGGTGCAGACTGCCTGCGCGAACGCGGTGGGCGGCGATCGCTGGTATCTGGTTTAAGATCGTCTTCCGGTGGTAAATCGTCCATCTAAAATCCTCCAACCCGTCTAAATACCCCGATCGGTATCGAACGGGGTCAACGATGATTCAACTGCTACGTAATAGCCAACTACTCTGGAATATCGCCCTATTATATAGAGCATAAAAACGCCGGTTACCGCGTTTCGCAATCCCTGATAGAGGCTAATACCATGTCATGCGGCACGCCTTTGCGTACTTCAGACTGCCCTACCGCCGTCGGCAATACCAGACGTAATTCGCCTGCCAGAACCTTTTTATCGCGCAGCATGTGCGGCAGATAATCTTCGGCGGCCATCTCTTGCGGGCCGCTGACCGGCAAACCTGCGCGAATCAGCAGAGATTTAACACGAGCGATATCTTCCAGGCTGAACTGGCCCAGACGGTGCGCGGTATGACAGGCCATGACGATTCCGGCAGCGACGGCTTCACCGTGCAACCAGTTGCCGTAACCCATGCCCGCTTCGATAGCGTGTCCGTAAGTGTGGCCGAGATTGAGCAAGGCGCGCAGGCCGTGTTCGTGTTCATCGGCGGCCACCACCTCGGCTTTCAGCTCGCAGCAACGACGAATGCAGTAAGCCATCGCGCTCATATCAAGCGCCAGCAGAGCATCCATGTTGTTTTCGAGCCAAACGAAGAAGTCGGCATCAAGAATAATGCCGTATTTGATCACTTCAGCCAGACCGGAAGCGAGCTCGCGGGCGGGTAAAGTGCGCAGGCAATCTAAATCAATCACAACCGAGGCAGGTTGATAGAACGCCCCAATCATGTTTTTGCCTAGCGAATGGTTGACGCCAGTCTTGCCGCCAACGGAAGAATCAACCTGAGAGAGCAACGTGGTAGGCACTTGAATAAAACGCACGCCACGCTGATAGCTGGCCGCAGCGAAGCCGGTCAAATCGCCGATAACTCCGCCACCCAATGCAACGAGAGTGGTGTCACGACCGTGAGGTTTTTCGAGTAACGCCGAGAAAACCTCATTAAGAACAGACAGGGATTTGTACTGTTCGCCATCAGGCAGAATCACCTGATCAACACGAACGCCTGCTTGCTCAAGCACTGAACGAACGTTGTCCAGATAGAGAGGGGCCAAGGTCTGGTTTGTTACCAGCATGACCTGATCACCTGCCTTTAAAGGCATAAAAGAAGCCGGATCGTTAAACAACCCGGCGGCAATCGTAATGGGATAACTACGCTCCCCTAACGTTACAGTAATCCTCTCCATGTCGTGCTCAATGACCTTCTAAATTTGCACCCTCAGGCTGTGGTTGAATACCAGAGTTAGTTGCTTTCAATCATGTTAATGATTTGATTGGCAACGACTTTGGCGCTTTGATCATCAGTACGGATAGTCACATCCGCTATCTCTTCGTAAAGCGGGTTGCGCTCGGCCGCAAGTGCTTCAAGCACTTCGCGTGGCGGTGAGCTCACCTGCAACAAAGGACGTTTCTTGTCACGTTGAGTACGTGCCAGCTGCTTTTCGATTGTAGTTTCTAAATAAACGACGACGCCGCGGGCTGACAAGCGATTGCGGGTTTCACGTGATTTCACGGATCCGCCACCAGTTGCCAGAACGATGCCTTGTTTTTCGGTGAGTTCGTTAATCACTTTTTCTTCGCGATCGCGGAATCCATCCTCACCTTCCAAATCAAATACCCAGCCCACATCAGCTCCGGTACGTCGCTCAATTTCGTGATCGGAGTCAAAAAACTCCATATTGAGTTGTTGAGCTAACTGTCGACCAATAGTGCTTTTGCCGGCACCCATAGGCCCAACCAGAAAGATATTGCGTTTCTCTGCCATGTTTTTCGGTATTACTAAGACAATTCGTTGATGATAACCCGCCCCGCCAATCAAATTAGCGGCGGGACCTAAACTGAAACCTCATGAGCGTAAGTGCGAGATCAGATAAAAATTATCTCAACACTCCTGGTAGTTTGGCAACCGAATAAACTGCATGTTAACTACTTAAACTGAATGTTAACTACATCGCGCGCCGCAGGAGGGAAACCATACGTTTTTATCGGCGCGTCGGCATTAAAAAAATCTCGGTGCTCAATTCGGTAACCCTTGTAAGCTAAATCGGCGGCAGCGTCAAACTCAGAAGCCTTTCGCCACACAAAAAGTTGCATAAGCTCAACGCATTTGTGCAAATTCAGTCAACAGTATACCCAAAGTTTCGACGACTATTGGCTGTTGATTAGCGTTGGAGTGATAAAAATCACTAATTCGCGACGTTGGTCATGCGTAGATTGTTGTTTGAACAGCCCACCTACCAACGGAAGATTGCCTAATCCCGGCACTTTATTCACCGTATTTATGTCCTGTTGCTGAAAAATCCCGCCCAATATCAGCGTTTCGCCATCTTTTACCGTGACCTGGGTTTTTATCTCCTGTTTGTCGATAGAAAGCGCTTCGCCTTCGGCCTGCTTTATTTTTCGTCCGGGCATATTCTGACTAATCTGAAGAGCCAGCGTGATAGCGCCGTTGGGCAGAATTTTCGGCGTGACCTCCATGCCCAGCACTGCCTCCTTGAATTCAATCGACGTCGCGCCGCTGGCCCCGCTCGAGACCTGATAAGGAATTTCGGTGCCCTGCTTGATGCTGGCGGTTTGCAGATTGGCGGTCATCAGTCGCGGACTGGCGATAATCTCGACCCTGTCTTTCTGCTCCAGCGCCGACAGTTCAAGGCTCAGCATTTTTTCGCCGATGCGTGCCAGAGTAAAGCCAGCGCTAATAAACGGATTATCAACAGTATGACCAATATTGACCTCGCCCACTTGCAGCGCCTTGCTGGCAACGGCAGGAGTGTTGATCCCCCAACGCACGCCGAGCTCGCGCAGGCTGTCGCGATTCATGGTGACGATGTGCGCCGCAATCTGCACCTGCTGAATCGGATAATCCATCGCCTCGACCCAGCGCCGCGCGTTGTCCAGCTCCGGCCGGGCGTCGCGAATCAACAGCTGATTGGTGCGCGTATCGGCGCTGACCAGCGCGCGCAGTGAAAGCAGCGTGCCTTTTTGCGCGTTAAGCTGTGCGGCCACCGCGGCTGCGTCGGCGTGTTTCAAGCCGATCGTCAGAGCAATCAGCGGACGCGCCTGCTTTTGCCTTTCAGCCTGCTCGCTCTTTTGCTGTCGCTGCACCGCCAGCTCGGATTCCGGAAAAATCATCAGCACGCTGCCCTGCTTCTGGCTGGTTAATTTTCCCATCCGCATCACCACCTCGAGCGCCTGCTGCCACGGAATCGCTTTCATCCGCACACTCAGATTGCCCGCCACGCCCGGTCCGAGCACCAGATTAAGCTGCTGGTGATCGGCCAGTGCGCGCAAAATCAACGCCACGGGCGCGTCATAAAATTCGAGGCTGATAGGTTCTGCCGTGGGTTTTTCACTTTTCTGCGACGTTTTACTTATTTTTGCGCCTGTCGTCGCGCCAAAGGCCTGAGTCACCTGCATACCCGAAAGAGGCAGAAAAAAAGCGGGCAAAAGGAGGCCGAGCGCAAACCTAAAGCGGTATTTAGATTTCATAATATTGCCCTTCGTGACCTGCCGAATATTGTTCTCCATGAACTGCTTGCAGGCTCGCCTGCCCCGCCAGCGTCAATATTTGCTGCTGTTCGCCGCAGCGCGGCTGGGTAAAGGTGATCCGCACCTGCGTGTCTGTAACCTCGTCGATGTGGCCGCCGTGATGTGGCAGCACCTCGCCCGCCCGCGCCTTGAACCACTCACCGGCAGAAATCAGCAGCCAGCCGGTAAACTGTTTGGCGTTACCAATAATCCCCGCGAGCTGCGGGAAATCCGGCTCCCGGTCGCGAGCGGAACAACGCAGCGGACGCCGAGGCGAAAACGGGTCACGCAGCACGGGCAATGAAAACTGCCTGACGGCCTGCTCTTTTTGCTCGTGGCCAATCTGTCCGCGATAGGCTGCAAGCTTAAGAGTGACATTCAGCAGCGCGCCGGTGGCCTCGGCCGAATCACCTTCACGCGCTGAGCTATTTTCACGAGCCAAGCTATTTTCTCGATTCAAGCTATTTTCACGAGCCAAGCTAATAGAAAGCTGCTCGACGGCCACGGGCGTAGCGGATTGCGTCAGTAATTGTTGCAACAGCGTGACCAGCCCGAGATAAGGCAGTTGAAGTGTAAAAGTACCCTGCTGCTGCAAACCGTCTGAAAGTGCCGCGTCTTTAGCGGGCAGCCACTGAATCAGCCGTCCTCCGGCGGCATTGAGCGGAGCAAGAATATGCTGCGGCAGCGATGGCAAGGCGGCGGGCGATGGCGCAATCGCCGCGATAGCCGTCTGCCATTCGGCCCGTGAACGCTGGCGTAACAGCACGCGTTGCTGCTGCGAAAGATGCGTTTGCTGTGCTGCAAGCTGAATATCCAGCGCGTCGGCGGTGCGTGAAAATGGCTGAACGTCAAACCCGTAACCCGCCGCCGCGAGCACCAGCAGCAGGCTTCCGAGCAGCAGCGCTAGCTGTTTATCGGTCAACAGCAGCAGTCGATGTACAAAGTCGCGATATTCCGTTCGCATGATGTGGCCTTATTTGCCCTCTGCGGATTGCAGCGTGGCGTTTAGCGAAAAAGAGAGATCTTCGGCGGGAAGCTGCTTAACTTCACGCAGCAAAGTCTGCGGGAAAAGCGTGTCATGAGGTAACGCGCGGCTCAGCGTGAGAATTTCTTCATAGCGCGTGCTTCTGCCCTCGAGAGTCATCACTGCCGCATTTTGGCTAAGCTGAGTCGCCCACACCTCTTGCGGCATCACCTGAGAAAGCTGCTGCAACAGCCCGACATATTGCAGGCTGCGGCTAAATCGCTGCCGCGTTTGCAGATTCAGCCGTTCGGCCTCGCGATAATCGTTTTCCAGCGCTTTGACCTTCTCCAGCTGGCCTTGCAGCGCGGTGCGATAATCGCCTAACGCGCCTACTGCCTGTTCCTGCCGACGGATTGCCTGCTGGCTTAGCAGGCTGGCGGCGGTCAGAATCAGGGCGCCTGTTGCGAGGCCGAACAGGAGAAAGCGCTGCCAAAATCGGGCGCGTCTGTCGCGTAGTCGCTCGCGCCACGGCAGAAGATTGACGCGCAGCATCAGCTGTCCGCCGGGCGCACGGCGAGTCCGGCGGCAATCGCAAAAGCGCCCGGATTGAGAGGTAAAGGCGGTGACATCTGTTGAAAAGCGCTAAACGGTGACCAGCTTTTCATGCCGTCGGGGGTTGGAAAATCATCAACGCTGGTGAAATAAAGCGTGTTATCACAGAGCGTGTGCGCGCGATAAAGCGTCGCCAGCTTTTTCTGAAAATCAGCAGGGTCGCCCATCTCATCGTCATCGAATAATCCGAATTGAAAAGGCAGGCCGTGCGGCGCCGTCCACAGCCACTGTTTATCGAAACGATGCAGCAATAACGCCTCGGCGGGTAGGTTGGCGGCGCGCGCGGCGGTTTGAATCGCACAGGGCGTCAGCTCGATAATCTCGGGCGTTAACTTCGCCTGCGCCAGACAGTGCTGCCACTGCGCAAGCTCCTCCCGCCGCGCCGCCGTGACAATCAGCTGCCCGTCGTCACTGGGTTCGCAGCGATAGTCGAGCGCCAACGATTCAACCGCCAGCGGTAACTGCTTGGCGGCACTGGCGCGAATAAAGGCGTCGCGATGAGGTTCATGCAGACGATTGTCAGGCGTTGGCACACGAACCTGAATAATGCGCTGCGCCGGAAGAGAGATTCGAAGGGAAATTGTGCGGGGTAAACAGCGCCGCCAGCGCGATAATATGACGATTAATTGTTCAGTCTCATGTAATATTCCCTGCCGCATGACCTCCTGCGGCAACGGCTGCTGCCACCAATGGCGCAACTGCCAACCGCTGCGCCGCTTTTGAACGCCGATAGCGCGTGCGCAGCCGTTTTGAATATCCAGGCCAACTTGCCACGTTAAATGTCGCATTGTATTACACTTCCTTGTCGGTAAAAGGAGAGCCAACGGAACGTTGGGCATATCTCTGCGGCAGGGTTGCTTTTATACTCTGCCTTCGACTACCGTACTGCGCGCGCGGCTGTTTATAAACTGCCCAAATGTCATTGAATGGGAAATATCAGGTGAAGTTCGTAAAGTATTTATTGATCCTTGTAGTGTGTTGCATTGTTCTGGGAGCCGCCTCGGTATATGGCCTTTATAAATATATCGAACCACAGTTGCCGGATGTCGCGACGTTAAAAGACGTGCGCTTGCAAATCCCTATGCAGGTTTACAGCGCCGACGGCGAATTAATCGCCCAGTACGGTGAAAAGCGCCGTATTCCTCTGAAGCTTGACCAGATCCCGCCGGAGCTGGTGCACGCGTTCATCGCGACGGAAGACAGCCGTTTTTATGAGCACCACGGAATCGACCCGGTCGGTATTTTCCGTGCGGCTTCGGTTGCCATGCTTTCGGGTCGTGCAACGCAGGGTGCCAGTACGATCACTCAGCAGTTGGCGCGAAACTTCTTCCTGAGTCCCGAGCGCACGCTCACGCGCAAGATAAAAGAGGCGTTTCTCGCTATCCGCATCGAGCAGCTGATGACCAAAGACGAGATCCTTGAGCTTTATCTCAACAAGATCTATCTGGGTTATCGCGCCTATGGCGTAGGTTCTGCGGCGCAGGTTTATTTCGGTAAAAACGTCGATCAGCTGACGTTGAGCGAAATGGCCGTGATTGCCGGCCTGCCGAAAGCGCCGTCGACTTTCAACCCGCTTTACTCGCACGACCGCGCTCTGGCGCGCCGTAACGTCGTACTCGCGCGTATGCTCAACGAAAATTACATCACGCAGGCGCAGTATGACGACGCCCGCGCGCAGCCGCTGGTCGCCAACTATCACCCGCCGGAAATCGCCTTCTCTGCGCCGTATCTGACTGAAATGGTGCGTCAGGAGATGGTGAAACGTTACGGCGACAACGCCTATAACGACGGTTACAAGGTTTACACCACGGTGACCCGTAAAACCCAGCTGGCCGCGCAGGACGCGTTACGTAATAACGTGATCGCCTACGACATGCGTCACGGCTACCGTGGCCCATCGAACCAGCTGTGGAAAGTCGGCGAGATGACGTGGGACCAGAAGAAAATCGTTAGCTCGTTGAAAACGCTGCCGGTTTACGGCCCGCTGTTCCCTGCGGTAGTCACGCAAATTGACAACGCGCAGGCGACGGCGACCATGGCCAACGGCGACAGCATCAGCATGCCGTTTAGCGGCATGAGCTGGGCGCGCGCCTTCCGTTCAGACACCAGTCAGGGTCCGAATCCGAAGAAAGTCAGCGACGTCGTGCAGCCGGGCCAGCAGATTTGGGTGCGTAAAGTCGGTAACGACTGGTGGCTGGCGCAGGTTCCTGACGTCAACTCCGCCATCGTTTCTCTGAACAACGTGACAGGCGCGGTTGATGCGCTGGTCGGCGGTTTCGACTTCAATCAGAGTAAATTTAACCGCGCGACGCAGGCGTTACGTCAGGTCGGTTCGAACATTAAACCGTTCCTCTACACCGCCGCGATGGACAAAGGGCTGACGCTGGCCTCAATCCTCAACGACGTGCCGATCACCCGTTGGGATGCTGGCGCTGGTACTGAATGGCGTCCGAAAAACTCACCGGCGACCTACGACGGGCCGATTCGCCTGCGTCAGGGTCTGGGTCAGTCGAAAAACGTGGTGATGGTGCGTGCAATGCGTGCGATGGGCGTCGATTATGCCGCCGACTATTTGCAGCGTTTCGGCTTCCCGCCGGAAAATATTGTGCATTCAGAGTCACTTGCGCTAGGTTCGGCCTCCTTTACGCCGATGCAGATGGTGCGCGGATACGCTGCGTTGACCAACGGCGGTTATCTGGTTGACCCTTACTTTATCGCCAAGATTACCGATGATTTCGGCAAAACTGTCTTTGAAGCCAAGCCGCGTATTGCTTGTGAAACCTGTGATATTCCGGTGATTTACGGTAACTCGCAGAAAACGGCGGTGCTCTCTGATGACAACGTCGAAAACGTCGCGGTATCGAACGAAGCGACAACCGACACGGTGCCGAAGCCGCAGCTTGAGCAGGTCGCGCCGGGACAGGTACAAAACGATCCGGAATATGCGCCGCACGTTATCAGCACGCAGCTTTCGTTCCTGATCCACGACGCGCTGAACAGTAATGTCTTCGGCGAACCGGGTTGGATGGGCACCGCGTGGCGCGCAGGTCGTGACTTGAAACGTCATGACATCGGCGGCAAAACGGGTACTACCAACAGCTCGAAAGATGCGTGGTTCTCGGGTTACGGCCCGGGTATCGTGACTTCGGTTTACATCGGCTTTGACGATCACCGTCGCGATTTGGGGCGCACGTCGGCCTCTGGCGAGATTGACGATCAGCTTTCCGGTTACGAAGGCGGCGCGAAAAGCGCCCAGCCAGCGTGGGATGATTACATGAAGGCCGCGCTCGACGGCGTGCCGGAACAGATGCTCAGCCCGCCTCCAGGTATTGTGACCGTCAACATTGATAAGCGCACGGGCAAACTGGCCGATGGGTCGGGCGGCAGTCGTCCTGAGTACTTTATCGATGGCACCCAGCCAACCGAGCACGCCGTGCATGATGTCGGCACGGCGGTGATGGGCACTGACGGCCAGTCGAAAGAGCTGTTCTAACCGCTTTTAGAATAGTTCTAACCGCTTTTAAAATAGTTCTAAGCGTTTTTAAAATAGTTATAAATCGCCTGTAACAGGCAACAAAAAAGCCGGACTGAATCAACTTAAGCCCGGCTTTTTCTTTTTATAAAATCATCTATTTATAAAACTTAGGTAATTTAAGGCGTTTATCGCGCCTGACGCGTCAGGAAGTCGTGGGCCAAAAACAGCGCGGAGACGTTTCTTGCCTCGTTGAAATCAGGCTGCTGCAACAGTTCCATCATGCGGGAAATCGGCCAGCGGGTCTGCGGCAGCGGTTCAGGTTCGTCACCCACTAAACTCTGTGGATACAACGCCTTGGCGATGACGATATTCATCCGGCTCGAGAAATATGACGGCGCCATGGTCAGCTTCGCCAGCACGTCAAAATGCTGCGCGCCGTAGCCCACCTCTTCCATCAGCTCGCGATTGGCGGCTTCAAGCACGCTTTCGCCCGGATCAATCAAACCTTTCGGAAAGCCCAGCTCGTAGCCTTCGATCCCGACGGCGTACTCGTGAATCAGCAGCAAGTCGTCGCCAATCACGGGCACGATCATTACCGCTTCCCGATCGGACGGGCGCATACGTTCATACACGCGCTGTTCGCCGTTGCTAAACGTCAAATCAACAGACTCGATGGTGAACAAACGGGAGCGGGCTACAGTTTCAACTTTCAGGATCTTAGGTTTTTGCAGATGCTTATCCATATCGTCCCCAATTATATTATCCCCTCGCTGCGAATAACCTGGCTCTCTTCACGCGCGAAAGCCAACCATTCCTGCCGAACATTTTGTGTTCCTATAATGCGTTAATGCTCACACCAATCGCAATCTTTGAACGCGATTCTTTCTTCATCACTGCCAATTTACGCTTTTTAGCGTACCATCTGGCCGTCGTCGCGTGGCTGACCGGCAATAACAAAAGTTTGCATCTTTCAAAATAGGATTATGCCGATACCCAATTAAGGTTAAAAATTGTTATTATTTAGAGTGCTAAGCACCGGCTTGCTTATGCCGACAATACATTGATTACAATAATAAAACTTTTTCCTGATAAAAAGATACGTTCTAACTATTTTGAACTTTATATTTCAGATTTTTATTATGTGTAGAATTTTCAATCAGATGGCTCAACACATCTGAATCTGAACGGGGATAGGATGAGTACAGTCGTCGAGTCGCTGATTTTGTTATGCGCAGTTTTACTGATCATAGGCTTTGGCCTGCGATTTGCGTTGCGACGCCGACGTTCAGCCTCCTCCAGCATGCATTTTTCAAAACCCAATCAGCGCAAACTGACTCAGCAAGAGCGCGACGCCGTAGAAAAATACTTCCGCCAAAACGACCCGCTCAGCCAAACGCCGCTGACGCATCGCAGCAACATGATTTTGCAGCGCGACAAGCTGGCGCTGACCGCCAAAAGTGAAAGCGTCTATTCCGTGACTCGCGCCATTACCCGTTACGGCCTTGCCAGCGATGATCCCAACAAGTGGCGTTATTTCCTCGAAACCACGGAAATCCATCTGCCGCTGTTTTGGGAACAGTTTATCGCGCAGGAAAACCACGTTGAACTGATCAAGACGCAAACGATCCCGTTGGTTATTTCGCTCAACGGCCATTCGCTCGTCGACCACATTTATGACCGCGCGTCGGTGACCTCGGCAGTCATCACCACCCCGCCCGAAAACGCCTACATTCGCCCTGAAGAAAACGATCACGTCGAGCTGCTCAACGTGCGCCATGAAACCCGCGAAGAGCATCAGCTGACCCAGACACGCGGGCTGCGCGAGGCATTGACGCTGTCGGTTATCATGGTGCTGGCGTACATTACGCTGGTCGGTCCGCCGATGATTCTGCCGTGGATGCTGGCGATTATCGCGCTGCTCGCCGTGTGGGTTGGCTGGCGACTGATGTCGGAAACGCTTGGCCGTAATCGCAAAGAAATTCACTGCCTGCGCGGCATGCCGAAACGCTGGGGCCTGTTTGGTGAGTCCAAGCAGGGCGACATCAGCAACATTTCGCTCGGCGTGGTTGACCTGATTTATCCGCCTCACTGGCAGCCGTTTATCAGCCGTGAACTGGGCCAGAAGACGGACATCGATGTCTATCTCAACAGTCAGGTGGTGCGTCAGGGCCGTTATCTTTCGCTGCATGATGAAGTTAAACATTTCCCGCTACAGCGCTGGGGCAAGAATCTGATCTTTACCTGCGCTTCTCTGCTGTTACTGATCGTTATGCTGACTTACGTGCCGCTGAGCCTGCCGTTGAAACTCAGCGTTGCCTGGCTACAGGGCGCGCAAAGCACGCAGGTAAACAGCGTGGCCGCGCTGGAAAAAACGCCGCTGCGCGTGGGCGATACGCTGAAGGTGCAAGGCTCCGGCATGTGTTACGTGCCTCCGCGCCTTAACGCCAACAACGCCTCGCCGTTTATGCCGTTCGACTGTTCGGCGGTTTACTGGAACGAAGCCGCCCCGCTCCCAATGCCCGAATCCGATACCATCGAAGCCGCCGATGATTTGCTGGCGACGGTGCGCACGCAGCTGCATCCGGGCAGTAACGGCGTCGAGCAGACCATCAATCCGCAGCTTGCGACCGCGATTGAAAAATCCGGTATGATCCTGCTGGACGATTTTTCAGACATTGTGCTGAAAACCGAAACGCTGTGCAGCAATAGCGAAGACTGCGTGAGATTGAAAAACGCGCTGGTGAACCTCGGCAATGCTGACAATTGGGTCACGCTGGTCAAGCGCGCCAAGTCCGGTTCGTTAAAAGGCATGAACGTGTTACTGCGTCCGGTAAGTGCCGATTCGCTTAACGAGCTGGTCAATACGGCGACCACCGCTTTCTATTCTCACGAAACGCTGCGTGCCGCCGAGGCGCTTAACAGTCCGCCGCCGGGCGGTTTCCTGATAAGCAATGACGAAGGCAAGCAGCTGGTGCCCGAAGTCAAACCGCCGGTGTCGCTGCTGGCTTACAACCCGCTCGAACAGTGGAAACAGCTGCAAAATCTCTCATCAATGCTGCTGCACACCCAGTTCTCGGCGCAGGGCATCATCACCAATATCAGTATCGACGCCAACGGCACGCGGCATATTTCGCTGCATAGCGAGCCCGATATCTCCACGCTGTGGCGTTATCTCGGCACCACGATTTTGCTGGTCATCGTCATCGCGACCTTCATCGTTAACCTTGTGCTGTTGATTAAACGTCGTCTCAATGACAAGCTGCGAATGGAAAAAATTCTGGCTTATTACGGTAACTGTTTCAATCCGACATTGATTACCCCGACACCGCACGCACTCGACTGATCGCAACGTCGAATACCGAGTATAATTGTATGACGCTGGACCTCGACTGGAACAAGATTGATACCGTGCTGCTCGACATGGACGGTACGCTGCTGGATTTAGCGTTTGATAGCCGTTTCTGGCTTGAGCAGGTGCCGCTGGCGCTCAGCGAAAAACGGCAGATTCCGATGGCTGATGCGAGACAGCACATCCATCAGGAATATCTGGCGGTACAGCACACAATGAACTGGTACTGCTTCGACTATTGGAGTAAAAAGCTCGACCTGGATATCTATCGGATGACCACGGAGAGTGGCAGCAACGCCCGTTTGCGCGACGACACAACCCCGTTTTTACAGGCGTTACGTCAAAGCGGCCGACGCACTATTTTGCTGACCAACGCCCATCCGCATAGCCTGGCGGTGAAAATCGAGCACACCGGTTTAGACCAGCACCTTGATTTATTACTTTCCACCCACACATTTGGTTATCCGAAAGAAGATCAGCGCCTGTGGGCTGCCGTACAGCAGCAAACGGGTTTTGATCCGGCAAGAACGCTTTTTGTGGACGACGGCGAACCGATTCTCGACGCAGCGAAAACCTACGGGATCCGCTACTGTCTCGGGATAGAAAACCCCGATTCCACCATGGCGGCAAAGTCATTTCAGGGCCATCCTTCAATCAGCGACTACCGCAGTCTGTTACCTCTGGGTTAACCGGCGCGGCCTCAGCCGATGATGTCCCTGCCTTAAACGGGAGGAGTCATGAAGGGAAAAGCACCACAACAGGATGATAACGCCGTTCGTCTCGACAAATGGCTATGGGCAGCGCGTTTCTATAAAACCCGCGCGCTGGCTCGCGAGATGATTGAAGGCGGCAAGGTTCATTACAACGGTCAGCGCGGAAAACCCAGCAAACTGGTTGAAGTGAATGCCGAAATCAAGCTGCGTCAGGGGAATGACGAAAAAACCGTGATTGTGCTGGATGTTACCGACCAGCGACGCAGCGCAGATCAGGCCCAGCTGCTTTATCAGGAAACGGAAACCAGCGTCGCCAATCGGGAGAAAATCTCGCAGGCGCGCAAAACGAATTCTCTGACCATGCCACACCCCGATCGGCGTCCCGACAAGAAAGAGCGGCGCACGCTGATAAAATTTAAATACAGCGACTCGGAATAAAGACAGCGGCGCGTAATAAAACAGCGCGCGTCGAGCTGAAAGGTGTCGAGTAGGCTAAACAGGAAAAATTATGTCAAATACTACTAAAGATCAGTTACATCGTTACTTATTCACTCACCATGCCGTGCGCGGCGAGCTGGTTTCCCTGAGCGAAACCTTTCAGCAGATCGTAGCGGGCCACGATTATCCGGCCGAAGTGCGTAACCTGCTGGGCGAAATGCTGGTTGCTACCAGCCTGCTGACCGCGACGCTGAAATTTGACGGCGATATCACCGTGCAGGTTCAGGGCGACGGTCCGCTGAAACTGGCCGTGATTAACGGTAATAATCTGCAGGAAATGCGCGGCGTTGCGCGTCTGCAAGGCGACATCGCGCCAGAGAGCACGTTGAAACAGATGCTCGGCAATGGCTACATGGTGATCACTATTTCACCAAGCGAAGGCGAGCGTTATCAGGGCGTTGTCGGTCTTGAAGGCGAAACGCTGGCCGAATGTCTGGAAGATTACTTCATGCGTTCCGAGCAGCTTCCGACCCGTATTTTCATCCGTACCGGCGAGTCTGAAGGCCAACCGGCGGCGGGCGGCATGCTGTTGCAGGTACTGCCAGCACAGGATACCGATGCTGACGAGTTCAGCCATCTGGCGCAGCTGACCACCACCATCAAAGCGGAAGAGCTGTTTACCCTGCCGGCAAACGAAGTGCTTTATCGTTTGTATCATCAGGAAGAAGTGACGCTGTACGAACCGCAGGATGTGAGTTTCAAATGCACCTGTTCCCGCCAGCGCTGTGCCGATGCCCTGCTGACGCTGCCAGATGCAGAAATTCTGGAAATGCTTGAAGAAGATAAGGAAATTGACATGCACTGCGACTACTGTGGCAGTCATTACATTTTCGATGCGATGGACATGGTCTCTATTCGTTCGGGCGCAAACAGCACTAACGACAGCATCCACTAAGTTTTTCCCGCATAAAAATCCAGCAAAGGAGCAGTTTATTAGCTGCTCCTGTTACATCACGTTGTGCTCTACTTCGCAAATCTACCAAAAATGTCCCAATAGCTTCATTTATTTGGTTACGGCCGTGTAAAAGGACTATTGTTCTCCCTACAATATCGCGCAGACAGACGATGTATATAAAGGAGCAGGGATATGTCTACCACACCTTTTTCAGCCAATGAGCTCGCCCAATACGGGATCTCGCAGGCAAGTGAAATTATTTCTAATCCGAGTTACGACCTGTTGTACCAAGAAGAGCAGGCTGCCGGCCTTGAAGGATTTGAACGCGGTCAGTTGACCGAGCTTGGCGCCATTAATGTGGATACCGGTATTTTCACCGGCCGTTCGCCGAAAGATAAATATATCGTCCGCGATGACACGACCCGCGATACCGTGTGGTGGTCAGATCAGGGCAAAGGTAAAAACGACAACAAACCGCTGAGTCAGGAAACCTGGCTGGAGCTGAAAAAGCTGGTCGGCGATCAGCTGTCAGGCAAACGTTTGTTTGTGGTCGATACCTTCTGCGGCACCAACGAAAACTCCCGTCTTAAAGTACGTTTCGTCACGGAAGTGGCGTGGCAGGCGCACTTTGTCAAAAACATGTTTATCCGCCCGACTGACGAAGAGCTGGTTGATTTCAAACCCGATTTCGTGGTGCTCAACGGTGCGAAATGCTCCAATCCAAACTGGAAAGAGCAGGGTCTGAACTCCGAAAACTTCATCGCATTTAACCTGACCGAAAATGTGCAGCTGATTGGCGGCACCTGGTACGGCGGCGAAATGAAGAAAGGCATGTTCGCCGTGATGAACTATTTGCTGCCGTTGAATGACATTGCTTCCATGCACTGCTCGGCCAACGTCGGCGAAGAAGGCGACGTGGCGGTGTTCTTCGGCCTGTCGGGTACAGGTAAAACGACGCTTTCAACCGATCCTAAACGCAAACTCATCGGCGACGACGAGCACGGCTGGGATGACGAAGGCGTGTTTAACTTCGAAGGCGGCTGCTACGCAAAGACCATTAATCTGAGCAAAGAAGCCGAGCCGGATATCTTCGGGGCTATCCGTCGCGATGCGCTGCTTGAAAACGTCGCGGTCAACGCTGACGGCATTATCGATTTCAACGACGGTTCGAAAACCGAAAACACCCGTGTAACCTACCCTATCTATCACATCGATAATATCGTCAAGCCGATTTCGAAAGCGGGTCACGCCACCAAGGTTATCTTCCTGACGGCCGACGCCTATGGCGTATTGCCGCCGGTTTCCTGCCTGAACGACGAGCAGACTCAGTACTACTTCCTGTCTGGCTTTACCGCCAAGCTGGCCGGTACCGAGCGCGGCGTGACGCAGCCTACGCCAACTTTCTCCGCCTGTTTCGGCGCGGCGTTCCTGACTCTGCACCCAACGCAGTACGCAGAAGTGCTGGAAAAACGCATGAAAGCATCGGGCGCGAAAGCCTATCTGGTTAACACCGGCTGGAACGGCACGGGCAAACGTATTTCGCTGAAAAATACCCGCGCGATTATCGATTCGATCCTGAGTGGTGAAATCGATAATCAACCTACCACGCAGCTGCCTATTTTCGATTTGGCCGTGCCGCAAACGCTGCCGGGCGTAGACACGCAGATTCTTGATCCGCGCGCCACCTACCCGAGTGCAGACGAATGGCAGACCAAAGCCGAAGCTCTGGCGACGCTGTTTGTGGAAAACTTCAGCAAGTATACCGACACTGAAACCGGCGCTGCGCTGGAAAGTGCCGGGCCTAAGCTGTAATGGCGACGCTGACCATTCGCAACCTCGATGACGAGGTGAAAGATTTGCTGCGTCTCTCGGCGGCCAAAAACGGGCATTCGATGGAAGAAGAAGCCCGTGTCATTCTTCGGCAGGCGCTACAAGGCAGCCCGCCGAGTTATGGTCTTGGCAGCCGATTGCAGCAACGATTTTCGCCAAGCGGAGGCGTGGAGTTAACGCTTTCACAGCGCGGCGCGGCGTCTGGTCAGCGGGATGACAAGCAGTGATCGTGCTTGATACACCGATCATTGCGGAAATTGTGCGGCCAAAGCCGCACAAATATTTACTGGAATGGCTCGATGCTCAAGATGCACAGCAGCTGTATCTTACGGCCATTTCCGTTGCCGAACTTTTTGCCAGCGTTGCTTCGCTGGCAGAGAGCCCGCAAAAATCTCAGGTTTCCGCGCTACTGCTCGAGATGCTGAACCACGATTTCGCTGGCCGTCTCTTATCCTTCGATGCTCATAGCGCGCTGATTTATGCCCAACTTTCAGCGGATAACGCACAGTCTGCCACGCCTTTAAATCAGACCGAATTGCAGAACGTCGCTATTTGCCAGCAGCATCAGGCACGACTCGCAACGGCGGACCTTGCTCGCTTTGCCGCGACAGGTGTTGGCCTGATTAATCCCTGGGAAAATCCGGGGAGCCCGCGGTGGCGGGAAGATTCAGCGGAATACTTCATCATGAGTCGGAAGTCATAATCACTTTCTTTTTTTGGGCGGCGGCCCAAACGCGCTTTGGGTATAGATTTGGGTATAGATTTGGAATCTATGGCAAGGTTTTAAGGGATTAAAATCTTTTGAGTCAAAATCTTTAAGTTCAAGTTTAAGTTCAAGGGCATGCGCTTTGCTTACTGCGCGGCGGCGCAGACCGCCTCAAGGATGTTCCTAAGCGAACACCCTTGAGAATCCCGCGCTTTTTTTCCACAGCTGCAACTTGAGGACTACATTCGTAGATCTTTCCAGAAGCCTCCGCGCGTGGCGTGGGTCGCGGTGCTTCGCACTCCCGTCACTTCGCTCAGAAGCCAAAAACGTCTTCTTCAACTCCGTTCCGCGCCGCCCTGAAGCCGCCAATCACAGCACTTAAAGCAAGGGCGGAAGCTTTTCAGCGGTCAAGGACCGACTCCTCAACCTGTCATAGCATTACGGCAAGGGCGGAAACTCTTAGACGGTCAAAAGCCGATCCCTCAAACAAGAAATTTTAGGTTGAGCTTTCGGTCCTTGACCGCCCAAAAGTATCCGTTTTTTCTGTTTAGGCTGTAATTGGCGGGATCAGGGCAGTGCTGAGCGGAGTGGAGGGAGACGTTTTTGGCTCCCGACCGGAGTGAAGGGACCGCAGAGCGGCACGACCAACGCCACTCACCAGTGTGTCTGAAACGATCTCCCTTTTTCAGCTCTCAAGTTGCAGCTGTGGAAAAAAAGGCGTGGGGGTCCAGGGGGTGTTGGCCTTGGAAGACCCCATGGGCGGTCTGCGCCGCCGCGCAGTAAGCGCAGCGCATGCAGTTGATTTTAAAGCTTTTGACCCAAATGGTTTGAACCAAATATTTTGACCCAAAAGCTTTTGACCTTAAAAAAGTTGCCTTTAGATTCCAAATCTAAAACCAAAAGCTATTTTTCAGCTCCCGCCGATGAGCCAATCGGCACATCAACATGCGTATTAGGTAAGTAAGCCCTAAACCGTAGCCCTCCGCGCGGACTCCTCCCGAGGTCTAGCGACCCTGCATGCGCGTCAATAATACGCTGCACAATCGCCAATCCAAGACCGGTTCCGCTAATTGTACGGGCGCTGTCGCCGCGCACAAACGGCTGGAACAGGTGCGCCAACTCTTCCGGCTCAATGCCCGGACCGTCGTCTTCAACCTGGAACCAGCTGCGATTCAACTCGTGGCCGCTGCTCACTTTAATCCATCCATTGCCGTAACGCGCCGCGTTGACCACCATATTCACCGCCGCACGCTTGATAGAGAGCGGATGCACATTGACCAGCACCTCACCTTCGAGCAAATCGGTTTCAATCTCACGCTCGTAGCCACTTTCTGCCGCAACCACTTCGCCGAGAATCGAGTTGAGATCGCACACTTCCGTCTGCATCTCCTGCCCGGTGCGCAGATAATCAATAAACTGCTCGATGATCGCGTTGCTCTCCTCGATATCTTTATTAATCGATTCTGCAAGGTACGCATCTTCACTGCTCATCATTTCCGTGGCGAGACGAATACGGGTCAGAGGCGTGCGCAAATCATGACTTACGCCGGCCATCAGCAGGGTTCTGTCGTCGGCCAACTGCTTGACGCCAGAGGCCATCTGATTAAACGCCCGCGTCACCGAACGCACTTCCGACGCGCCATATTCGCGCAGCGGCGGCGGAATAATCCCCTTTCCGACCTGCAACGCGGCGTGTTCCAACTCGACAAGGGGTCGATTCTGAATACGGATAAACAGCCACGCGCCGCCGATAGCCAGCAGCATAATCGCGAGCGTATAGCGGAATAGTGGCGAGAAATCGCCCTGATGAATTTCAGTCAGCGGCACGCGCACCCAGATGTCAGGCGACAACCAGGTTTTGAGCCAAACGACAGGAGTATTTTTATTTACTTCGACGCGAACGTCAGTCGGACCGCCAAGTTGCTGAGCCATTTGCTGGCTCAGAAACTCGTAGTGCTGCGCCCAGCGTAACCCACTCTCTTCGGCAGCAGAGTTTGTATACAGCGAAATGCCCAGCTCTCGGTAAATCTCGCGGCGAAACGCCGGCGGCACTTCCAGCAGCGTGCCATCTTCGAGCTGCAGCTTGTCGGTCATCAGCATACGGACTTCGTAGGCCAACACCTTATTGAACTGCTGCAAACTCGGCAAAATGGCAAAATTCAGCACTACCAGATACGTCGTCACCAGGCTGACAAACAGCAGGGTGACGATTAACAGCAAAGTACGGGCAAAGGAGCTACGCGGTGAGAAGCGTATTTTCCTCATGCCTTACTGCCGTCCGGCACAAATACGTAGCCCAGGCCCCAAACGGTCTGGATATAACGCGGATGCGCCGGATCTTCTTCTACCATGCGGCGAAGACGCGAAATCTGCACGTCGATGGAACGTTCCATCGCGCTGTACTCACGGCCACGGGCCAGATTCATCAGCTTGTCACGGGACAGCGGCTCACGCGGATGGCTCACCAGCGCTTTTAATACCGCAAACTCGCCGCTGGTCAATGGCATAGGCTCGTCTTCACGGAACATTTCGCGCGTCCCGAGATTCAGTTTGAATTTACCAAACGAAATCACGGCTTCTTCTTGCGAAGGCGCACCCGGCAGCTCGTTCGCCTGACGACGCAGCACGGCGCGGATACGGGCCAGCAGCTCACGCGGGTTGAACGGCTTGGGAATGTAGTCATCGGCGCCAATTTCGAGGCCAACAATACGGTCAACTTCTTCACCCTTGGCGGTCACCATAATGATCGGCATAGGGTTGCTTTGGCTACGCAGGCGGCGGCAGATAGACAAACCGTCTTCGCCCGGCAGCATCAGGTCGAGCACCATCAAATGAAAGGATTCACGCGTTAATAAACGATCCATTTGTTCAGCATTGGCAACGCTTCGTACCTGGAAGCCCTGCTCGGTCAGATAGCGTTCTAAAAGTGCGCGCAGGCGCATATCGTCATCAACTACCAGAATCTTGTGATTCTCTTGCATTTTATTACTCCCAAAGGCGCTAATACCCGAAGCCTGTATTGTAAAAAAGCTACGGCTAACGGACAGCTTTTAATGGTATATATTCTAGTCGAAATTGTAACAATGCTTATGCTTTGCCCAATTTATCAATAATTTTTAGCTAATTCACGCGATCTTACAGCAAAAGCTACGCCCTTTTTGGGTCTGTTCATATCTTTATGCTTTTTACATTTTTTTGGGAGATGTTTTCCAGAATCCGAAAAGCCTCCAAATCGGCTATTCCTTGAGGATGTGGGCTGAGTTATTCTCCCCCTCAAGCACTACTTTAGAGATAAAACGAACAAACTGATGAAAACTAGGCTGATAACGCGCGAAGGCTACCTGAAACTTAAACAGGAACTCGATTTTCTCTGGCGGGAAGAACGCCCCGAGGTCACCAAAAAAGTGACGTGGGCGGCAAGCCTCGGCGATCGCAGTGAAAACGCCGATTATCAATATAATAAAAAGCGTCTGCGCGAGATTGACCGTCGGGTCCGCTATCTCACTAAATGCATGGAAGAGCTGCGCATTGTCGATTACTCGCCCCAGCAGAACGGCAAGGTGTTTTTCGGCGCGCAGGTAGAGATTGAAAACGAAGAGGGCCAAACGCTGAGCTTTCGCATTGTGGGCTATGACGAAATTTTTGGCCGTAAGGATTACATCTCCATTGATTCGCCGATGGCGCGCGCCTTATTAAAGAAAGAAGTCGGTGACAGCGCTATCGTCAACACGCCGGTCGGTGACGCCGTGTGGTACATCAACGAGATTTTCTATCCTGCTGCCGAATAACTAGCCTGCCGCCGAGTAGCTTCCATCAATCTCAAAACGCCAGTCTCGGCATGCAGATGACTGGCATTTTCAGCGCTCAAAACGTATAACTGTCCCCCTGTTTTCATCTAAAAATTCTCTATAACTATGAATGATCAACTGAGCCGCATCATCGCAACAGAATTGCAGGTTCGTCCGGAGCAGGTTGCATCGGTCGTCCGCTTACTGGATGAAGGGAATACCGTGCCGTTTATCGCGCGGTATCGTAAGGAAGTCACCGGCGGGTTGGATGATACCCAACTGCGTCAGTTGGACACTCGTCTTGGTTATCTGCGTGAACTCGAAGATCGCCGCCAGACTATCCTCAAATCCATTGAGGAACAGGGCAAGCTGAGCGATGACTTGGCCAAGGCCATTACCGGCACGTTAAGCAAGACTGAACTGGAAGACCTTTATCTTCCCTTCAAACCCAAGCGCCGCACGCGCGGGCAAATCGCGATTGAAGCGGGCCTCGAGCCGCTGGCCGACCTGCTGTGGCAAGACGCGTCGCAGGTTCCCGAGCAGGCCGCTGCCGCTTTCGTCGATGCTGAAAAAGGCATTAATGACATCAAAGGCGCACTCGACGGCGCACGTTATATTCTGATGGAACGTTTTGCCGAAGACGCGACGCTGCTGGCGAAAGTGCGCGACTATCTGTGGAAAAACGCGCACCTGACTTCGCGTATGGTCGAAGGCAAAGAGCAGGATGGCGCGAAATTCCGCGACTATTTCGATCATCACGAACCGATTTCGCAGGTGCCTTCGCACCGCGCGCTGGCGATGTTCCGTGGCCGTAACGAAGGCGTCTTGCAGCTGGCACTGAATGCCGATCCGCAAACCGACGAGCCGCCGCGCGAGAGCTACGCCGAGCAGATTATCATCGACCATCTGGGCCTTAAGCTTAACAACGCGCCTGCCGACGTTTGGCGTCGCGCCGTGGTTAACTGGACCTGGCGCATCAAAGTGCTGATGCACCTCGAAATCGAGCTGATGAGCACCGTGCGCGAACGCGCCGAAGAAGAAGCGATCAACGTATTTGCGCGCAACATGCACGACCTGCTAATGGCCGCACCGGCCGGTATGCGCGCCACAATGGGCCTCGATCCGGGCCTGCGTACCGGCGTAAAAGTTGCCGTGGTGGATAACACCGGCAAGCTGGTCGGCATCGACACCGTTTATCCGCACACCGGACAGGCGGCGAAAGCGGCGCAACAGGTCGCTGCGCTGTGCATCAAGCACAACGTCGAGCTGGTGGCTATCGGCAACGGCACGGCATCACGCGAGACCGAACGCTTCTTTATCGAGCTGCAAAAACAGTTCCCGCAGGTTACCGCGCAGAAAGTGATTGTCAGCGAAGCGGGCGCGTCCGTCTATTCAGCCTCCGAGCTGGCGGCGCTGGAATTCCCTGACCTCGATGTCTCGATTCGTGGCGCGGTCTCTATCGCCCGTCGCTTGCAGGATCCTTTGGCCGAGCTGGTAAAAATCGACCCGAAATCTATCGGTGTCGGCCAGTATCAGCACGACGTCAGCCAAAGCCAGCTGGCGAAAAAGCTCGACGCCGTAGTCGAAGACTGTGTGAACGCCGTGGGTGTCGATTTGAATACCGCGTCGGTGCCGTTGCTGACGCGCGTGGCCGGTTTGACCCGCATGATGGCGCAGAACATCGTTAACTGGCGCGACGAAAACGGCCAGTTCCGCAATCGCGAACAGCTGCTGAAAGTGAGCCGTCTCGGCCCGAAAGCCTTTGAGCAGTGTGCGGGCTTCCTGCGCATCAATCACGGCGATAACCCGCTCGACGCTTCAACAGTTCACCCGGAAACCTATCCGGTGGTGCAGCGCATTCTGGCCGCGACCGAGCTGGCGTTGAAAGAGCTGATGGGCGATTCCAACGTGCTGCGCGGCTTAAAAGTCAGCGAGTTTGCCGACGAACGCTTTGGCGTGCCGACCGTCACCGACATTATTAAAGCGCTGGAAAAACCGGGCCACGATCCGCGTCCGGAATTCAAAACCGCGACCTTTGCGGAAGGCGTTGAAACCATGAACGACCTGACGGCAGGCATGGTGCTCGAAGGCACGGTCACCAATGTCACCAACTTTGGGGCGTTCGTGGATATCGGCGTGCATCAGGACGGTCTCGTGCATATCTCTTCACTCGCCAACAAGTTTGTCGAAGATCCACACACCGTGGTGAAGACCGGCGATATCGTGAAGGTCAAAGTGATGGAAGTTGACCTTCAGCGTAAACGTATCGCGCTGACCATGCGTCTCGACGAGCAGCCGGGCGAAGGTCCTGCGCGCCGCAACAATGGCGGTAGTGGCTCAACGAGCAGCAACTCGGCCGCACCGACAGCGGGCAAAGGTCGCGAAGCACCAAAGCGCAACGCACCTCCGGCTTCGGGTCGCGGTAATAGCAGCGCAGGAAACAACGCGATGGCCGACGCCCTCGCCGCCGCCTTCGGTAAAAAGAAATAAATCCACCAAGAACTATCCATACCGCCCTTAAACAGGCGGTATTTTTTTCCTTAAAAACCTGATTTTTTCCTGATTACGCCTGCGAATCTGTGCCAGATCAATAAATCTCCTCTCATGCAGCCTAGGATAGTCACCCATCGAAACTATCCAAAAAACACAAACCGAACGCGATGACTTGCCGGGAATGATTATTATTAGTCTTATTATTCAATGGATTAATTAAACTTCTTTTAACATCAAGTTAGCCGTTCGCCATGAGCGAGGGGATCATCATGCAGTTTCTAACTCGGCGTTGTTATAAAATCATCGGCTTCTCCAGCAATATCAGCCCGTCTTACCGGCAAAAACTGCTGTCACTCGGCATGCTTCCCGGCGCGGTTTTCAACGTACTGCGCGTCGCACCGCTGGGCGATCCTCTGCAAATCGAAACCCGTCGTACTCATCTCGTGTTGCGTAAAAAAGATCTGCAACTGCTGAACGTCGAGCTGCAAGCCGTGCAAACATCATGAGTACGTTAGCCATTAAAAACGTACTAAAGCCCATCACGCTTGGACTTATCGGCAATCCCAATTCCGGAAAAACGACCCTCTTCAATCAGTTAACGGGCGCACAGCAACGCGTCGGCAACTGGGCGGGTGTGACGGTCGAGCGCAAAGAAGGCGCTTTTGTGACCCCGCATCATCAGGTGCGGCTGGTCGATCTGCCCGGGACTTATTCACTCACTACGGTTTCCAGCCAGACCTCGCTCGACGAGCAAATTGCCTGCGGCTACATTCTTGGGGGCGAGGCCGATCTACTGATTAACGTCATCGACGCCTCCAACCTCGAGCGCAATCTTTATCTGACTCTGCAACTACTGGAGCTAGGCGTGCCCTGCATCGTGGCGCTTAACATGCTCGACATCGCCGCCTCGCAGCGCATTACTGTCGATATTGCCGAGCTTGGCAGGCGTCTTGGTTGCCCGGTGATTGCGCTGGTCGCCTCGCGGGCGAAAGGTCTTGAAGCACTGAAAGCCGCCATCGACAGCCTTCCCGAGCCGGTTCCGCTGCAACGAATTAACTATCCACCCGCGCTGATGCACGCGATGGTCCAGCTCGCCGAAGCCATGCCGTTCACGCTTACCAAATCACGCCGCGATTGGTTGGCGATTCAGATGCTTGAAGGCGATATTTTTAGCGCCACCTATGCCGGAAAGGCCAACGATTTGCTGGCAGAAGTCCGCGAAAAGTTGCTCGCCGACGCGCTTATCGACCCGCCGCTGGCGATTGCCAACGCGCGTTACGTCGCCATTACCGCGCTGTGCGACGAGGTCAGCAATTCGCAACACGGCTCGCCACACGGGCTGACGCAACGGCTGGACAGCATCATTCTCAATCGCTTTCTCGGCGTGCCGATTTTCCTGCTGGTGATGTATCTCATGTTCGTGCTGGCGATAAACGTTGGTGGCGCGCTAAAGCCGCTGTTTGAAATCGGCTCGACAACGATTTTTGTCGAGGGTATTCAATGGATTGGCGCTCTGCTTCATTTTCCGGTCTGGCTTACGCTATTTTTGGCGCAGGGCGTGGGCGGCGGAATAGGCACGGTGATGCCATTAATTCCGCAAATCGGCATGATGTATCTGTTTCTCTCCTTTCTCGAAGACTCCGGATACATGGCGCGCGCCGCTTTTGTGATGGACCGTCTGATGCAAACGCTGGGGCTGCCCGGAAAATCCTTTGTGCCGCTGATTGTCGGCTTTGGCTGTAACGTGCCGTCGATTATGGGCGCGCGAACGCTCGATGCGCCGCGTGAAAGGCTCATTACCGTGATGATGGCGCCCTTTATGTCCTGCGGCGCGCGGCTGGCGATTTTTGCCGTATTTTCTGCCGCGTTTTTCGGCCAGCACGGCGCGAGCCTGGTTTTTTCTCTTTATTTACTCGGAATTGTGGTGGCGGTGCTGACCGGATTAGTGATGAAACACACCGTCATGCGCGGTGAGGCTTCACCCTTTATTATGGAGCTGCCGGTTTATCACCTTCCCCAGTGCAAAACGCTGCTGCTGCAAACCTGGCAGCGGCTGAAAGGTTTTATTCTGCGGGCGGGCCGCGTAATAGTGATCGCCTGCGTATTTATTGGCGCGCTGAATAGCTTTACGTTTCAAGGTAATGTCGCAGATAACATCAACGATTCGGCGCTCGCCAGCGTCAGTAAAATCCTCACGCCTCTGCTTACGCCGATGGGCGTGCATGCCGATAACTGGCAGGCCACGGTCGGGCTGGTCACGGGCGCGATGGCAAAAGAGGTGGTCATCGGAACATTAAATACGCTTTATACCGCCGAACAGATGAAGGCTGAACCTTTTAACGCCGAAAACTATCATCCGCTGCGTGCCCTGCGCGACGCGGTAGTTGAAACGCGCGACAGCCTGCTCGACACCTTTAGCCTCCGTGTGCTGGCTAATCCTATCGAAGCCAGCAAGGGCAACGGCGACATGGCGGTCAGCGCACTCGGCGTAATGAGTGCAAAATTTGGCACCGCCGTTTCGGCCTACAGCTACCTGATTTTTGTGCTGCTTTATGTGCCGTGCGTCTCCGTAATGGGCGCGATCGCCCGCGAAACCAGCCGTCGCTGGATGGCGTTTTCGATTATTTGGGGTCTCAACGTCGCGTATTCATTGGCGACGCTGTTTTATCAAATCGCCACGCTGGCCCATCATCCGCAGCAAAGTCTGTCGATTATTTCGGCGGTTATCGGCGTTAACGCGCTGATCTTTATCGGCCTTCGCTGTTCTCGTCGTCGCGTGGATTCCATGCAGATTCAGCCTGCGCCGCCAAGCGGATGTAAAGGATGTGGCGTGACCAAGAAATGCGGCATGCAGTAAAGATTTTCAGCAGGACTAAACAAAAAGGGTAACCCGGCAGGTTACCCTTAACGTAAAGCAGCAAAATGTATCAACACGTCAGACGATTATTTGAAGGCTTCTGCCGTCGCGCTGATTTTGTTGTCATTGTTGGCTTCGATCACCACGTAATACTTCCCGCCCTTCTCTTCCACCAGCTTGTTGATGGCGCGTTTGGCATCCATCGGCGCGGTTTGCTCGTTGGAAATAGAGACAGTGCCCAGGCTGGTATAGTTGTTTTTCTGCGCTTCTTCACGACTAATTTCTTTAGCCGCCATCGCACCCGCAGAGAAAGTACTCAACAACACAGCCGCAACAACCAGTTTTTTGTAGTTCATGACATTACCTCTTTTATGGGTGATTTTTGTTAAAGCAGTCAAGATAGCTAACGTCGGATCGTCTGCGTCGGTAGTGAACGTCCTGCTCAAATACCGCAATTTTTTCCAGAGACGCAAACCCTCAACCGAGCCTGATAAGGCGGCTAATCGGTCTTCTGACGTTATCTCATTGAGTATTAATCACTCTTGGGAATTATCCATTAAAGAGGTCGGAACCCGCTACTTAACCTGAGATCTGTGAAGTAGCGCATTCTTTTAACTGCACCTTCATGCTCTTACATCAAATTTTGTTCGCGCAGAAAATCATTTATCAGCGTGCAAAACGCATCAGGATGAGAGATGAAAGGCGCGTGCGACGCTTTTGGAATGATAGCTGAGCGCGATTGCGGCCACCGTTCGTCGAGCAGCGGCGCGATTTTACGCGGCACCAAACCGTCGAGCGCGCCGTAAATGCGCAGAAACGGCAGCGTCAGGCTTTGCATCTGCGCGGTAATATCCTGATGATTAAGGATATCCAGCCCGCTGCTTAATACCTCAACCGGCGGAATTGGCAAATCCAGCACCATCGATTTCAACATCCGCGCGTCTTGACGGGCGCTTTCGCTGCCCAGCGTTTGCAGCGCCAGAAAACGCTCGACGGTGCGTTGAAAATCTTCACTCAGCTGATGCTGGAACCCTTGCAACACGTCAGGACGAATCCCCGGCCAGCTGTCGTGCGCGGCAAAACACGGCGACGAAGCCACGGTAATCAGCGCGTCAACGCGATCCGGCGCACTTAGCGCGGCCTGACTGGCAACCAATCCGCCAAGCGACCAGCCGATCCACACGGCGCTTTGCGGCGCCTGCGCCAAGACGGCGTCGGTCATCTGCTGCAAAGAGAGCGCGCCAAAATCCTGACTGCGGCCATAACCGGGCAGGTCTATCAGGTGCAGGCGAAAATGCGGCGTCCATCGCTCGACAATGTAACGCCACACCTCGGCGTTCAGTCCCCATCCGTGAAGCAGCACAATATCGCGCGAGCCTTCACCTAAAGTCTGCCAGTAGAGGCGGTTCATCGTGTAGTGTCCCTTTTAGTGATTTTTTCTGTATATAAAGGAGCTGCGCTTTGTTGTCACAATCCGCGTATCAACGGCCCGCATTATGTTAACCATAGCGAGCCGCTGCTGGCTATGTCAGCAGGCGTTAAATATTGCTCGTCATGGATTATGCAGCCTGTGTGTGAGCCATCTTGCGCCGATTCCGCCCTGCTGCCCGCGCTGCGGCTTGCCCAGCGATTCGACCCGATTACCCTGCGGACGCTGTCTCCATCAACCGCCGCCCTGGCAGGCGCTGGTGTTTGCCGGCACGTATCAGCCGCCGCTCAGCGATTTACTGCTGCGCCTCAAATTCTCTTCCTCACCCGACCTTGCCGAGCCTTTGGCGCGCTTGCTGCTGCTGCGCTGGCAGCAACGTTATCGCGAGGGAAGCATCGTCAAACCGCAAATTGTGCTTTCGGTGCCGCTGCATCTAAAACGTTATCGCCTGCGCGGCTACAATCAGGCCGAACTGCTGGCGCGTCCGCTGGCGCGCTGGCTTGGCTGCCACTATCTTCCTTTTGCACTGGAAAAAACCCGCGCTACGCCGCCGCAGCAACAGCTTTCGGAATCGTTTAGGAAACGCAATCTGCGCCACGCCTTTCGCTGCACTCAGACGTTGAAAGGTAAACATATTGCGCTGATCGACGACGTGGTCACCACCGGCAGCACAATTAGCGAAGTCAGTAAGATGCTGATTAAAAAGGATATTGCCTCGTTACAGATTTGGTGTATTTGCCGCACCTTGTAGTCAGTCTGTTAAAGGGCGTATTATGAACAACTGGAGAAGTCAACTATTGAGCCAATGCCATGATCATTATTACCGATGCTGCCCAAGAGCACTTTGCTAAACTTTTGGCAAATCAGGAAGCAGGCACCCAGATCCGCGTATTTGTGATTAACCCAGGTACGCCGACTGCGGAATGCGGTGTTTCATATTGCCCACCGGATGCTGTGGAATCCACAGACACCGAGCTGAAATTCGAGAAGCTTTCGGCGTTTATCGATGAGCTGAGCGCGCCTTATCTGCACGAAGCAGAGATAGACTTCGTGACCGATCAACTCGGTTCACAGCTGACGCTGAAAGCGCCAAACGCCAAAATGCGTAAAGTCTCTGACGATGCGCCATTGATGGAACGCGTTGAATATCTGTTGCAGGCGCAGATTAACCCGCAGCTTGCCAGCCACGGCGGCCGCGTGTCACTGATGGAAATCACCGACGACGGACTGGCTATTTTGCAGTTCGGCGGCGGTTGTAACGGTTGTTCAATGATTGATGTCACCTTGAAAGACGGCATCGAGAAAGAGCTGCTGGCCGCGTTCCCTGAATTAACAGGCGTGCGTGACCTGACCGAGCACCAGCGCGGCGAACACTCGTTCTATTAATTTTTACGCTGCGTTAATCTGTTTGTTAGATTAATCATCGCCTTAGCCACTGCGCCGTCCCGTCGGCACAGTGGCTTTGTTATCTATTTACCTTCTGTTTTCGCGTTATTCCCCGCCTGCGAGTTACGCTCTGCCTGCAAGTTATTCTCTGCCTTCAAGTTATCCGCTACCCTCGGGCTGCACGCCTTTCTGCGTTTATCCAAATCCGCCAGCAAAGTATCAATCCTTTTATCGGCAAACATCGTTTCGAGCGTTTCACTCAGCTTGCGTCGCCAATTAGGGTATTCCGTATCGGTGCCCGGCACGTTGACCGGCGTATTCATGTCCAGCCAATCTTCCGGCTGAAGCCCCAATAAGGCGCTGGCGCTGTCGGCGAGATAACGTTGCAGTCCAAGATTAAGCGTCGGATTCATTGCCAAGTTGTCGGCCTGCTTGGGAAAATCTTTTGGCACGCAGTGATGACGATGCAGCGCGTCGAGCAGCGCCTGACGGGTTTTCGCCCGATCGTCTTCCAGATTAGCCAGCACTTTCGCGTCGGGATAAATCCCCAGCGTCTCGCCGAGCCGGAGGTCGTCACCTTGCCAATAGCCGCGCAGCGTCGGTAAATCGTGCGTTGTGATGGTGGCCATCGCCTGCTCGACGTAGTCCTGAGGCGCAACAAAAAGCCGCTTTTTATCGTGCTCGAAATAGAGCACCTTGTAAGAATAAACGCCGCTGTCTTGCAGGCTGGCGACAATCTCTTTCGGCACGATCCCTAAATCTTCGCCAATTACCATGCACTGATGACGATGACTTTCCAGCGCCAGCACGGCGAGCAGGTCATCCAGCGGATAGCTCACGTACGCGCCCTTGTCGGCTTTCTGCGATTTTGGGATCCACCACAGGCGCAGCAAACTCATGACGTGATCGATACGCAGCGCGCCGCAGCTGCTCATATTTGCGCGCAGCATGTCGATAAACGGCTGATAAGCCTTGGCTTTCATGACGTTCGGGTCCATCGGCGGCAGGCCCCAGTTTTGCCCCTGCGGCCCGAGCTTGTCCGGCGGAGCGCCAACGGTCGCGCCGAGGCAATAGAGCCCGCGATTACACCAGGTTTCTGCGCCGCCTTCCGCCACGCCCACCGCTAAATCGCGATACAAACCAATGGGCATATCGAGCGCGAGGCTGGCCTGATAACACTCGGCAAACTGCTCGTGCGCCAACCATTGCAACCATAAATAAAAATCGACTTCAGAGGCGTACTGCTCGCAAAACTCTGCAACTTCATGGCTTTGCGGATCCTGATACGCCTCCGGCCACGCGGGCCAGCCCCACTGATCGGGCGCGGATCGGCTGAAATAGACGTGTAGCGCGTCGAAAATGGCCTGCTGTTTCAAGCTTTCGCCGCCCAGCAAGGCAAAGCTGCGGAAATCGCGTTTACGCTGGCTGGCGGGCGGCACCTGTCGAAAGGTTTGCCACGCCAGCTCGAGCGCGGTCAGCTTAAGCGCCATTACCTGCTCGTAACTGACATAATCCAGCCCGCGCGCCGCTTCAAGCGCCTGTTTTGTCTCAGGTAAATTCCACCAGCGCTGCGCCTCGTCGCTTTGCTGAAACTCTTCCACGGCGTTAACGTCAATGTAAGTCACATTTAACCAACGACGCGACGACGGGCTGTAAGGGCTGGCGCTTTGCGGATTGGCCGGATACAACGCGTGGATCGGATTAAGCCCGACAAACGCCCCGCCGCGTTCGCCGAGCTCCTTAACCATCTGTTTTAAATCACCAAAATCGCCTACGCCCCAATTGCTTTCGGATCGCAGCGTGTAAAGCTGCACGCAGGCGCCCCACAGCTTTTGATTATCTAACAACGCATCAGGCTCGTAACAGCGCGCCGGAGCGATAATGACCCGACAGCCCCAGCTTTTTTGCTGCCATGACAACGTTAGATGGTGATAACCCAAAGCCAACTCTTTGCCGAGCAGCAAAGGCTGGCCAAACAGCCCTTTGCCTTCCAGAATATCGCCGTTTTCCAGCGCCAGCTGCCAGTCGAAATCACCTTCACCGCGCGGATTCAAGGTTAGCGGTTTGCCCGCAATAAACACTTTTACCGGCGGCAGCGGCCCTGGGTCCGGCTCGTCGTCGGCGCGGCCCATCGCTTCCAGCAGCGCCTGCTGGGTTTCGGGTGAAACCTGTTGCTCTTCGTCTTCCATATTAATGAAGCGGCTTGAAATTCCGGCCCGCTTTGCTGCCTGTTCGAGTTGCTCGCCCTGCATGCCTGCTCCTTAACGCGTCGCCTGCCAAATGCGTTGTTGATAATCACGAATCGAACGGTCAGAACTGAACATGCCGACGCGTGCGGTATTAAGCAATGTACGACGGGTCCATTCGTCGCGATCGCGATAAAGCGTGTCGATTTCCTGCTGCGCGGCGCAATATTCGGCGAAATCGGCGAACACTAGATAAGGATCGCCGCCGTCCAGCAGGCTGTTGAGCAGCGGCGCAAAGGCGGTTTTATCGCCGTTACTGTAAAATCCGCTGCTCAGCTCGTCGATCACGGCCTTGAGCTTTTTATCCTTTTTCAGCCACGCTTTCGGCTTGTAGCCTTTCTTTTGCAACGCTTTTACCTGATCCACGGTATTGCCGAAAATAAAGATGTTCTCTTCGCCGACCTGCTCGGCAATTTCAACGTTCGCGCCGTCGAGCGTGCCCACGGTCAGCGCGCCGTTAAGCGCCAGCTTCATGTTGCCCGTGCCCGACGCCTCTTTACCGGCCATGGAAATCTGCTCTGAAACGTCCGCCGCCGGGATCATCATTTCAGCGACGGAGATGCGATAATCAGGAATGAACACCACTTTTAGACGATCGCCCACCACGGGATCATTGTTGATCTTCTCCGCTACCTGATTGATCGCATAGATAATATTTTTCGCCAAATAGTAGCCCGGCGCGGCTTTTGCCCCGAACAGGAACACGCGCGGCACGATATCCAGCTTTGGGTTGGCGCGGATCTGCTGATAAAGATAAACGATGTGCAGCAGATTAAGATGCTGGCGTTTGTACTCGTGCAGGCGTTTGATCATCACGTCGAAAATAGCGTTGGGATTCAGCGTGATGCCTAATTCTTGATGCACGTATTCGGCCAGCCGCGATTTATTTCTGTGTTTAATGTGCCGATAGCGGGTGCACAATTCCTTGTCATCAATTTTTGCCTCGAGCCCTTTCAGCGCATCGAGATCGGTAACCCATTCGGTTTGCAGCGTTTCATCGATCAGGGTAGAAAGCTCGGGATTACACTGTTTCAGCCAGCGCCTTGGCGTAATGCCGTTGGTCACGTTGTGGAATTTTTCCGGCCACAGCGCGTAATATTCGGGGAACAAGTCTTTGATAACCAAGTCAGAATGCAACGCTGCTACGCCATTAACCGCAAAACCCGCCACCACGCAGAGGTTCGCCATTCTGACCTGCTGGTCATAATGCACCGCCAGCTTGGCCCACACGGCTTCATCGCCGGGCCAGCGCTTATCCACCAACTTTTTGAAGTTGGCATTAATCTGTTTGATGATGGCAAAATGGCGCGGCAACAGGCTGCGCACCAGCTTTTCGTCCCAGGCTTCGAGCGCTTCGGGCATCAGCGTGTGGTTGGTGTAGGCGAAAGTGCGGCTGGTGATGTGCCACGCGTCGTCCCAGCTGAGCTGGTGTTCATCGAGTAAAATACGCAGCATTTCGGGAATGCCGATGGTCGGATGCGTGTCGTTAAGCTGGATAACTTCGTAATCGGGCAGCTCGCGAATATGGCGGCCCAAAAAATGGTGACGACGTAAAATATCGGCAATCGAGCAGGCGCACTGGAAATATTGCTGCATCAGGCGCAGGCGCTTGCCGGCTTCATGATTATCGTTCGGATAGAGCACCTTAGTCAGCTTGGCGGCATCAATGCCCTGCTGTTCGGCCTGCAAAAATTTGCCGTCGTTGAATTTCTCGAGATCAAACGGGTGAACGTGGGTCGCCTCCCACAGTCGTAGCGGCTGGGAAACGCCGTTACGATAGCCGATGACCGGCAAATCCCACGCCTCGCCGCGCAGCGAAAATTCTGCTTTCCAATAGCTTTTGCCATCGTCATCTTTAACGATTTTCCCGCCAATGCCGACATTAACCGCCAGCGCGCTGTTGTGGCGAAACCACGGATAGTGCGCGCGATGCCAGTCATCCGGCGCTTCGTGCTGCTTGCCGTTGACAAAACTCTGGCGAAATAGCCCGTATTGATAGTTCAGCCCGTAGCCAATCGCGGGTTGGCCGACTGAGGCCATCGAATCGAGATAGCAGGCCGCAAGCCGCCCTAAACCGCCGTTACCGAGCGCCGGATCGATCTCTTCTTCGAGCAAATCGGCGAGGTTGAGGTCAAACTGTTGCAGCGTTTCGGCGACCTGATCGTACCAGCCTAAGTTAATCAGGTTATTGCCGGTCAGGCGCCCTACCAGAAACTCCATTGAAATATAGTTAACGTGTCTTTTCACTTTACCCCTGCCTTTACCGCTGTCGGGGCGCGGCGGCAGCTGTTCGGCAACGGCGGCACTGACGGCGTGCCACCACTGGTGTCGGGTCATATCCTCTGCTGCGGTGAGTCCAAATGCTTGCCACTGGCGGGTCAAAGCCGCCAAAAAACTGTCCTGTTTAAACGTCTGTTTTGGCATAGGGCTATCGCTTTCCTTAGAGTGAAAGTGATTCGAACGCCAAGCGTAACCGGGCGGTTCCAATCGAGTGAGATTGATTCATGGGTGGGAATGTCTCTCTGACACTTATCTTTAACACTTATATATATAAACCCAATATGGCAAAATTGCTCACCGGTTGAGCAGCTAAAAATCCCGCCCGCGCCTTGGTTTAAGCGAATTTAAATCATTAATTGGGTACACTGGCGAACGTGGCTATTAAGATAAATTCATTGAGATTAACTGACGCAGCGCGTCACGAAGAGGCAAAGCAGCATGGAACAGTTTGAAGCAATCAGCGTTGAGCAGGCCCACAATCGCCTGAAAGAAGGTCAGGGCGTGATGGTAGACATTCGCGATATTCAGAGCTTTAACAATGCCCATGCTCCCGGCGCTTTCCATTTAAGCAATGACAGCATCGGCACTTTTATGCAGCAAACGGCTTCAACCACGCCGGTCATGGTGATGTGCTATCACGGCATCAGCAGCCGCAATGCCGCGCAGTATTTGCTGACGCAGGGCTTTGAGGCGGTTTACAGCGTTGACGGCGGCTTTGAAGCCTGGTCGAAGAGTTTCCCGCAGGATGTGGAAGCCTGAAACCCAATCCTATGAATTTCCTGTAAAAATAGCAGAATATGGGATCCGCAGAACGTGCTTTTTGCAAAACATAAGAGCCGATAGAACACTATGATAAGAATTGTCAGCCTGTCCAATCCTCGCATTGCGCAGGCTTTTGTCGATTACATGGCTACGCTCGGGGTCACGCTACAGGTGAAACTCGAAGGACAGGAAGTCCAACTCTGGCTGGCAGATGAGTCGAAGCTGGACAAGGTCGAGCCCGAGCTGACCCTGTTTCTGAAAGATCCACTGCACGCGCGCTATCTGGCCGCGAGCTGGCACACCGGCAACACGCAGTCCACGCTGAAATACGAGCACTATTCCTACTGGCAGCGCATTCGCAGTCAGGCGGGGCCGCTGACCATGGCGGTGATGATTATCTGCATCGCGGTTTATCTGGTGCAGCAGATTTATGGCGACCAAACGGTCATGGGCTGGCTGGCGTGGCCGGCCGACAGCAGCCAGTTTATCGAGCTGTGGCGCTGGTTTACGCCGTCGTTCCTGCATTTTTCAATCCTGCACATTCTGTTTAACCTGATGTGGTGGTGGTATCTCGGCGGGCCGGTCGAAAAGCGTCTCGGCAGCGGCAAGCTGTTTACTATCGCGCTGATTTCCGCGCTGCTCAGCGGCTGGGGACAGTCTATTTTCAGCGGCATCTATTTTGGCGGCCTGTCGGGCGTGGTGTATGCGCTGATGGGTTACGTCTGGCTAACGGGCGAGCTGAAACCCGATCGCGGACTTTCGCTGCCGCGCGGTTTGATGGTTTTTGCCCTCGTTTGGCTGGTATTGGGCTACTTTAATGTGATGGGGCTCGCTATTGCCAACGCTGCGCATGTTTTCGGGCTGGTCGTCGGCCTTATCATGGCCTTTTGCGATACGCGCACGTCGCGCACGGAACGCCGTTAGGGGATTTGGGTGAAACAAACACAACGTCATGATGCCATTGTAGAATTAGTGCGTCAGCAGAGCTATGTCAGTACCGAAGAGTTGGTCGAGCATTTTGCCGTTAGTCCGCAGACGATTCGTCGCGACCTTAACGATCTGGCCGAGCAGAACAAGATTCATCGCCATCACGGCGGTGCTGCGCTGCCTTCCAGTTCGGTGAATGCTGCTTATAATGACCGCAAAATTATGTGGTCAGATCAAAAGGCGCGTATCGCCGCCCGCGTGGCCGAGCAAATTCCAGACGGCTCGACGCTGTTTATCGATATCGGCACCACGCCCGAAGCCGTGGCGCACGCGCTACTCAATCACCGCGACCTGCGAATTGTGACCAACAATCTCAACGTTGCGACGCTGCTTTCGCCTAAAGAAGATTTCCGTCTTTTATTGGCCGGCGGCGAAGTGCGCAGCCGCGACGGCGGAATTATGGGCGAAGCCACGCTCGACTTTATTTCGCAGTTCCGTCTGGATTACGGCATTTTGGGCATCAGCGGCATTGATATGGACGGCTCGCTGCTGGAGTTTGATTATCACGAAGCACGCATCAAACGCGCGATTATTGATAATTCGCGCAACGTGATGCTGGTTACCGACCATTCAAAATTTGGCCGTAACGCGATGGTTAACTTAGGAAATATGAGTCTGATCGACTACATGTTTACCGACCAGCAGCCGCCCGAAAGCGTCATGGCACTAATTCAGAAATACGAAGTCCAGCTCGAGCTCTGCTAGTTTTCTTAAGCCTCCTTCTTATACCTGCCTTGAAAAACCGGAAAACGAGCGCTGTTTTCCGGTTTCTTTTGTCTCTTTCTTCCCGCCTTTCCCTCCTCAAAACGCGCAATAACGAAAAATAGGTGCAAAAATTGCGCTTTAGCACCCTTCGTCTGCGTTAAATCTGGGTAAAAATGTTACCTCCATCACGCATGAATGTTTTTATTTGGTTAACTCTTGGCTTGTTTGTGGGTTTTCGATTACAATCATGAGCGAAAACGAACATTAAAGAGCTATTACGAACATCTGGAGGAAGATGACGTGGAAACCAAAGACTTGATCGTAATTGGTGGCGGTATTAACGGCACCGGTATCGCTGCCGATGCGGCTGGCCGTGGGCTGTCCGTTCTGCTGCTTGAAGCGCAAGACTTGGCCTGCGCGACCTCTTCGGCCAGTTCAAAACTGATCCACGGTGGCCTGCGCTATCTGGAACACTACGAATTCCGCCTGGTCAGTGAGGCGCTGGCTGAACGTGAAGTGCTGCTGAAACTGGCCCCGCACATTGCCTTCCCGATGCGTTTCCGCCTGCCGCACCAGTCACACCTGCGTCCGGCGTGGATGATCCGCACCGGCCTGTTCCTTTACGACCATTTGGGCAAGCGCACCAGCCTGCCAGCCAGTAAAAGCCTTAAGTTTGGCGAGAATTCGGCACTGAAACCTGAAATCAAGCGCGGTTTCGAATATTCCGACTGCTGGGTCGACGATGCGCGTTTAGTGGTACTTAACGCACAAGAAGTCGAAGAGCGCGGTGGCGAAGTGCGCACCCGAACTCGCGTAACGCGTGCATGGCGTGAAAACGGCTTGTGGACTGTCGAAGCGCAGGAAGTCGATACCGGCAAAATCTTTACCTTCCGCGCCAAAGGCCTGGTTAACGCCGCCGGTCCGTGGGTAAAAGATTTCTTCGATAACGGCCTGAAACTGAAATCACCGTACGGCATTCGCCTGATTAAAGGCAGCCACATTGTGGTGCCACGCGTTCACTCTGAGCCGCAATCTTATATTCTGCAAAACGAAGATAATCGTATCGTCTTCGTGATCCCGTGGATGGACGAGTTTTCCATTATCGGCACCACCGACGTGGAATATAAGGGCGACCCGAAAAACGTTAAAATTGATGACGCCGAAACTCAGTATCTGCTGAACATTTACAACAGCTACTTCAAGAAGCAGCTGACCAGCGAAGATATTGTCTGGACCTATTCCGGCGTGCGTCCGCTGTGTGATGACGAATCGGATTCCGCGCAGAAAATTACCCGCGATTACACGCTCGACGTGCATGACGATCAGGGCAAAGCGCCGCTGCTTTCAATTTTCGGCGGCAAGCTGACCACCTATCGCAAGCTGGCCGAGCACGCGCTTGAGAAGCTGTCGAAATACTATCCGAACGCGGGTCCGGCATGGACCAAAAACGGCGTGCTGCCGGGCGGTGATTTCAAAGGCGATCGCGATACTTACGCCGCCGATCTGTGCCGTCGTTACAGCTGGTTGCCAGAAGCTCAGGCCCGTCGCTATGCTCGCACTTACGGCAGTCACTCGGAGCTGATTTTGTCCGGTGCTACCAGCCTGCAATCGCTGGGCGAACATTTTGGCCACAACTTCTATGAAGCCGAGCTGCGTTATCTGGTTGAAAAAGAGTGGGTTGTCGAGCTGGATGATGCAATCTGGCGTCGTACCAAGCTGGGCATGTGGTTGACCAAGCCGGAGCAGGCGCGCGTAGCAGAATGGTTGAAAGAACACAGGCAGGAACGTAAAGGGCTCTCTTTGGCGTCTTAAGTTTCCATTTATGCGAGCCGCAGACAAATAAGCCGTTTCGGTAATCTAACCTCTCCCATCCGTGGGGGAGGTTTTTTTGCTTTCAATTAAAGCGCGATTTCATCTCTCTCAATTACAGCTTTATCGGCTTGATATTCCAGATTTTTTCCGCGTACTCACTGATGGTTCGGTCAGACGAGAAATACCCCATGCCGGCGATATTCAGCAATGCACGGCGCGCCCACTCTTCCGGCTGCTGATACAGCGCGTCGACCTTGTCCTGCGTGTCGACATAGCTGCGATAGTCCGCCAGCAGCTGATAGTGATCGCCGAGATTGACTAGGCTATCAAACAGATTACTGTAACGCTTTGGATCTTCAGGACTAAAAGTGCCGGTAGCAATCTGCGTTAGCGCTTTGTGCAACTCGGGATCGTTATCGTAATACTCGCGCGGGTTATAACCTTTCTTACGCAGCGCTTCGACTTCCGGCGTGGTGTTGCCGAAAATAAAGATATTCTCTTCGCCCACGTGCTCCAGCATCTCGACGTTTGCGCCGTCCAGCGTGCCGATAGTCAGCGCGCCGTTGAGTGCAAACTTCATGTTACTGGTGCCCGACGCTTCCGTTCCCGCCAGCGAAATCTGCTCGGAAAGATCGGCCGCCGGAATAATCAGCTGCGCCAGACTGACGCTGTAATTTGGAATAAACACCACTTTCAGCTTGTGCTGCATGCGCGGATCGTTGTTGATCACCGTCGCCACGTCGTTGATCAAGTGAATGATCTGCTTGGCGGCGTAGTAGGCTGAAGCGGCTTTACCGGCGAAAATCACCGTGCGCGGCACCACGTTGGCATCCGGATCGTCAATGATTCGGTTATAACGCGTGATCACGTGCAGCACGTTCATGAGCTGACGTTTATATTCGTGAATACGTTTGATCTGCACGTCGAACAAACTGTGCGGATCGAGCACGATATTCAGCTTTTCGGCGACGTACGCGGCCAGACGCTTTTTGTTTTCGTACTTGGCTTTTTGCAGCGCCTTCAGGAAGCTCGGATAATCCATGTCCTGCTTCAGCTCGGAAAGCTGGCTGAGATCGGTGCGCCACGTGTGGCCGATGGCGTCATCCAGCAAGGCGGCCAGCGGTTTGTTGGCCAGGCCGAGCCAGCGACGCGGCGTCACGCCGTTGGTCATGTTCAGGAAGCGATCCGGATAGATTTTGGCGAAATCGGCAAACAGCGATTGCACCATCAAATCAGAGTGCAGCGCCGACACGCCGTTAACTTTATGGCTGGCAATCACCGCCAGCCACGCCATCCGCACCTTGCGACCGTTTTGCTCATCGACAATCGACACGCGGGATTTCAGCGCGTCATCGCCCGGGAACGCCTCTTCCACGTGATTGAGGAAGTGTTCGTTAATCTCGAAGATGATCTGCAAATGACGCGGCAACAGCTTGCCGAGCATGTCGACCGGCCAGGTTTCCAGCGCCTCGGTCATCAGCGTGTGGTTGGTGTAGGAGAAGACGCGGCTGACCGTGTCCCACGCCGACAGCCAGCTGATTTTATGCTCGTCAATCAGCATGCGCATCAGCTCCGGAATCGACAGCACGGGGTGCGTGTCATTCAGGTGGATGGAGATTTTGTCGGCGAGATTATCAAAGGTTTTATGGGTGTTGTAGTGGCGGACCAGAATGTCCTGCACCGTCGCCGAAACCAGAAAATATTCCTGACGCAGGCGCAGTTCGCGGCCCGAGTAGGTCGAGTCATCGGGATAGAGCACCCGCGAGACGTTTTCGGAATGGTTTTTGTCTTCCACGGCGGCAAAATAATCGCCCTGATTAAACTTGCCGAGATTGATTTCGTTACTGGCCTGCGCGCCCCACAGCCGCAGCGTGTTGGTGGCATCGGTATCAAAGCCCGGAATCACCTGATCATAAGCGACCGCGACGATTTCCTCCGTCTCGAGCCAGCGCGTTTTCGAGCCTTCGTGCTGCAAACGGCCGCCAAAACGCACCTTGTAACGGGCGTTGTAACGCTGGAATTCCCACGGGTTGCCATATTCGAGCCAGTAATCCGGCGATTCGCGCTGCTCGCCGTTAACGATTTTCTGCGCAAACATGCCGTATTCGTAACGAATGCCGTAACCGCGCCCCGGCAGCGCCAGCGTCGCCAGCGAATCGAGGAAGCAGGCCGCCAGACGACCTAAACCGCCGTTGCCTAAACCCGGGTCATTCTCTTCACCAATCAACTCTTCGAGATCCAGCCCCATTTCGTCGAGCGCCTGCTTGATATCGTCATAGATACCCATGGAAAGCAGCGCGTTCGATAACGTGCGGCCAATCAGAAACTCCATCGACAGGTAGTAAACCTGCCGCACATCCTGCGACAGCTGGGCGCGATTGGAACGCAGCCAGCGCTCCACCATACGATCGCGTACTGCAAAAAGCGTGGCGTTCAGCCAGTCGTGCTGGTTGGCAACGGAAGGATCCTTCCCAAGTATAAACATCAGCTTATAAGCAATAGAGTGCTTAAGCGCCTCGACACTTACGGTCGGCGAGGTGTAGTTAATAGGTAAAGTCATAGCGTTACGTTCCCAATTCAGTGTGTGGTTCAGAGACGTTGGTACAGACTTTGATACGCCTGAGCGGCCACTTTCCAGCTAAAGTCGATGCCCATGGCATGCTGCTGCACGTGTTTCCAATGTTTCGGACGTGTCCACAACACAAAGGCTCGACGAATCGCTCCGCCCAGTGCTTTTCCGGTACTGTCTTCAAACACAAACCCGCTGGCCGTGCCGTCGGCCAGATTTTCCAGCGAACAGTCGGTGACGGAATCCGCCAGTCCGCCCGTGCGACGCACCAGCGGCAGCGTGCCGTATTTCAACCCGTACAATTGGGTTAACCCGCACGGCTCGAAACGGCTTGGCACCATAATAACGTCGGCACCGGCAATGATGCGGTGCGAGAACGCTTCGTGATAACCCAGCTGCACGCCGACCTGTCCCGGATGTTCCGCCGCGACGGCCAAAAATGCCTGCTGCAACACGGCATCACCGGCACCAAGCACGGCGAGTTGTCCGCCCTGCTCCAGCAATTCCGGCAAGCCTTCGAGCACTAAATCCAGCCCCTTTTGACTGGTCAAACGGCTCACCACCGCGAACACCAGCCGCGAGCTGTCAACGTCCAGCCCCATCGCGCGCTGCAAATAGGTCTTGTTGATCGTTTTGGCGCGCAGGTCTTCTGCACTGTAACGCGCAGAGAGCAGCACGTCGTTGCTCGGCTCCCAAATCGCCTCGTCGACGCCGTTCAAAATCCCGGTCAGCTTGCCCTGACTCTGGCGCTCGAGCAGCAGCGACTCCATGCCGTAACCAAACGCGGGCTGGGTAATCTCTTTGGCGTAGGTCGGGCTGACGGTGGTCACGTGATCGGAATAGAACAGGCCCGCCTTGAGGAAGGAAATTTGCCCGTAAAACTCCAGCCCGCGCATCTGGAAGAACTCCGGCGGAATTTGCAGCTCTTGCAAATGCTGCGCATAAAACAGCCCCTGGAACGCCAGATTGTGGACGGTAAACACCGTTTTCGCCGGACGTCCGCGCGCCACGATGTAAGCCGACGCCAACCCGGCATGCCAGTCGTGCGAATGCACCACTTCGGGACGCCAGAAGCCGTCCAGCCCGCAGGCCAGCTCGCAGGCAATCCAGCCCAGCAGCGCGAATCGCAGATGGTTATCTACGTAAGCGTTGGAGGACTGGTCGTGATACGGGCTACCCGGTCGGTCATAAAGGTCTGGCGTATCGATAACGTAGATCCCGACGCCATCAAACAGCGCGTAACGGAGATCGACATGGCCGGCAAACGTGTCCAGCGACGCCACAAGCTGCGTCTCTCCGAGGCCTTTTTTGACGTCGGGGAAACCCGGGATAAGGACGCGAACGTCATCACCTTCGGCAATTTGCGCAGCGGGCAGCGCACCGGCCACATCGGCCAGACCGCCCGTTTTCAACAGAGGAAACAGCTCGGAACAAACGTGTAAAACCTGCATTCTCGCTCCTGAATTTTCATCGCGCTAAACGCCTCGAATGGCGCGAACTGAAATAAGTTAAAAACTCCATCGGGTGTCCGGCTTTATAATTTCGCCAGCATACTGCGGGTCACTAAAACGACGCCGCTTTCCGATCGATAAAAACGCTTGCTGTCTTCCTCTGCATTCTCTCCAATCACCATGCCTTCGGGGATGTGGCAAGCTCTGTCTATCACGCAGCGACGCAAACGGCAGGAACGGCCGACATTGACATCAGGTAATAGGATGCTTGAGTCGATATTGCAAAATGAATTAATGCGCACGCGCGGAAATAGCACCGAATGCACCACCACGGACCCCGAAACAATACAGCCGCCCGACACCAGCGAGTTCATGGTCATGCCATGACTTCCGGATCGGTCCTGCACAAACTTGGCAGGCGGCAGCGGCTCCATGTGGGTCCGAATCGGCCAGTTGGTGTCGTACATATCTAACTCTGGCGTCACCGAAGCCAGATCCAGATTGGCGCGCCAGTAAGCGTCTATCGTGCCGACGTCGCGCCAGTAAGGTGTCAACTCGCTGTTCGACGTGACGCAGGAGAGTTGGAACGGATGCGCCCACGCCACGCCCTGTCGCGTAATTTCGGGGATCAGATCCTTGCCGAAATCGTGACTGGAGGTTTCGTCGGCCATATCGGCTTCAAGTAACTTGAAGAGATACTCCGCATTGAAAATATAGACCCCCATGCTCGCCATTGCCTTATCGGGTTGGCCCGGAATGCACGGCGGATCCTTGGGTTTTTCTAAAAACGATTTAATCTGGTAGTCGGCGGTAATGTCGATCACCCCGAATTCCGTCGCTTCGGCGATCGGCACTTCAAGGCAGGCCACCGTACACTCGCCGCCCTTTTCGACGTGGTCGATCAGCATGCGCGAGTAATCCATCTTGTAGATGTGATCGCCGGCCAGAATCACCACATATTCCGCGTTGTAACGGCGAATAATGTCGAGATTCTGGTACACCGCGTCGGCGGTGCCCTTGTACCAATTTTCGGTGGTCATGCGCTGCTGGGCGGGCAGCAGGTCGACAAATTCATTCATCTCTTCATTGAGAAACGACCAGCCGCGCTGGATGTGCTGCACCAGCGTGTGCGACTGATACTGGGTTATCACGCCGATCCGGCGGATCCCCGAGTTAAGACAGTTTGATAACGCAAAATCGATAATGCGAAACTTGCCGCCAAAATGAACAGCGGGTTTGGCACGGGTATTGGTCAGATCTTTTAAACGTGATCCTCTCCCCCCGGCCAGGATCAGCGCTACCGATTTGAGAGGCAATTGCCTCGCCAACATCATACGGTCATTAAATTCTAACGTAGCCATAGCTGAATCCTTCCTGATGCCCTGCTAACCTTGGGTCAATACGCAGAGCGTTTTTGCCGTCACTCGCCAAGACGAGCCTTCCCTGACGTTTTGCTGTTCATTGTCAAAAGGCGCAACACACTGCCAGCGGCCCTCTGGTAATGCCATTTCAACGTCATTCAGAGATGAATTGACCACCAATAACCAGCGATCGGATAAACGAATTTGCAGGCATTGCTGCCCGCACAGCTCCCAGTTTTTTTTATTCATCGGCTCGCCCGAGCCGTCCAGCCATTGCACTGCTTCTGACGTTTCCGACCACCATGTATCGCTAATCAAGGCCGGAATTTTCCTGCGTAATGCTGACAGCGCGGCAACATACTCGATAAGCTCCGCGTCGGCCTGCTGCCAGTCGAGCCAGGTGATGGCGTTATCCTGACAGTAGGCGTTGTTGTTGCCCTGCTGCGAGTGACCCAATTCGTCACCGGCCAGCAGCATGGGCGTGCCCTGCGACAAAAACAGCGTGGCGAGCAGCGCGCGCTGGCTAAGACGGCGCTGTTTCGCTACGGCGTCGGAGACGTTCAATCCCTCTTCGCCATGATTCTGGCTGTAATTGTTGTCGTGCCCGTCGTGATTGTGTTCGCCGTTGGCAAAATTGTGTTTGCGACTAAAGCTGAGCAGGTCGCGCAGCGTAAAGCCGTCGTGCGCCGTCAGCATATTAATGGCGGCGGACGGTAGGCGACCGTCGTGCTGGAAGATATCGGAGGAGGCCGCGAAACGTCGCGCAAAGCCGCCGAGCGACAGGTCGCCGAGCAGCCAGAATTTGCGCATGTCATCGCGCCAGCGATCGCTCCATTCGGCAAACGGCGCGGGGAAATTCCCGACCTGATAGCCGTTTTCGCCGATGTCCCAAGGTTCGGCGATTAGCTTGCACTTGCTTAATAAAGCGTCGGCTTTAATGGCGCGGAAAAGCGGCGCATCGGCGTCAAACGTCGGCGTGCGGCCTAACAAGGTGCCGAGATCAAAACGGAAACCGTCAACGTGGAAGGTCTCGACCCAATAACGCAGGCTGGCGATCGTCCAGTCGATAATCTCCTGATCCACCAGCCGCATCGCATTGCCGCAGCCGGTCATATTGTTGTCGCTGCCGTCGTCGTTGAGCCAATACCAACCGCGATTATCGAGACCGCGCAGCGACACGGTGGGCCCTTCAACGTCCAGCTCGGCGGTGTGGTTAAACACCACGTCGAGCAGCACTTCAATGCCCGCCTGATGCAGCGCTTTAATCGCGGTCTTGAACTCAGTCGCGGCGCTGACGCCGTCGATTTCGCTGGCGTAGCTCGGCTCCAATGCCCACGGCGCGAGCACGTTATAGCCCCAATAATTGCTCAGGCCGAGCTTCTGCAAGCGCGGCTCGTCGGCGTGGTGCTGCACGGGCAGCAGCTCCAGCGCCGTGATGCCGAGCTTCTTTAAGTAGGCGATCATCGCCGGATGGCCGAGCGCGGCGTAGGTGCCGCGGATCTCTTCGGGAATATCAGGATGCAGCTGGGTCAGTCCGCGCACGTGCGCTTCGTAAATCACCGTTTCGCCCCACGGGATCTGCGGCGACACGTCGCCCTGCCAGCTAAATTCTTCGTGCGTCACGATAGATTTCGGCACGGCGGGCGCGCTGTCACGTGGGTCAGGCTGATTAATACCGCCGTTTAAACGCGGATCGTTACGCAGCTGGCCTTCAAGCGCGCGCGCGCTCGGGTCAATCAGCAGTTTCTGCGGATTAAATCGCAAACCTTTGGCAGGATTGAATTTTCCGTGCGCGCGGAAGCCGTAACGCTGGCCGACCTTGCCGCCCGGCAGATAGCCGTGCCACAGATTGCCGGTGCGCGCTGGCAGCGGATAACGCTTTTCGTTGCCCAACGCGTCAAACAGGCACAGCTCAATTTTTTCAGCACTGGACGAAAACAGGCAGAAATTGACGCCCTTTCCGTCAAAACTCGCGCCAAATGGCAGGGGTTTACCGTGCTGAAGTGTGGTCATCACCAATCCTCCCGTCGCAGATAAATCGTGGCCAGCGGCGGAATGACCAGCGAAATCGAGTGCTCGCGATGATGGCTTGGCTGCGCCTCGGTTTGCACTTCGCCCTGATTACCCGTGTTACTGCCGCAATAATATTGCGAATCGGTATTGAGGATTTCCTGATAACGGCCCGGGCGGTCAACGCCAATGCGATAACCGTGGCGCGGCACCGGCGTAAAGTTACTGACCACCACCACTTCATTGCCGTGATCGTCGCGACGCACAAACGCCAGAATCGAATTTTCGTGGTCATCGACCACCAGCCATTCGAAACCGCGCGGATTGTAGTCCAGCTCGTAAAGCGCAGACTGCTCGCGATAACAGTGATTCAGGTCGCGAACGACGTGCTGCACGCCGCGATGCCAGCCAGACGGGTCATCCAGCAGGTGCCAGTCGAGGCTGGCATTAAAGTTCCACTCGCGGCCCTGAGCGAATTCGCAGCCCATAAACAGCAGTTTTTTGCCCGGATGCGCCCACATAAAGCCGTAATAGGCGCGCAGGTTGGCAAACTTCTGCCACGCGTCGCCGGGCATTTTGTCGATCAGCGATCCTTTGCCGTGCACCACTTCATCGTGCGAAAGCGGCAGCATAAAGTTTTCGGTGTAGGCGTACGCCATGCCGAAGGTCAGCAAATTATGGTGATATTTACGATGCACCGGATCCAGCTGCATGTAGCGCAGCGTGTCGTTCATCCAGCCCATATTCCACTTGTAATGGAAGCCGAGCCCGTTGGCTTCGGGCGGCAGGGTGACGCCCGGATAATCCGTCGACTCTTCGGCGATGGTCACGGCGACGCCCAGCTCGCGGCCAATTGTCTGGTTGGTGTAGCTCAGGAAGGCGATGGCTTCGAGATTTTCGCGGCCGCCGTAGTGATTCGGGATCCACTCGCCGTGTTTGCGGCTGTAATCGCGGTAAATCATCGAGGCGACGGCGTCAACGCGCAGGCCGTCGATGCCATAACGTTCAATCCAATAAAAACCGTTGCCCGCCAAATAGTTACGCACTTCATGGCGGCCATAGTTGTAAATCAGCGTGTTCCAGTCCTGATGATATCCTTCGCGCGGATCGGCATATTCGTACAGCGCGGTGCCGTCGAATTCGGCCAGGCCGTGGGAATCGCTCGGGAAATGGCCCGGCACCCAGTCGAGGATCACGTTTAAACCGGCCTCGTGGGCGGCGTCGACAAAGGCTTTGAATTCAGGCGGTGAGCCGAAGCGGCGGGTTGGCGCGTACATGCCGAGTGGCTGATAGCCCCAGCTGCCGTCGAACGGGTGTTCGTTAATCGGCATTAATTCAATGTGGGTGAAGCCCATCCATTTCACGTAGGAAACCAGCTGTTCCGCCAGCTCGCCGTAGCTGAGCCAGAAGTTATCGTCGGTATGGCGACGCCACGAGCCGAGATGCACCTCGTAAACAGAAACCGGCTGACTCATGCCGTTGGCTTTTTTGCGTTCTGGAGAAAATTCGACGGGCGCGGGCAGAGGGCGAATCACCGACGCGGTATCAGGACGCATCTGCGCCTCAAAGGCGTAAGGATCGGCGCGCAGGCCCAGATTGCCGTGACAGTCGATGATTTCGAATTTGTAGAGCTGGCCCTCTTTCACGGCGGGGATAAACAGTTCCCAAATGCCGTTTTCACGACGCAGGCGCATCGGATGGCGGCGGCCGTCCCAGAAGTTAAACTCACCGACCACCGAGACGCGAATCGCGTTGGGCGCCCAAACGGCAAAGCTGACCCCTTCTACGCCGTCGAGCGTAATCGGATGCGCGCCGAGTTTTTCATACGGCCGCAGGTGCGTGCCTTCCGACAGCAGCCAGACATCCAGCTCTTGCAGCAAAGTGCCGAAACGGTAAGGGTCATCAATAATATAAGTGTCATCGCCCCAGCAAACTTCCAGCTGGTAGCGGAAAAATTTTCTGCGGCGGCCCATCAGGCCAACAAAAACTCCGCGATCGTCATAGCGACGCAGTTCCGCAACCCGGCTCTGCTTCTGGGTATCAATGACCCAAACTTGTGAAGCATCCGGTAAAAGAGCACGAACCTCCAATCCTGCGCCTACCTGATGCATCCCCAAAAACGAAAAGGGGTCAGCATAGCGGCCAGAGATAATTTGGTTAATAACGTGCTGGTCGGGAAGTACTGGCATGGTGTTTCATCCTGTGATTAATTCATCAACAAAACCAATAGCGATCATTGTGTCGGCTCGATCGTGTTTTCCTTTAACGTCGTGTTTCATCCTGAAAATAAGCCCATTTGCCAGATTATTTGCCACACGTCTGTCACAGTTCAGTGACGTAAAGCCCGCGAAGAATCCCCTTCTCCTTAATATGCTCAGTTTCCAGCAACATTGTCTGCCTTCGTTCACAACTTTTAAAAAAACAGACAAATGCCATACTCAAATTCCTAATCAGCTTCTACTAAGCATAGCCAAAGCTTTCCATCTGCAACGCATGAATTTCAACATATTTTTATCAAAAATATCACACTGCAAAATGCCTAAAAAACAGTCAAAAACGTAACCCTCGGCCAATAAAAAAGGGATACCCTTGGGCATCCCTTTTCGCAGTGCGGACTCAACGTCTTAAAACGTTAAAAGCGGCAATTGAATACGAGCACTACAGCAGAATACGCAGCATGCGGCGCAGCGGCTCGGCGGCGCCCCACAGCAGCTGGTCGCCCACGGTGAAGGCCGACAGATACTCAGGCCCCATGTTCAGTTTACGCAAACGACCCACCGGCGTGTTCAGCGTGCCGGTAACGGCGGCTGGCGTCAGTTCGCGCATAGAAAGCTCGCGGTCGTTCGGGATTACGCGAACCCAATCGTTGTGCGTCGCCAGAATCTGTTCGATTTCTGGAATCGACACGTCTTTTTTCAGTTTCAGCGTAAACGCCTGGCTGTGGCAACGCAGCGCGCCGATGCGCACGCAGAGGCCATCAACCGGAATAACGTTGGAGGTGCGCAGAATTTTGTTGGTTTCCGCCTGACCTTTCCACTCTTCTTTGGTCTGGCCGTTGTCCAGCTGCTTGTCGATCCATGGGATCAGACCGCCCGCCAATGGCACGCCGAAGTTGTCGGTTGGCAAAGTGCCGCTGCGGGTCAGCTCGGTGACCTTGCGCTCGATGTCCAGAATCGCGGACGCCGGATTTTGCAGCTCTTTCGCCACGGAATTGTGCAGCATGCCCATTTGAGTCAGCAGCTCGCGCATGTGACGCGCACCGCCGCCGGACGCCGCCTGATAGGTCGCGACTGAAGCCCATTCAACCAGGTCGTGGGCGAACAGGCCGCCGAGCGACATCAGCATCAGGCTGACGGTACAGTTTCCGCCAACGAACGTTTTAATGCCTTTATCGATGCCTTCCTGAATCACGGCCTTGTTAACCGGATCGAGGATGATGATCGCGTCATCTTTCATGCGCAGCGAAGAAGCGGCATCAATCCAGTAGCCCTGCCAGCCCGTGGCGCGCAGCTTTGGATAGATTTCATTGGTATAATCCCCGCCCTGACAGGTGATAATGATATCCAGCGCGGAAAGCGCGTCGATATCAAAGGCGTCTTGCAGCGTGCCCTGATGACCGGCAAAAACCGGTGACGGCTGGCCGAGCTGCGAGGTAGAGAAGAATACCGGACGGATAGCGTCGAAATCGCGCTCTTCTGCCATGCGTTGCATAAGCACAGAACCGACCATACCGCGCCAACCGATGAAACCTACATTTTTCATAATTACTGTCCTGCCCTGAGGGTAATAACTGCATTTATTGCGCGTTTGCACCTTTTTGGCTCAATTTTGCCTGTTTTAACAGGAAAACTGCCGCCTGCTGCCCCGTTAGCGCGCGAGTGTATACCTTACAAAATGTACGCTGGGTGGCAAGTGAATTTATTCGATACCAAAGGCTTTGTTAGCAGCGCTGCTTATATTGACGGAAAAAAGAAACACCAAAAGCCTCCTTATTACGCCGCTATACGCCGCTGCATAATAAAGGAGGCTTTGATGTAAAACGAGGAGCCTAACCTATTCCAGATAGAACACCGGTTTCAGCTCCTGACTTACCGGACTGTTGTCGGCATTGGAGGGCATCAGTTCAGACATCGACGCCCACCAGCGCTGGCAAATTTCAGTTTGCGCCACGGCGTCCCAGCGCTGTTGCGACTCAATCTCCACCACGGCGAACAGCAGATTCCGTTCGGCATCCAGAAAAATGCTGTAGTGATGCGCGCCGTGCGCTTTTAAGGTCTGCTCCAGCTCGGGCCAAATCGGCGCATGACGCCGCGCGTACTCTTCGTGCGCGTGCGGATGCACCTGCATCACAAAGGCTTTACGCAACATGTCGCTTGTCCAGATGCAGCGCCTCAGGCCACGGCGTGACGCCAAAACGCTTGCCGAGCGCGATAAGCTCCTGCGTTGAAATCGTCTGTTTCATGCCGCCCATCGAGATGACTTTCACCAGCACTTCCGACGATTTTTCGGCGGTATCGATCAGGCCAAAGGTTTCATCCAGCGTGGGTCCCGCGCCAAAAATTCCGTGGAACGGCCACAGCACGATACTGTGCGATTTCATCTGTTCGGCAGTTTTCTCGCCGATACCGTCGGTGCCCGGCACCATCCACGGCACAATGCCAACGCCGTCCGGGAACACCACCAGACATTCGGTGCTGCCTTCCCACAGCTGGCGGGTAAAGCTTGCAGCGTCGAGTTCGAGCACGTAACTCAGGGCGATAAAGTTAGTGGCGTGGCAGTGCATAATCACGCGATCGCTGCCGTTGGTCAGCTGTTTTCGCACACAGTGAGACTGGAAATGCGACGCCAGCTCGGAGGTCGGCACGCCGCCGTTCACTAATCCCCAATGAATCTGAGACGACAGCCCGTCCGCGCTGACTTTTAACAACACCAGGCTGTCGGCCGGATCCAGCTGCACGTTGCGGAAAAACTTGCCTGAGCCAGTCACCAGAAACCAGCAGTTTGCCAGCGCGGTCGCGGGCTGCGTCAGCTCGATGCGGCGCGGCTCGGCGTCAAAATCGGCCTTGAACGGTGCGACTTCCTCTTCCAGCAGCCGCAGGCTGATATTACCGCCGTTACGTTCGTCCCAGCCTTTCAGCCACATGTCGCTGGTGGCTTTCACCATTCCCTGCACAAACCACGAAGAAAGAATGCTTTGCATGATAAATCCTTAACGTTGACGGAGTATTTGTTGTTCGTAACGGCGCACGTCGGTGATCCAGCCCGCATCGGCAGGCACGTCGTTGCGCAGGCAATAGGTTTCCCACACGGCCTGCCACGGCAGCGATTTTTGCTCTTCGAGCAGCGCCAGACGCAGCGTGTAATCGCCCTCGTTTTCGGCTTGGCGCAACTGGTCGATAGGTTCGAGCAGCGCGCGCAGCAGCGCTTTTTTGGCGTTGCGCGTGCCGATCACCCACGCGGCGATGCGATTGATCGAGGCGTCGAAGAAATCGAGGCCGATGTGGACTTTGTCGAACAGCTGATTGCGCACGATTTCAGTGGCGATGGCCTGCGTTTCGTCGTCAAGAATCACCACGTGATCGCTGTCCCAACGCACCGGACGGCTGACGTGCAGCAGCAGGCGCGGCACGTAAAGCATGGCGGTGGAGATTTTGTCGGAAATCACTTCGGTCGGATGGAAGTGTCCGGCGTCCAGCGTCAGCGCGGTTTGGCGACTGGCGGCATAGCCCAGGCAAAATTCGTTGGAGCCGACGGTGTAGCTTTCCGCGCCGATGCCGAACAGTTTGCTTTCAACGGAATCGATGTGCTGCGACGGGTCAAGTTTCTCTTTGATTATCTCATCCAGCGAATTCATCAAACGCTGGCGCGGGCCGAAACGGTCGACGGTGAGGTCTTTCATGCCGTCCGGCACCCAGATATTCATCACCGACGGCGTGCCAAGCTGCTCGCCGAATGAAGCAGAGACTTTGCGGCTAGCCTTGCAGTGCTCAATCCAGAACTGGCGAATTTCGGCGCTCTGGCTCGACAGCGTAAAGCCGTCGGCGCTGTGTTCGTGCGAGAAACAGGTCGGGTTGAAATCCAGCCCAATCTGCTCTTTCTTCGCCCATTCCACCCAGTTACTAAAGTGTTTCGGCGCGATATCGGTGCGTTCGACGGGCGCGTCGCTCTCAAGATAAATCGCGTGCAGATTCAAACGCTTGGGTCCCGGAATCAGCGACATTGCCTTGTCGAGATCGGCGCGCAGCTCCACAGCATTGGTGGCGCGGCCCGGATAATTTCCCGTGGCCTGAATACCGCCGGTCAGCGCGCCCTGCGGGTTTTCAAAACCGCGCACGTCATCGCCCTGCCAGCAGTGCATCGAGATGGGTAAGGTGTCGAGTTTTGACAGCGCGGCCTCTACGTCAACGCCCACGGCGGCAAAACGTTGTTTAGCCAGTTCAAAGGCCTGATCGATGAGCTTGGTCATAAGCAAAATTCCTTATTAGGTTGGCTAAGCGCCTGAAAACGCGGCCAATGGGCGGCGAAGACGCTGTCGGAATGGGGTTCAATACGATTTAACGGGAACTGTTCGGCGACCAGCTTGCGGAAGGCGCTGACGTCTTTGACTTCGCCCAACGCAATCAGCTGACAGCCGATATTGCCCAGCGTCGAGGCTTCAATCGGCCCGGCAATCACCGGCAGATTGCAGGCATTGGCGCAGAGCTGATTAAGAAACTGGTTTTGACAGCCGCCGCCCACAATGTGCAGCTGGGTAAAAGCTTTGCCGCGCACGGTCGCCAACTCTTCAAGCACCTGCCGATAAAGCAGCGCCAGACTGTCGAAGATGCAGCGCGCCAGCTCGGCGGCGTTGTGCGGCTGAGGCATGGCGTTTTCGACGCAGGCGTTTTGAATTTCCCGCACCATGCTCGACGGATTAATAAAACGATCGTCATTCGGATTGATCAGCCAGCGGCAGGCGCTTTGCTGCGCGGCGTCGTCGATGAGTTGACACAGGTCGTCGATGTGCAGCTCTTCGCAAACGCGCTGTAACAGCCACAGGCCCATAATATTTTTCAGCACTCGATAACGGCCTTCTGCGCCGCCTTCGTTGGTGATATTGGCCTCAAGCGCGGCGCGATTGTTAAAAGGCGTCAAACTTTCGAAGCCCATTAACGACCAGGTGCCGGAGGAGAGATAGGCCGCGTCGGCGTCGGCCAGCGGCGTGCCCAAAACTGCACTGGCGGTATCGTGGGTCGCGACGGCAATCACCGGCACGCCCTGACCCTGCGCATTCATCCACTCACCAATTTTATGGCCGGGCTGTGACGGGCGACCCAACCACGCGGCCTTCGCGCCCGCCCAGTGCAGCAGTTTGCTGTCCCATTCGCCGCTTTCGATATTCAGCATCTGGGTGGTGGACGCGTTGGTATATTCCCAGCACAGCTGGCCGGTGAGGCGATAATGCAGGTAATCCGGGATTTGCAGCAGGTGAGCAATATTGTCGACCAGCTCGGGCTGATTGCGGGTCAGCGCGCGCAGCTGATAAAGCGTGTTGAAGGGCAAAAACTGGATACCGGTTTGCTTGTAAATGGCTTCACGACTCAGCTCGGCGTGCGCCTTGGCCATCACACCGTGAGTGCGCCGGTCGCGATAAGAGACAGCGGGTGCCAAACGCCTGCCGTCGGCATCCAGTAACACAAAATCGACGCCCCAGGTATCGATGCCGAGGCTGTCCAGCCTAATACCTTCGTCATCCAGCTGCTGTAAACCGGCGCGAATGGCCTGCTCCAGCGCGTCAACATCCCAGCATTCATGTTCATCAACTGTCACCAGAGAGTTAGTGAAACGGCTGACTTCGCGCAGGGTCAGCACGCCTTGCGCAAGGTCGGAACAGGCCAGCATGACGCGGCCGCTGGAGGCACCGAGATCAATGGCCACGCTATAGCGAAGCGTGTTGGAGGGGCTGGCCGTCGTAGAGTGGCGAAACGTCATGGATTTCTTCCCGGCTGAATGAATGACTCCAGTCTAAAATCCGCCAGATTTGCCGCCTTTTCGTCACTGCCAGCGCAAAATGCCTGTTGGCAACGGTACAAAGATAGCCTTGAAGCAGCTCACACTTTTTTCTTTTGCTCTCACTCGAACAAGCTGTGACGCTCTCCGCATTTCTGAATCATTTCTTATTCTTTCTTGAAAAATGCCGCCACCAAGGTGATTTCATGGTCAAAAATTCAAGGTAAAGTTGCGCGGGCATTATTACCATCGGTTACGGACTTATTAATGAGGTGTTAAAAATGACCCTACTGCACAGCGTTGATTTTTTCCCGCCCGGTGGTTTTTCAATTGCCGTTGAACCGCGCGCGCCGCAGAGCGCCTTTCCCGAACATCATCATGATTTTCATGAAATTGTGCTGGTGGAACAGGGCAGCGGCATTCACGTTTTCAATGGTCAACCGCAAACGCTTTGCGGCGGCTGCGTCTGTTTTGTTCGCGATCACGATCGCCATTTATATGAGCAAACCGATAATTTGCATTTAACCAACGTGCTGTATCGCGGACCCGACGCTTTCCGTTTCCTTTCCGGATTACGCAATTTACTGCCGCAGGAAACCGACGGCAACTACCCGTCGCTGTGGCGGATTAACAATAAGGTGATGGCGCAGGCCAAATCGCTGATTGACCAATTACCGCGCCGCACGGAAGATTTTTCGCTGGAACAGCAGGCCGAGCAGGAACTGCGTTTTATGCAGCTTTTGGTGTTGCTGCGACAGGGCCGCAGCACGCAGGACGACAGCAATCAGGAAAGCCGTTTACGTCATCTGCTTGATTGGCTAAACGAACATTACAGCGAAGAGATTGATTGGGATGAAGTGGCGAGCCATTTTTCGCTGTCGCTGCGCACGCTGCATCGCCAGTTGAAACAGCAAACCGGCAGCACGCCGCAGCGTTATCTTAACCGGCTGCGCCTGCTGCAATCGCGGCACTTATTGCGCCACAGCGACATGCGCGTCACGGACATCGCTTTTCAGTGCGGTTTCGGCGACAGCAATCATTTTTCGACGCTGTTCAAGCGTGAGTTTGGCTATGCGCCGCGCAACGTTCGTCAACATATGAACTAACTCGAGGCCCTATGACTCTTCATCAGCCAACCGTTCGCCCACCCGCTCTTCGTCTGCCAAAAGCCGACTACTTACCTTCAGACCTGATGCCGGTAGCGGTCGCCGATCGCGCGCCGCAGCCCTCCTTCCCTGCGCACACCCATGAATTCTGCGAAATCGTGATTGTCTGGCGCGGCAACGGGCTGCACGTGCTCAACGATCGGCCGTGGCTGGTGACCTGTGGCGATATTTTTTATATCCGCGCGACCGATTGTCACAGTTACGATGCCGTCAACGATTTGGTGCTCGACAACATTATTTACTGTCCGGAACGGTTTAAACTCGGATTGGACTGGTCGGAAATGCTGCCACGCGACGAGGGCGACAGCCCGACGCACTGGCGGCTGACCACGCGCGGTATGGCGCTGGCGCGAGGCGTGATTTTGCAGCTGGTGCAGGAGAGTCGCAAAACTGACGTGCTGTCGTTGCAACTTACCGAGGCGCTGTTTCTGCAATTGGCGCTGATTCTGAAACGCCATCGCTACGCCGCCGATAAAGCTTACGCCCTGCCGGAAGGCGAACAGCTGGATTTATTGATGTCGGCGATTCAGGCGGACGTCGGCAAACACTTCTGTCTCGGCGTTTTTTGCCAGCAAAATGGCCTGTCGGAACGCGGATTAAAGCAGCTTTTTCGCCAGCAAACCGGGATGAGCATCGGCCACTATTTGCGCCAGTTGCAGCTGTGTCAGGCGAAGCATTTGCTACGCAGCAGCGATCGCCTGATAGGAGACGTTGCTGCGTCCTGTGGCTTTGACGACAGCAACTATTTTTCCGTGGTGTTTACGCGCGAAACCGGCATGACGCCCAGCGCGTTGCGTCAGCAATTCAGGACGCCATCCCCAAACCTACAATATTTGCCGCCATCACGATGACCAGACAGCCCACGCTCAACACACCGATTGGGCGCTGACCGACGTTTTTCCACTCCTTCATAATCAGCCCGACCAGCCCGCCACACAGCACGTAGAAACTCATGTGCAGCATCCAGCTGATAAAATCATACTGCGCCGGAATTTTGGCGTGGCCCCAGGCATAAAAGAAGAATTGCAGATACCACATGGTGCCGCCGAGCAGCGCAAAGCAGACGTTGGCCAGCAGCAGCGGTTTTGCCACCGAGAAATCGGCTTTGACCGACAGCTCTTTTTTGGTCGCCAGACGAATAAAGCAGTAGGCCAGATTGACGATGGCTCCGCCGCCCATAATCACCACGTAGCTTGGCAGCGCGACATAAAGCGGGTCGATACCCAGCGCGGCGGCGGCTTCGTGCATTGGCTTGGCGGCGTCCATCGCGAACGACATCCCGGCAGAGAAAATGCCGCACAGCACCGCCAGAATCAGCCCTTTCTTCAGGTTAAATTCCTGCGCGGTGACGCCCATCGCCCGCTCTTTCAATAATCCTGCTCGCGAGACAATCGCCACGCCGATCAGCGCGACAAACACGCCCAGCAAGGTTAAACGACCGCCTTCGGAGCTAAACAATTCGACAAAACGACCTTGCAGCAGCGGCGTCATTAAGGTGCCGACCACCAGCGTGACACCAATCGCAATCCCGATGCCCATCGACATGCCGAGATAGCGCATAGTTAAACCGTAATTAATGTTACCGATGCCCCACATCGCGCCAAACAGGAAAACCGGCAGCAGCGTGGAGAGACTGAACGAGCTGTAATAGGACCAGAAATTGGGCAGCAAGATGGCGCTGACCGCCCACGGCAAGATTAACCACGACATTACCCCGCCTACCGACCACATAGTTTCCCATGACCAGTTGCGTACTTTCTTAAAGGGCGCGTAGAAACAAGCCGCACTAGTGGCACCGATAAAGTGCCACATGATGCCTAACAGGATTGCGTTATTCATTTTTAATTATTCCTTCGTAGGGTTGAGGCGAACAGGAAATAAGCGGCTTCCTGCATACGAAGGAGTCTAAGGATTTGTCACCGCGCACAACCTCTGTATGGTTGCCCACCGTACAATAAAGGTGGCGAAATTAACGAGATTTCACCGACAGTGATCACAAATTCTCTTTCTGCCCTTTTTTGACCGTTTTCCCCTTAATCCGCGCCCCATCGGGCCAAATTACGCATTTGTAGGGTCGGTTCAGCCAATTTTCCCGTTTTTGCCACCCTGCCCGTTTCTGTGGCAATAACGAAAAGGTTACGGGACGAAATCTGCGGCATGTTGTCGGCATATTGAAAAAATAAAAACCCGCTATCAATGGAGATTCCGCCCATGACGACGATTATTCAGCAGCGCATGTATATCGACGGCCAGTTTGTAGAAAACCGCAGTGATAAATGGATTGAAGTGATTAATCCGGCCACCGAGCAGGTCATTTCGCGGATACCGGAAGGCAGCGCCGAAGACGCCAGCCGTGCGATTGATGCCGCCCACGCCGCGCAGGATGGCTGGGAAGCGTTACCGGCGGTGGAACGCGGCGTGTGGCTGCACAAAATTGCGGCGGGAATTCGCCAGCGCGAGGCCGAAATTACCGACACCATTATTGCCGAGGGCGGCAAGACGCGCGGATTGGCGCAAACCGAGGTGCTGTTTACCGCCGATTATCTCGATTATGTCGCCGAATGGGCGCGTCGTTATGAGGGTGAAATTGTGCAGAGCGATCGCCCGAACGAAAATATCTTAGTGTTCAAAAAAGCTATCGGCGTAACTACCGGTATTCTGCCGTGGAATTTCCCGTTCTTCCTGATCGCCCGTAAAGCCGCGCCCGCGCTGCTTACCGGCAACACGATTGTGATCAAACCAAGTGAGCTGACGCCGAATAACGCGATTATCTTTGCCGAAATCGTTGACGAGATTGGCCTGCCGAAAGGCGTGTTCAATCTGGTGACGGGCACGGGGCCGGTGGTTGGACACGAACTGGCGGCCAATCCGAAGGTCGGCATGGTCAGCCTGACGGGCAGCGTTAACGCGGGGATTCAGACTATGATCGCGGCGGCGCAAAACGTGACAAAAGTGTCGCTGGAGTTGGGCGGCAAGGCACCGGCTATCGTGATGAACGACGCGGATCTTGATTTGGCGGTCAAAGCCATCGTCAGTTCACGCATCATCAATACCGGACAAGTGTGTAACTGCGCCGAGCGTTTATACGTGCAGGAAGGCGTTTACGATGAGTTTATCACCCGACTGAGCCAGGCCTTCGAGCAGGTAAAATTTGGCGATACGGCGCAAAATAGCGAGCTGGATATGGGGCCGCTGATCAGCGCCGACGCGCTGCAACGTGTTGAAGATAAAGTCGCCGAAGCCGTGCAACAGGGCGCGAAAGTGCTGCTGGGCGGCAAACGCGCGGGCAACAAAGGCTTCTTCTTCCAGCCGACAATTTTGACCGACGTGCGTCAAAACATGGATATCATGCAGCACGAGATTTTTGGCCCCGTTCTGCCGGTCACGACGTTTAAAACGCTGGATGAGGTGATTGCGCTGGCGAACGACAGCGAATATGGCCTAACGTCGGCGATCTACACGCAAAATATCAATACCGCGATGACCGCATTGAAGAAGCTCAAGTTTGGCGAGACCTATGTCAATCGTGAAAACTTTGAGGCGATGCAGGGCTTCCACGCGGGCTGGCGCAAGTCGGGAATTGGCGGCGCGGACGGGCGTCACGGGCTGGAAGAGTATTTACAGACTCACGTCGCCTACCTTCAGTATCAGTAAAGCTCGCTATAAATAAGGCTAATAATAAAAGGTAAGTGTTAACAAATAATCGAAAATAGCACGGGTTTTCAGGGCGATAAGTGATTGCGCGCTGGAGCGACCAGACCCTATGATGTCAACGGCGGGGCGACAGACGTTGCGCCGCCGTTGACACTCAATCACAAGGAATTTGCCATGAAGACCCCAGCTCTCCTCGCCGCATTCGTGGCACTCACTTTGACCGGCTGCGCAGCTACGCATCCCGCGCCACAGGCTCCTTTCCCGCCGAAAGCCGTCGAAGTTGCTGCCACGCCAGCGCCCGCGCTTACCTGTAAAACCGGCAATCTCATGACGCAAACTACGCTCTATTTTGGCCTCAGCCGACATAATGCCGCGCCGGTCAGCGCCAGCCAGTGGCAGAGTTTCGTCGACAAAGAGGTGACGCCGCGTTTCAAAGATGGGCTGAGCGTGTTTGACGCCAAGGGGCAATGGCTGAGAAGCGAGGGGGTGGTGATCAAGGAAAACAGCAAAGCGTTGCTACTGATTCATGCCGACAACGCCGACGCGCAGAAGAAAATCCATGAAATCCGCGAACTCTACAAACAGCGCTTCCAGCAGGATTCCGTCATGCAGGTAGATAACCCGGCGTGCGTGGATTTTTAAACGAAATAAGTTTAAAAGTTATTTAAAGCCGGTGGATATTCCTGACGAGCGTGCAAAACGCTAAGAACGGTTATTCGATCGGCGCTTACGCCATATATCAAAATATAATTAGGATGAGCGACTATTTCTCTCGTACCAGGCACCCTTCCCGCTCTAAAGATATAAGGGTGTTCTGCTGTCGGTAATATCGCTTCTTCAATCAGGTTTCTTATGTGACGGGCTGCAAAGGGATTTTCATCTGAAATATATTTGATGATATTAACTAAATCGCTCCGTGCGGGTTGGCTCCATATAATTTGCAGCATCAATAGGTTTTTCGCATCCCCATTTCAGCTTGCGCAATTATGGCATCCATCTCGGCCATAACGTCATCATGTGCAACACCGGGACGTGAATCGTCAATGGCGGCCTGCACTTTTGCTCTAAACCAACGGTCATAACTACTGGCTTGTTCTTCTGTTTCAAATTCTGAAACGATAGGGGAAAGTAATGCGCCCATGTGAAACTCCTTTCTGCTGAACTTTTAACCAGTATAACGCCTTGTATCATTCATACCAAGCTCAAATAAAAGCCCGGCGCAGTGGCCGGGCTTGTGTTGATGCATAGTTTAACTTGCGAAATTTAAGTCACAGCTTAAGCGAACAATTCTACAACACTAAGCCCGCGAAGGCGGCGGAGAGTAGGCTGACGAGCGTGGAGCCGTAGACCAGTTTCAAGGCGTAGCGCGACACCACGTTGCCCTGACTTTCGTTCAAGCCTTTGATGGCGCCCGCAACGATGCCTATCGAAGCAAAGTTAGCGAAAGAGACCAAAAATACGGAAAGAATTCCCAGCCCGCGCGGCGACAGTTCGGTTGCAATTTGCTTCAGATCAATCATCGCCACAAACTCGTTGGTCACTAACTTGGTGGCCATGATGCTGGCGGCTTTCAGCGCGTCAGGCGCAGGAATGCCAATCAGCCAGGCAAACGGATAAAATACGTAACCCAAAATCTGCTGGAAGCTGATGCCAAAAATCGCCGTAAACAGCGCATTCACGGCAGCAATAAGGGCGATAAAACCAATCAGCATCGCCATGATAATCACCGCCACTTTAAAGCCCGCCAGAATATATTCGCCCAGCATTTCAAAGAAACTTTGGTCTTCGTGGAGCTTGTCGAGCTTGATATCCGGCTCATCACCGATTGGCGTCGGGTTGATTATCGACAGGATAATAAAGGTGCTAAACATATTGAGGATTAGCGCGGCGACCACGTATTTCGGTTCAATCATCGTCATGTAAGCGCCAACGATCGATAGGGAAACGGTCGACATTGCGGCAGCGGCCATCGAATAAAGACGACGCGGTGAAATCTCCGCCAACACGCCTTTATAGGCGATGAAGTTTTCCGACTGTCCGAGAATCAGCGTACTCACCGCGTTAAAGGATTCCAGCTTGCCCATGCCGTTAATTTTCGACAGCAAAGTGCCGACAATACGGATTAGCAGCGGCAAAATGCGCAGGTGCTGCAAAATACCGATTAAAGCCGAGATAAAGATAATCGGGCACAGCACGCCGAGGAAGATAAACGCCAGACCGGCCTTGCTCATGCCGCCGAACACGAAGTCAGAACCTTGCGCGGCGTAGGTCAGCAGGTTTTCGAAGAATCCAGAGACTGCCGTCACCATCGCCAATCCGCTTGAAGCATGCAGGAAAAACCACGCCAGCAGGCCTTCAATCACGATTAGCTGCAGGATGACGCGAGGACGGATTTTTTTGCGATCGTTACTGAAAATGAACGCGAGAAAGAAGATGACGACGAGAGCCAGTATAAAGTGCAAAACGGAGGGCATAGAAGGTTATCCAGCAGCCAAAATTATTTGGCCGTATTGGGCCACACTTTTCAGACTGTTTCACCTTTCTTGCGCATTTATTTACGTTAAGTGGGAGGAAATGAAAGCAAAGCGTTGAGGGGTGATAAACAGGCCAAGGTCAGCAAACCTAGGCTACTTTATTGAAAAGAAGAGACTTCTGACAAGAAGCGATTCTAGGTCAATTTAGTTTACCAAATTCGCTGATACCTGCACCTTTTGAGTCAAACAACTATAACCAGTCGAGAACAGACCCACTCCCTGCTGGAGGAAAAGTCAGTTTAATCGACTTTTTCTTCATCATGATTGCCAGCTTTTTTTTGTCTTCAAATAATTTATCAATTTGAGTATTAACGTAATCAGAATGACTATATATCGGCTTGAGGTTTTTAGTCACTTTTGCGTTTTCTTTCATGCTATCACCTTAATTAAATAAATTATTAAATTAATTTAATATATCTGCATATATTTTAATGAATCCTTCTTGATAATCAATATATGTTGGCTTTATTTGCGTGGTGCCTTGAAGAAGCACTTCCATTTGTCCTTGACTTCGGTGAGGTAACCTCAAGGCATCCGGCATTAAGAAATTTAAACTTTCTTTCCTATTGGTTAACTCAAATACAACAGGTATGTGAGGGTTATCTATTTCAATGTCAGTATTTTCCAACCAACGTACATATGAAAGTATAGCAAAACATAACGCTATACTTTCACTTAAAGAGGTAGAAATAAACCCTGATAAATCTTTTTTTTGTCCATTCGTTATAGCGGCGCGAAAATCATTAAGCTGCGTTTTTGATAAAGTTGCGCCTCTATACAAACGCTGTCCTACTTGTAAATTTACTTTTTGGCCTATAACATAAAATGCATCTTGAATTCCTTTAACCCACGCCGTCCCCTTTTTATTTTGCGTTTCCGTTAAAGCGATTCCACTACTGATTCCATTAATAATTTGGTAGGGCTTTAGTCCATCGACCATACTACTTTTATGCGCTGTTTGATAAACACTGACCGACTCCTTAAGCTTTCCTGAAATTAGTAATCCATATGAATCATTTAGAAAATTTTGTTTCGACTTTTCATCACAACATAGGCGAATGTGATCTAGCTTATGCGAACTCGCAATACACCCTAAAATTGTCTGGATAGTAGATAAATATCCCGCACCATCCTCTATTTCAGAATTAAATTCATTAAGATTTTCTATAAACCTTTTAAATGAAAAGATAATCGTTTTAAGAGCCGTATGCTGGTGTATTAATTCATTCTTATAATCAATAATCATTGCCTGACATCTCAGTGAAGATACAACCGGTGCATATTCATTCATAGAACCTATTCAGTCAAGATATTAATATCTATTATCTCGCTAAGAGTAACCATATAAATAAACTCAACTTAATATCATGATTATTATATTAATGAGACGTGTAAAGGCTTCTGTTATTAACGGTGATTATAGAAGTTATAGATAGAGGAAATAAAAGGCAGCGCCTTACCCAAAATTCAGGCAAGGCGCTGTAGAGGTATTAGACGAAATTCGCCAGAATTAAGCAGCCGACCAGACCCGATACGGAAATGATGGTTTCCAATACCGACCACGAACGCAGCGTTTCGCCGATAGTCAGATTGAAATACTCTTTAAACAGCCAGAAGCCCGGATCGTTAACGTGCGAGAAAATCACGCTGCCCGAACCGACGGCGATAACCATCAACTCAGGGCTTGCGCCGGTCGTTGCAATCAGCGGCGCGGCAATACCGCCCGCCGTAATCGCCGCGACAGTCGCGGAGCCCAGCGCCAAACGCAGAGATGCCGCGATGGTCCAGGCCAGCAGAATTGGCGAAAGCGTGCTGCCCTGCATCAGGCTGGCGATATATTTGTCCACGCCGCTGTCGACCAGCACCTGCTTGAACGCACCGCCACCGCCGATAATCAGCAGCATCATGGCAATAATTTTAATCGAATCGGTGATGGTGCCCATCACTTCATCCATCGTGCGACCACGATTTAAACCAAAGGTGAAGATAGCAATCAGCACCGCAATCAGCGTGGCCATTACCGGATCACCAAAAAACTCGGCGTAAGAAAGAATCGGGTGGCCTTTCGGCACGATCATTTCGGTAATCGCGCGGAACGCCATCAGAATAACCGGCACCAGCGAAGTCGCAACGCTCACGCCAAAACCAGGCATTTCAGCTTCGGTAAAGACTTTCGGGTTGTACAAACCTTGTGGAACCGGCTTGTCGATACCTTTCAGAAAACGGGCAAATACTGGACCAGCAAGAATCACCGTTGGAATACCCAGAATTGCGCCGTAAAGCAGCGTTTTGCCCATGTTCGCATGGAAAATAAGCGCGATAGCCGTCGGGCCAGGGTGTGGAGGCAAGAAGCCGTGAGTGACCGACAACGCCGCCGCCATTGGTACGCCAACATACAGCAGCGGCAAACGCGCGGCAGACGCCACGGAAAATACCAGCGGCAGCATCAGCACGAAACCGACTTCATAGAACAGCGCGAAGCCGACAATAAAGCCGGTGACCACCAGCGCCCACTGAATATATTTGACGCCAAACTTGTCGATAAGCGTGGTCGCGATGCGCTGGGCACCGCCGCAGTCGGCCAGCAGTTTACCTAGCATGGCACCGAAGCCCATGATTAGGGCCAGACTGCCCAACGTGCCGCCCACGCCATTTTTAATTGAAGTAATGACTTTATCTATTGGCATTCCCTGCATCACGCCAACTGCCAGCGCGACGAGGATTAACGCGATAAAACCGTTTAATTTGAATCGGATCATAAGTAGCAGCAGCAGTGCGACGCCGACTGCAACGATGGCTAATGGCATAACTTTTCCCCTTCCGCCCTTCTCTGTCCTGCCAAACCTTAACGCCCTTCCATGACGGCCAAGGCATCGCAGTGAAGATAACAGTGCGCGAGTGATATTTTTTTGTAAGTTTGCGTGTTCAGCACCTGCCGAATTGCAAGACAGCGCTAAAATTTATACATAATCCTTTGTGATATTAGTCACACCTCCATTTGTTACCGGTATCATGATACCGGTAACATGCTAATATAAGTAATGACCCGCTCGGGTAAATTCTAAATATGGGACAGAGATCAAACTTATGGCAGGACAAAGCATCATTTTGATGGGTGTATCTGGCAGCGGTAAAACCACCGTCGGCGCAGCCGTAGCACAAGCGATTCATGCTAAATTTATCGACGGCGACGATCTGCATCCTCGCGCCAATATTCAGAAAATGGCCAGCGGACAGCCGTTAAATGACGACGATCGCGCGCCCTGGCTGGAACGTTTAAGTGATGCGGCTTACAGTCTCAAGCACAAAAACGAAACCGGCCTGATCGTTTGCTCGGCGTTGAAACGTCGCTATCGCGATGCGCTGCGCAAGGGCAACGAGGGGATAATCTTTCTCTATCTGAAAGGCAGCGAAGAGGTGATTTTGCAGCGTTTGAAAGCGCGTGCCGGACATTTCTTCTCGCCGGACATGCTGAAAAGTCAGTTTGCCGCGCTGGAAGAGCCGGGTGAAGATGAGCCGGACGTGGTGCGGGTCAATATTGATCATCAGCTGGGTGGCGTAGTGAAACGCTGCGTGACGGCGCTGGAAAACGCGCACGTCATTACGTTGGCTACCGAAACGCAGATCTGATTTCGACGGACGGCAGAGGCAGGCGTTAAATACGCTTAAATACTGCCGCCCGATGAAATGGTAAAGCCGACGTCGACCATTCTTGGCACCACCTCTTCTCCGCGCAGTCGCGCCAGTAAACGCTCGGCGGTAATTTGGCCCATGCGTTCACGCGGCGTTAACACGCTGGCAAGCTTCGGCTCCATGGCCTGACCCATATTGTGGCCGTGGAAGCCGGCTATCGCCATCTGGTTCGGGATGTGCAATCCCTGTCGCAGACATTCGAAAAACGCCCCCGCCGCCAGGTCATCGTTGGTGCAAAAAATACTGTCTATCTGCGGATAATCGCGCTGCGCCTGCTTCAATAGCTCGGCTCCGGCGGTATAACTCGACGATCGCGTGGTCATCACGCTGTAAGGCTCAAGCCCCGACTCGCGCATCGCCCGCTCATAACCCTGCTGTTTGATAAGCGTTCGTTCATCTTGACGCGCGCCGAAATAGACCACGTGACGATGGCCGTGGGCGATAATCTGCTGGGTCATTTGACGCGCTGCTTCAAAGTTATTAAAGCCGACGGCTAAATCGACGCAGGGCGACACGCAGTCCATCATTTCGACCACGGGAATGCCGGCCACTTCAATCATCTTCAAGGTGCGAGCAGAGTGCGTGCGCTCAGAAAGGATCAGGCCATCGATATTATAGGAAAGCAGTGAGGTCAGACGCTGCTCTTCACGCTCGGCGCTGTATCCGTAGTGGGCGAGCATGGTTTGATAGCCATGAATATCCGTCACGCTTTCAATACCGCGCAGCACTTCGGCAAATACCTGATTGGTTAACGACGGCAGCAGCACGCCGATGGCGCGACTTTTGGCATTGGAAAGAATATCGGGAGCACGATTGGGAATGTATCCGAGTTCGTCCAGCGCGGCGGCAATCTTCTCCTGCAATTGCAGAGAAACCTGTTCGGGGTTACGCAAATAACGGCTGACCGTCATTTTGGTTACACCTACCCGATCGGCGACGTCCTGAAGCACTGGCCTTTTTTTCTTCATTTTCAATGAACTGGGATAGAGGGAACAGGGAGGAATTTTAGCAAGAAATGACACACTTTGGGACAAAAAAAAAGCCAGCACCCGGCTGGCTAAAATAATACTGGAAGCAATGTGAGCAATGTCGTGCTTTCCAGGGACCCGTTTGACTATGGTGAATAGCCACCCCCGGAACGCATGACAATAATAATCATTATCATTCGCACTTGTAAAGGCTTTTTTTGCTCAATGATTAAATTGCCAAAATGAAATAGACTGATAAATTAAGAGGTTATTAGCTAAATCTAGGCAAGGAGCGGTAGATGTCCCAGATTGTCATTCGTCATGTCGAGCCAGCAGATTATGAGCAATTACATCAGCTTTATAGTCAGGAACAGGTATTTAGCGATACGTTACAGCTCCCTTATCCGGCTTCGGGGACGTGGCAAAAGCGCCTCGAAGTGCCTCAAGCGGGCACTTATAATCTAGTAGCCTGTTTTGGAGAACGCGTTGTGGGCCAAATAACGCTGCATGTTAATCCAACGATGCGACGTCGTCATACCGCCAGTTTTGGCCTAGGTGTGCATTCCGATTTTCAGGGTCAGGGAATAGGCAGCAAACTGCTCGCTGCCGTGCTTGATATGTGCGACAACTGGCTTGGCATTAGTCGGGTGGAGCTGACGGTATTTATTGATAATCACGCCGCGATTGCGCTGTATAATAAATTCGATTTTGTGGTGGAAGGAACCTCGGAAGCTTATGCCTTACGTAACGGGAAATTGGTTTCTATTCATCACATGGGCAGAGTTCTGACCTAAAAGTTACCTTCCCCTTTTCATTTTTGACACTTGCCGAAAAGGGGAAATTTTCACCTTTCCTTAAGCCCCTGCTCTTTTCTTACCAACCGCAGAATCAGCGCTGCGCTTAAAATGACGGCGAAGGCAGCGGCGAGATAGATTGACGAGATCCCGGCGTGCGCAATCAGCAGTCCTGCCAGCGGTCCGGTGATCCCTAGCGACAGGTCCATAAATGCGGTGTAAGTCGCTAGCGCACTGCCCTGATTTTCTTGCGGTAATCGCTTCACTGCGACCACTCCCAGCGCCGGAAATACCAGTGAGAAACCTGCGCCGGTCAACATCGCGCCTGTCAACGCAAGTAGCGGCTCGGGGGCGACCCACACCAGCAGCAGGCCGAGGGCTTCAAAAAGGAAGCAAATCAGGGCCACCTTTTGGCCGCCAAATCGATTGATTACGTTAGGGAACAGCAGCCGCATAGCAACAAATGCCGAGCTGAATAACGTTAAGGCAAACGCGCCGCCGCTCCAGCTTTTTGCTTCATAAAAAAGCGTGATAAAGGTGGCGATTACCCCAAAACCCGAGGTCGCCAGTCCTAACACCACGCCGTAGGGCAAAATTTTGCCCAATACCTGCCGAAACGGAATGACGTTGCTCGATTTGCGCTGTACGCCTTCCTTACTTATCGCCAGCAGAATTGCCGCCAGCGCAATGGCCATGATGACCGCCGCCAGTAATCCTAAACCGCCAAGGCGAAATATCCATACCCCGAGCGGCGCGCCCACGGCCATCGCGCCGTAAGTCATGACGCCGCTCCACGAGATAACTTTACCGATATGCAACGAGCCAACGCGTCCGATCCCCCACAGCGTGGAGCCGGTACCGGCAAAGCTTTGGCCAACGCCTAGCACCAATCTTCCGATGCACAGCAGCGCCAGACTCATGACAGGTGACTCCATTTTCCAGAGCGCCAAAAGATAAAATACGCCGCTTAAAAAACAGCCGGAAAGCCCCATCAATACCACTCTTTTGGCACCTAACAGATCGGCGTAGCGCCCTGCGTGGGGGCGGCTCAGCAACGTGGCAAAATATTGCATGCTAATAACGACGCCAGCCCAGAAGGCGCTGAAGCCTAAATTGCCATGGACATAGCTCGGCAAGACCGCCAACGGCAAGCCTATCGTGAGATAGTTTGCGAAATTGAAGATCATGATACTCAAAATTTGCAGATTAACGTTGAGCGCCTGAGCCGTATTGGTTGAAGAGGACGACATGAAGATAAAAAATCTCTATTAAATTCAAGACAGTTTGCACCTAATGCTGTTGGCAAACCCCTGATAGCCACCTGATGAGCATAGATTATTTGTATATCGTTAAGCCAATATCGAGCCATTAAAGATGACAGTTGGTAAGTTTGCACTACAGGTTGTTAAAGCTCCATTAAGTTAATCCAAAACCTTGACGGTTTATTAGTTAAATTTTCAAAACCATTATTAATAATAAATGTTAATTACGCCGTTAAATATATTTATCACCTAAGAAAGTTAATTATTTATAATAAACAGCCTCCTTATTTTAAAGAATTAAATAGCCAAGCCCGCATTGTTGCGCGACATCACAAATAACTCATAAAGTTCAAATATAGTTTTTTATCATTGTGATTTGCCAGTACCGTGAAACTCCTTTCGGGATTCAAATTACTATTATAATTCAATTAATTAAAACAAGGACTTTATGATGAAGCGCAAATATTTAGCGGTGCTGGTTTCTGCACTCTTAGTCAGTAATGTAGCGAATGCTGTAGAAATATATAATAAAGATTCAAATCAATTGGATTTATACGGAAAAGTCGTCGGATTAAATTATATTTCAAACAATGGCGCGGAACACGGCGACAAATCTTATGCGCGTTTGGGCTTTAAAGGCGCGACCCAGATGAAGGGTCCACTAAGCGGTTATGGCCAGTGGGAATATAATCTTAAAACCAGCACCCCTGAATCTGCGCCCTCGGGCAACGCCACGCGCTTAGCATTTGCTGGTTTGAGATATGCCGATATTGGTAGCTTTGATTATGGCCGCAATTTCGGCGTGCTGTATGACGTAGAGGCCTGGACCGATGTTAATCCAGAATTTGGTGGTGACAGCTGGGCTAAAACCGACAACTTCATGACCGGTCGCGCCAACAATCTCGCCACTTTCCGCACCAACGATCTTTTTGGCATGGTAAGAGACTTAAAAGTTGCGCTGCAGTATCAGGGTAAAAATGAAGGCGATATCAAAAATAAAGACCGCGCCAACGCAACAGAAAATGGCGATGGCTGGGGCGTCTCTTCTTCTTACGATCTCGGTAACGGGGTAAGTATCGCGGCGGCCTATGCAAAATCTGACCGTACTGACGCACAGTCTGCTGATAAGAATGGCCAGTTCGCCGATGCCTGGACCACGGGTGTAAAATTCGATGCTAATAGTCTTTATCTTGCCGCGATGTATGCTGAAACGCGCAATATGACGCCGTATGGCAATAAGCAGTTTGCCAATAAAACGCAAAACATCGAGCTGGTTGCGCAATATCAGTTTACTAACAACCTGCGTCCTTCAATCTCTTATGTCCAGTCAACCGGTAAGTCATTAAACAAAGTCGCTGATACCACCACTGACGCGAATAGCTTTAATGGCGGCCAGCATGCATTGGTTAAATACGTTGAAGTGGGTACCAGCTACTTCTTCAATAAAAACATGTATACCTACATTGATTACAAGATCAATTTACTGAAGAAAGATAACTACACCCGCCTGGCAAACGTTAATACCGACAATGTGCTTGGCTTAGGTCTGGTTTATCAATTCTAATTAGGTTTCCTGTAACTATTATCGCTATAGCATTTTATATAAACAAAAATACCGAACCTTCTTTTTGAAGCGTTCGGTATTTTTTTATGCCGTATTCTATGTTGATAAGCTTTACAGGATAACTTTTACGCACTGACTTTTTATAAAGTAATGCTAATCCAGTTACTCTGCTAATTTATTCAACCTGGATTTCAATGACGACTCCATTCTTTTGAACTCAAGCGCGTATTCATAAAAGATTTCACCCGCCTGAGTCAGGCTAAAAGGGCGCGTTCTGATAATCAGCTTTTCTCCCATCGTTCTTTCGAGCGAGCTTACACGTATAGACAGCGCGGAAGTGGTGATATTCAAGATCTTGGCGGCTTTATCAAAATTTCCATTATCGATGATAGCCAGAAACCCATTAATACTTTTAGGTTCTAAAAACATGTTAACTCCTTGTTAGTTTTTTTAGGGTTGAGATCATTTATCAAGACTTTACCTTGTTTAATTGTTTGTAATACGACATATAGGGATCATAAAAAAACAAGTTATCTCAATAGCTCAACGACAAATAAATCTGGCACAGCATTCATCTGGTCCCGAAATATTCTAGCAACCCTTAGATAACAGATTCACTTCACTTGCTTACTGGTAATAATGAAATTGCCACAAATAAGTTTAAAACAATAGCAAATTTCGCTTAAAATTCTTAAAACGAATAAATAAAAACCAGAAAAACGATTAACGACAAAATTAATTAAAAATTAAGAAAGCATTTATCAACTTGATATTCATTAATAAATCATTATTAATGAAAAGAAAACATAAAAATTTCATATGTTATGAGCAAAAAAAACCTGAGCAGCATGAAACCTACTCAGGGCCGAGGGCACAACTTTAATTTAAGAGGCTATTTTTTCTATTTTTTCTTTTAAACTTTTTTCGAGCTCGCGAAGTTTCATTGCATGATGATAAATAATTTCCCCTGTTTCGGTCAGCGCTAAGGGACGACTGCGAATCAACAGCTTATCCCCCACTACCCGCTCCAAAGTGCTGACTCTTATCGATAACGCGGAGGTGGTAATGCCTAGCATTTTAGCCGCCAGCGCAAAATTGCCATGCTCTATAATGGCAAGAAAGCCATTAATTCCTTTTGGTTCGATGACCATCATTAATCCTTTTACTAACATTTCCTTGGAGAAATATCTCAAGATAATATAGGTCGCATGAAACCATAGATATTTTGTATATCTTCAGAGCCTATTCACCATGAGAACGAGATAAAGCAAAATTAAAAAAAGTGGCTAATCCAGCCCGTACAAATAATAAGGCAAGCAGGTGAAACTTAAGCTATATAATATCGCAATGAAGTGTGATCTTTAATTTGAAAAAGATAAAATCAGACAGTTTGCATTTTTTTCGGGGCCGTTAATACGCGAAAAAGTAAAACGGAAGCATCCTCCGCACCGGGCAGAGGATGGAATTTAATATATACGTACCGCCAACGTTATTCTTTCGGCACCAGCCAGTTTTTCAATAATCGTGTCACCTGCGGCATCCAGAAAAATACCACTAGCGCGACTACGCTGGCATCGTTGAGCAAGTGTCCCCATAGCGTTCCCTTGGCGATCGGCAGTAAATGGCCCCAAAACCACGGAACAAAATTGGTCGACGGGAAAATAACCGCCAGCGTAACCAGATACTGTTTCCACTTGGCCGGCGAACGACCCTTTTTAGTTTCCGGTGTAAACCAGAACGCCGCGCCCGGGCGAATTTCAAGATGATCGCCGCGATCCTCGCGATCGCCATGATCCAGCAGACCGCTGACTTTATCGACCAGCGCCTTGCGATCGGGCGAGTTAATCCAGGCGTAAAGGTTATCCAGACTGTCGAAGCGAATCAGAATAGTGTACGACGTTTCCCCCGCGTTCGGACGGATGACATTCACACCGAGATGCCCGGCGTAACTGGCAGCAACCGGCATAATTTCATCGAGCCACGTCTCATAATCCTGCATTTTTCCAGGCAGTGGACGATGAGTTATGACCAACGTGACGTGATTTTTTTGAGCTGAATAGTCCACGTTATTTTCCTTTATTGAGAGGCGCGGTTATCTCGGCGTGATTTTTAAACAGAAGGCAAAGTGATATTGAAACAATAGGCAAAATGGCGGCTTACTGATAGCTTAAAGTTTTTACTATGTTGTTGAGTTTTTTTAGGGAATTCGCCCATGAAATTAAGCCTTGAAGCCCTGCTGATCCTTGATGCGCTTGAACGCCACGGCTCTTTTGCAGCCGCAGCGGCCACTTTATTTAAAACGCCGTCCGCGCTGAGTTACACCATTCAGAAAATGGAAAGCGATTTAAACATCAAGCTGCTCGATAGGTCAGGGCATCGCGCCACCTTTACCAGCACCGGCAAACTGATGCTGGATAAAGGTCGAGTATTGCTTCAGGCGGTCAGCGAATTAGAGCAGGAAGCGCAATATGTAGAAAGCGGATGGGAAAGCAAACTTACGCTGGCGCTCGATGCCTCCGTGCCGCTCTCCCTGATTGCCCCACTTATTGAGCAGTTTTATCAACAGCATCAGCACACGCAGCTGCATTTCACCCACGAAGTGCTGGCGGGAACGTGGGAAGCGCTGCTGTTCCAGCGTGCCGATATTATTATTGGCGCGGTGCGCGAGCCAGCGACCCGTGGCGGCATCGCCTGTTTCCCGCTGGGTTTACTGGATTACGTGTTTGCCATTTCGCCGCAGCATCCGCTCGCCAGCCTTGAAGAGCCTATCGATCGCGAAAAAGTGCGCCAGTATCGCGCCGTGGTGATCCAGGACTCATCCATTCACGCCAGCGGCGCCGATTTACGCATTCTGGATCGGCAGAAAATCCTTACCGTGCATGATTTTAAAGGGAAGTTGACGGCGCAGGCGGCCGCGCTGGGGTGTGGATATCTGCCGCGCTATCTTGCTGAACCTTATCTGCAATCGGGCGAACTGGTCGAAAAAGTGCTGGATGCCGAATGTCATCAAGACATGGCTTATCTCGCGTGGAACGAAAATGCCAGCGGTAATGCCGCAAAATGGTGGATTGAACAGCTGAAAGATTTTAGCGGTTTTAACGAGATTTACAGCCGTCCTAAATAAACGCTTCATACCCCAATTGTGAATTAATTGAAAAGGTTTCAAAGGTTGTCGGTTCGTTGATTGACAGCGCCACCGGGGACACTACATTAGAAAGGAACCGTATTGTGTATGCTGGAAATGTAATGAAATTGACTGTCCTGATGATAAGTTTGCTATTGCTGACCGGCTGCGGCACTGGCGCGGCGGGATCGCTTTTTAAAATTATTCCCGCCAGCAACAATGTTTGCCCTCATGGCAACGACGTTTTTACCAACCAATGCAACAGTTAGTGATTAAACGGCTCTTCACGGGCCAGTATTTTATCGATGATTTTCAACACCCCTTCCTCATTATTGGACACGGTTGAATAGCTCGCTGCTTGTTTGGCAGCGGGCATGGCGTTTGCCATTGCGAAACCAAATCCGGCCTGTTTCAGCATTTCGACATCATTGCCGCCGTCGCCAAACGTCACGACTTCACTGTCTTCGATACCCCAAATTTCTTGCAACATCCGCAAGCCGTTGGCTTTGTGACGACCCGGAATAATCAGGTCTGCCGAGCCGTGGCCGCTTGAGACGGAGGTAATAATGTGCCCTAAAGCCTCATCGAGAGAGGTCATAAAGCCGGATAAATGCGCATCGTCGATATTGGTGGCGAATTTGAAAATCTGATCGTCGATTTGATCGTAACTGTCGATTTTTTTCAGGCGGTGATAGTAGTTCTTCATTTTCTGATAAAACACATCGGGCTGTGACGCCAGAATATAGGCGCTGTCTCGGCCGCAAATCACGGTATTTAGACCGGGCGTGGCATCGATGAATTCCAAGATTTTGGCGACCGATGCGGCGCTCAGTTCCGCCACGGAAAAATCTTTACCCTCGTTGACGATGTAGGCGCCATTTTCGGCGACGAAGGCGATTTCGGACTCAATTTCAGGATAGAAGGATTTTAGCTGGTAGTACTGATTGCCGCTGGCGACCACGAATTTGATCCCCTGCTGCTTTAACTGCTGGTATTGCGACAGGAATTTCTCTTTATTGTACTTTTTGTTGTCGTCCAGAAAGGTCCCGTCCATGTCTACTGCAATGAGTTTTACCGTCATAAGTCCCTCGCATTACGTTCAAAATGTAACCTTCATCATAGGAGTTATCGGTTAAGGTTTAAAGAAAAAGACCAGCACCTTGCGGATACTGGTCGCGAAAAGAGTGAAAACAGAGGATTAACGCGTGAATTCACGCCTGATATTAAAATCTAGAAAACTTGATAGTAAAATTTATAAAATCAGAAGCCGTAGCGGATGGCATCTTTACTCTTTTGCATCAGCCCGTCGATTTTATCCGAATAAAGCTCCAGCCCCTTTCCGTCGCCAGCCTGCGAGCATTCGCGGCGTTTGGCGTTGTAGGCCTTCATTAATTGCGCCTGAGCAAATCCAGGCTTGCCATAACACGCCATGCTTTGTTCCCAACAGGCGATAGCGGTATCGGTATCTTGTTGTTCAGCATAACTTTTACCCAACTCGTTAAGCGCTTTTGCACACTCTGCGGGTGCCAGGTTTTGGGCAAGAATAGCGTCGATTTCAGTTGTCATGTCAGCCTCCGTGGAACCTAGTGGAAGAAGTTAAGTAAATGACCAAATACCAGCCCGACGCTTATTACGTCCGAGTCACTGAAGGTCACGTTTGATAAACCAAATTTACCGAGCAGCGGCAGCAACAGCGCGGGCAGCAGGGTAATAAACAGGCCGTGGAAGATACCGCCGATAATCGCCCCACGACGCCCCCCTACCGCGTTACCAAAGATACCGGCGGTGCCGCCTGCAAAGAAGTTGGTCAACATGCCGGGCAGAATCATCGCCAGCCCAATAGTCGGGAACAGGAACATGCCGATGATGGAGCCAATCGTCGTCGAAATGAAGCCAATAATCACGGCATTCGGGGCGTAAGGGAACAGAACCGGGCAGTCCAGCGCCGGAATGGCATTTGGCACGATACGCAGCGCGATACCACGGAACGCCGGCACGATTTCTGCCAACAGCAGGCGCACACCGGCCAGCAAGACATAAACACCGACCACGAACTGTATGGCTTGCAGGAAGGCGTAAACCATATAGTTAACATTATTGGATAAAGGCGCGATCACCTCTGGGCCCGCCACCGCCGCCGGAATCAGGTAGATAGGGATCATCACTACCATCATCGACAGATAGGTATCTTGCAGGAAGGAAAACGCCTGCGGCAGTTCGAAATCTTCAGTGCTCTTGCTGACGTCGCCGGTGACTTTCGCCACGCCCGCCTGAATGATATAGCCGATGGTGCAGAAGTGACCGAGCGCAATATCATCGGAACCCGTGATTTTACGCACGATAGGCTGGGCCAGAACCGGCATGCCCACCGCCATCACACCGGCAATGACGCCGCCAATCAGAATTAATTCGGTACCGCGCAGGCCGCCCATATATCCGATGACCGAGCAGACGGTTGCCATCCACAGCGAAGCCTGACCTGTAAGAAAGATATATTTAAAGCGGGTAAAGCGCGCAATCAGGATATTAACGATAAACGCCAATACCATAATTAATGCCGTTTCGCGCCCCAACGTTTGTTGGGCAATACCGGCAATTGACCCAACGTCGGTAACAATACCGCGCATGTTGAAACCCTTTTGGAATATCTCACCCAAAAAGGTCAGCGTATTAACAATAATGGCCGCGCCTGAGAGTAATACTAAAAAACCTAACAGCGTTTTTAGCGTGCCTGTAATAACTTGGCCGGGGCTTTTCTTAAGAGCAATCAGCCCGATCATAGCAATCAGGGAAATTAAAATTGACGCCTGGCCCAGTACGTCGTTAACAATAAAGTGAAGGAAAGACATAGTAAGTCCCCTGTAGAGTTCACGGTGATCGAGCTATTGGGTAAGATGTTTATATTATTTTTTTGCGATCTGCTTTTATTAATTTTACTGTGAAATAATTAACTTGGCGTACTGGCCATGAGTCCCATCTCTTGCAAAACAGGGGTGATCTTTTCTTTAATTTCGTTCTTGTCGACAAGGCGCTTTAAATAAATAATTTTGGCCGTGACGTTATAGTGCGCAAACTGCGACCTGAAATTTTCACCGGTAAAAATGATATCGGCACGCGTTGAGGTGGCGCTGGAGATATCACAATGAGACAGATCGGCATCAATACCTAAATCTTTTAACGCTGCTTCAATACTCATTTCACAGGCAAAGCTGCTGCCGAGACCTGCACCGCAAACCGCTAGAATCGATAACTTTTTCATGCGTTTTCCTTAGGATAGAAGAGAGAGCGTGAGTGTAAGATAAAGCGCGATATAAAACGTTAATAGTCTTTGATAGCCTGTAGTACAGCCTCCTTGCTTCGGCATCCTCTTAATTTCTCTACCACGTCGTCGTCACAAAACAGGTGTGAAAGGCTGGCTATCATCTCGATGTGTGAATTACTGTCGATAGCCGCCAATGCGAAGACGATATAAACCGGATCGTTATCTTCGCTGTGAAATTCCACGCCGTTATTAACAATGACCAGCGATAATGCCGTGCGAATTACGCCTTCTTCGGGTCTGGCATGCGGCATGGCAATGCCTTCGCCGAGCACATAATAAGGACCAATTTCCCGGTGCATATCATATATTGCCTGAAGATAACGAGGTTCGACGGCCCCTGCTTCTATTAACGGTTGCACAGCCAATGCGACAGCACTTTGCCAATCGGCTGTCTGCTCAACAATATTAATATTACTTTCATTGATCCAGTCGGTTAACATAATGCCTCTTCATTCGCTATTTCGGTTAATTCAAAATCGTTTCGTCTAATACAAAACTATTTTGGTTAAGACAAAAGCAAAAAATAAAATAATAAACAGGGCGTTATCTCAGTATCATGGTTAATGATTATTAAAAATGTGATCTATGCTGGTAAATTATTGGCAATCCAATTTTTAATTGAATTAATATCCGCCGGACTTTCCTGATTGGAATAATAAACCGGGCCCAATTCCATTGGCTGAGCTTTTTCAGCCAGCACTTTAAGTTCGGGAATATATTCCGCACCTAAATGCCCTGGAAGACGTTCACCTAATCTGGCCTCGTAACGCGCTGCGGCACTTTGCGGCGAAATTTGGCACCAAATTTCCAGCACCTGCGTTACGCCCGCCTGAGTCAGATAGTCGGTGAGCACCTCTTTCGGCTGAAATCCAAACCACGCGTCGACTATAAAGGTAGAACCCTGCGGCGCGTCGCCAATAATCGACCAGATAACCTGATAACTGGCTTGACCCAGTTTGCGGTTAAAGGCGCGATCGACACCTTCGAGCCGTTGCAGGAACGGATTTTTAATGCCGTCCAGCGACAGCTGCAACCAACCTGTCTGTGCAGAGAGTTCAACGGCGAGACTGCTTTTACCGGAAGCAGGGATCCCGTTGACCAGAATCACCCTTTTTTTCGGCGAGGTCAGCGCATCGACGTTAAAAACTTCTCTGTTATCAGACATGTTCCACCTGTTCGGTTGCGGCGTTTGTCCCCTTTTGGGCCGCCTTGTAATGTTTCTGAATCACCGCCTGCAACTCTTTCAAACGCGGCACCGCCACGGTTTCAAGTTTGGTTTTGGTAGTCGCGTGATCCAGCGAGATGCAGTCTTTCCAGAGTGAACGTCCGGCAATCACGCCCGATGCGCCCGTGCTCATGGCATCTTCGACCTGCTTAAGGAAAGTTGTATGATCAACCCCCGCTGACAGTACCGCCCAAGGCACGTCACCCGCAAGCTTAGTTATTGCCGCGCAGGCTTCTTTGGAACCTGGATAAGGCAGTTTCAGCACTTTGGAACCCGCCGCCAGGCAAATTTCCGTGCCGCCGTAAATCAGTTCAGGCACTTTGGCCTTGTACTCTTCGTCGGTTTCGCTATCCAGCTTGTAAGTCAGGAATTCGACCACCAACAACAGGTCTTCATTGCTGAAGTCTTTGATACATTTATGCAGGATGTCGATATTATGCTGGTTGGCTTCAGGCTTGTCGGAACGCAGATACACCATGATTTTGCCGCCAGTCGCGCCCAATTCACGCACGCGGCGCGCATCGACATCTTTTGCCAGGCGGGAAAGGCGATAACCTTCCGGCGTATTGTCCCAGCCTGAGGCGTCCAGCCCGATGAGCAACGCCGTGTCGCGGGCAATAATGCCATCGTCGACCAGCTGCGGAACCGCGCAGATAGGGTCGACCAAAACGCACGAGGCTTTGCTGGCAAGATATTGCGTGATGTCAGCTTTAATCAAACCGAGCTGTTTTTCGGAAATGGCGGCCTGTTGCTCTGGCTCTTTGGCGAGCAGCGTACGCATGCCGCCACGTTGGTCACAGGCAATGACCAGCATCGCACCGTTTTGACCACAAATTTGCTGATAGCCGCGTAACTCGGAAGTTGATAATTTTGACATGAAACTCTCCTTTGCGTGAAATTTATTACAGATTAAAAAATCTCGATTACACTGGACGTTCTGTCTTTTCCCTTGTGAAGAAGGGAGATGAAAAAATCATGCACAACGCCGGTTTTAGGGGGTTTACGCCCTGTTTATCACCTTGCTGGAACATTGCTTTATCAATGTGATTGAGCAATAATTCCTCAACCACGCAATGAGTGTAATTCATTACTGAAAGGAATTTCAAGCTGAAAGAGCCAATTTTGCAAGATATTGCAGCAACGCGCACATTAATGCATATGGTGGCGAAGCTGCATTACGAGTCCGATATGTCGCAAGTCGAGATTGCCCGCAAGCTGGATGTCTCGACCGCGACGATTTCGCGTTTGCTTAACAAAGCCCGTGCAGCGGGGATTGTTCGTATAGAAGTCATTAACTTAGCGTCGCCAGAAACCATGACGGCGGATTTAGTGCAGCGCCTTGGACTCAAACACGCCTACGTGGTGGATGCGCCGGCAAATAACGTGCTCGATGCGTTACGCACGCCGCTGGCTGCGCTTCTTTCTCAAGCGGGATTAAGCGCAGGTTCCGTGCTGGGTATTGGTTGGGGACGAGCAGTGAGAGAAGTGACGCTGGCGGGCTTGCCGCGTTTACCGGGCGTGTTGACGGTGGCGTTAAACGGCGGCATGCAGCAGGCCGCGCCGCATTTTCAGATAACCGAATTCGTGCGCCGCGCCGCCGAGCAGATGGAAGGCACGCCCTATTTCCTTCATGCGCCCTATATTTCATCGCCTGCATTGCGTGATGCGTTTTTGGGCGATCCTAGCGTGCAGGAAATTATTTCTCTGTGGGACAAACTCGACGTGGCGATCGTCGGCATTGGCCTGACGCACGAGCCAAAGCCGAGCGAAAGCAGCACTGCAACGCTGAGCGAGCAGGCATTGAGCCACGCAACGGGCGACGTGCTGCGTCATTACATTACCGAGACAGGTGAAATTCTGCATTGGGAAGGCGAAGAGCGGATGATTGCCGCCTCGGTTGAGCAGCTTCGCCGCACGCCACTGACCATTGGCGTCGCCGCCACGCCGGAAAAAGCGGCGGGCATTATCGGCGCCGTTCGTTCAGGCATGATTAATTCGCTGGTCACCGACGTAAATACCGCGCAGGCGATTCTGGACCGTTTGCCAATCAATTAACGTGTGCCAAAAGTGAATCACTGGCTGTTAATTAAAATCTTACTGGCTTGGATAAATAATCACGTTGCGCTGCCAATTATCGTGGGCCGGTTAATAAATTGAGAACCTTAAATGGCTTAACCGGCCACGCCAGCGAACTCTCCGTTGCGGCCCCTGCATTTATTGCGGCTTATTTTCTTCGGGCAGTTTACCGAATTTCTTGCCGACCAATCGAATTAATACGATGCGCGTATAGTCAACGCCAATAAAGCCAATTAACACGCTAATCAGATTAACCCACTCCAACGGCAGCGCCAGAATAACCAGCAGGACATCATAGACATACCATGAGATGAGTGCGCACATTATTGCCGAAGTTACGTTCTTGATAAGAAAAGCTTTTTGTGAATACGTGCCGAGCAAGAAAGAGAGTAGGCCAGAAAAAATCGTCGCCATGATTTTTTCGCCATTCTTGACGATATAACCTAATACGAGAGTAGAAGGCGCGTGCCAGACATTCATGATAATAGCCCCAAATATTTTCCATACCCAAGGCTACGATGACCAAGAATATCGGGTCAATTTTTAGTGATTTAAAATACTTATCGGCGTGCCGTGTGAAAACATTGCTTTTACATCATTTTAATCTACTGTTTTATTTTTTATTGCCGATACGGGGTAATAGCTAAAATATTTATCACTAAGAAGGGAATGTTATTAAATTAGCTTGCCATTTTTTATCAGTAATCTCACGGCCTATCAAAAAAAGATGAATGCAAAATAGCCTCCTCACCATAAGAGAGGCTATTTTCAAGTGTGGCGAATAATGACAGTTACTGCTTGCTGATAAGATCCTGCGCGCAGGCCCACGCCGAACTCCACGCCCACTGGAAGTTATAACCGCCAAGCCAGCCGGTTACGTCGACCACTTCGCCAATAAAATAGAGGCCGGTAACGCTATTGGCGGCCATGGTTTTCGACGACAGCGCGCGAGTATCGACGCCACCCAGCGTAACTTCCGCCGTGCGGTAACCTTCCGTGCCGTTCGGCTGCACCTGCCAGTTTTGCAATTGCTCAACCAGCGCGGCCTGCTGCGGCGGATTAAGCTGCTTAAGCGTGACATCGGGAATCTGCCCCAACGTTTGCAGACACTCCACCAGCCGTTTCGGCAAATGAATAGAAAGGGTGTTTTTCAGGCTCTGATTCGGATGCTCTTGACGCTGCTGATTCAGGAAAGCCGCTAAATCGACGCCGGGCAGTAAATCAACGCTGACAAACTCGCCGGGTTGCCAGTAGCTCGAGAGCTGTAAAACGGCTGGACCAGAAAGCCCACGATGGGTAAACAGCAGGCTTTCGCGGAATACGGTGCCGTCCTGCGCCGTCATCACCGACGGAACGGAAACGCCGGAAAGCGTCTGTAAATGTTCCAGCAGCGGTTTATGCAGCGTAAAAGGCACCAGCCCGGCGCGGGTCGGCAAGACTTTAAGGCCAAACTGCTCGGCCAGACGATAGCCGAAAGGCGACGCGCCCAAGCCCGGCATCGAAAGTCCACCACTCGCCACCACAAGCGAACGAGCGCTTACTTGTTGACCGTTAACCTGTAGCGTAAAGCCGTCGTCGGTTTTTTCAACCGCGCCAATGTCGCTGCGCAGGCGCGTCACGACATGGCCTTTTTCACATTCCTGCTCGAGCATCGCCACAATTTGCTGCGCGGAATCGTCGCAGAACAGCTGACCCAGCGTTTTTTCATGCCACGCGATATTATAGCGGCTGACCAAATCGATAAAATCCCACTGGGTATAACGCGCCAGTGCAGATTTGCAGAAATGCGGGTTTTCGGAAAGATAGGCGGCCGGTTCGGTATACAGATTGGTGAAATTACAGCGTCCACCGCCTGACATGAGAATTTTGCGTCCCAGTTTTTTGCCGTTATCGAGCAACAAAACCTTGCAGCCACCCTGGCCTGCCTGCGCAGCACAAAACATTCCTGCCGCACCGGCACCAATGACTACAACGTCGAACTGATCCACATAAGCCTCTCAAATCTGCTATCACAAAGAAAAAAACTGCCGAAAAATGCACAAAAAGCGTGCAAATCAGCTTCTTGGGCGGCAGATTGTAAGCCCTGCGGCGTCGATAAGCCAGATTCCTGCTCAATAATCGTCGACGGTAAATAAATGTTTCAGAAGTAAAAGTCACATTAAATCAGATAGATATAAATATTACCTTTGCATATCATTGATTTCTCACCTACGTTTAGACAAAAAAATGTCATATTTTTCTTTTCCACTCACCCTGTTCTCGCAGATAATGCGCGGCGTTCATGTCCACAAACTGGCGTAACAATTATGCTGCATTTATTCGCCGGGTTGGATTTCCATACCGGCCTGTTATTGATACTCGCATTACTGTTTGTGTTGTTCTACGAAGCCATTAACGGCTTCCACGATACGGCAAACGCAGTGGCGACTGTGATTTATACGCGCGCTATGCGTTCACAACTTGCGGTTGTGATGGCTGGCGTATTCAATTTCTTCGGCGTCATGCTTGGCGGCTTGAGCGTGGCTTACGCCATCGTCCACTTGCTTCCAACCGATTTGCTGTTGAACGTGGGTTCTGCACATGGCCTCGCCATGGTGTTTTCGATGCTTCTGGCGGCGATTATCTGGAACCTGGGAACCTGGTATTTCGGCCTGCCCGCGTCCAGCTCTCACACGCTCATTGGTTCGATTATCGGCGTCGGGTTAACCAACGCGTTGATGACCCACAGTTCGGTGATTGATGCTCTAAACATTCCGAAAATGATTGGTATTTTCCTGTCATTAATTATCTCTCCGCTAGTCGGGATGATTATTGCCGGAACCATGATTTTCCTGCTTCGTCGTTACTGGAGCGGAAACAAAAAGCGTAAACGTATTCACCTGACGCCGGCAGAGCGCGAAAAGCAGGATGGCAAGAAAAAGCCGCCATTCTGGACGCGTATTGCCCTGATCCTGTCCGCCATCGGAGTCAGTTTCTCCCATGGCGCGAACGACGGTCAGAAAGGCATTGGTCTGATTATGCTGGTATTGATTGGTGTCGCTCCTGCTGGTTTCGTTCTGAATATGAACGCGACGGGCTACGACATTACCCGTACGCGAGATGCCGTGACGCATCTGCAACAGTATTATCAGCAGCACAATCAGGCGCTGCCTGAGGTGGTCGCGCTGACGCCGCTGGTGCCTGCACCGACCGACAGCAACGTTAACGCGACGGTTGATTTTCACTGTAACGACAGCTTGGCGATGGAAGCAATCACCCGCACTCAGGGCCTGCTGACTAACCTGCAAAGTTATAGCGAATTGGCACCAGACCAGCGTAGCCAGATGCGTCGTATGCTGATGTGCGTTGCCGATACCGTGGATAAAACGGCCAAGCTGAGCGAAACCTCTGCAGCCGACAAGCGCTTCCTCAACGACCTGCACGGTGACTTGCTGGAAACCGTCGAGTACGCGCCTATCTGGATTATCGTGGCCGTCGCGCTGGCATTGGCGCTGGGAACCATGGTGGGCTGGAAACGTGTCGCGACGACTATCGGCGAGAAGATTGGCAAGAAAGGCATGACTTATGCGCAGGGCCTCTCTGCACAGGTGACGGCGGCGGTATCGATTGGCGTCGCCAGCTATACCGGCATGCCGGTTTCCACCACTCACGTCCTCTCGTCGGCCGTTGCCGGTACGATGATTGTTGATGGCGGTGGCGTACAGAGCAAGACTATCAAGAACATCGCGCTGGCGTGGTTGCTCACGTTGCCGGTGTCGATTCTGCTCTCGGGCGCGCTGTACTGGCTGGCGCTCAAGCTGGTTTAAACCGGTCAGTCTGTTTTAGAGAAGCAGAAAAAGAAAAAGGCGGTGCATGAGAATGCGCCGCCTTTATTTTTTGCTTCAGAATCTTAGAGACCTTCTGAGTCTTATCACTCACCTTCAGAGTCTTATTGGTGAGTTAATACCAAATTAACATGGCGAGCATACTGATCAGGATGAGTCCGCACAGCGCGGTGGTCAGCACAAACTGCCCGCGCACCCGTTCACAACGGCGAATAAACTCCTCATCATGATGGTCAACATAACGCTGGGCATAGATATAACGCACGAGTCTTATTTGCTTGCTGGGCTGTCCGTGCGCGGTAAAGAAACCGCCTCCATCAACGTATTGATAAAGCAGCGGATCGCACCCTCGCAATACCACCAGCAACGCCCGTAGAGAAGAGTAATAACGCAGCATATTCACGACACAAACGACACACAAAGCCCAAAATAGCGCATTGGGACTGATCATGTTTCCCCCTTAAGGCGACCTCAAAACTCTCCGCCAAACGCCAGCGAGTCTCCCGCCCTTTCCACCGCTTTTTATCTTATCCCCTGGGCCAAATGCTGCCCGCCCCCCGGCACTCGTCCGGGCTAGCCTCATCCCTCTTGACTCAATCGATGTAACAGGATGAAAAACCGCGCTCCCGCTTAATAATGAGTGTAGGAAACGAAATAAAATTCGGGGAGTGAAAAAGCAATATTTCTCGCGGTAAGTCTGCCCGAACAGTCAGATACATGACATTGCTCATACGAATGAAGCCGTTATGAATGACGTTTTACAGCTATACTTGAGGTATGCTAGTTTTTCAGCCTATTGTTTATGCAATGATTAATGCTGACAGCAGCACCAGGACGACAGATAAATAATCCGAACAAACGTTAAATGACTTATGGAAGGAGTTTCTTATGGCTTATAAACATATTCTGATTGCGGTTGATCTTTCTCCAGAGAGTAGAGTGCTGGTCGCGAAAGCCGTCTCACTGGCTCAGCCTTACAATGCCAAAGTGTCTCTTATCCACGTTGATGTGAACTATTCGGACCTGTACACCGGCCTGATTGACGTTAATCTCGGCGACATGCAAAAGCGTATTTCCGAAGAAACGCACAACGCGTTGACCGAACTTTCCCAGAACGCAGGCTATCCGATTGCCGGCACGCTTAGCGGCAGCGGCGATTTAGCGCAGGTTCTGGTCGATGCCATCAAGCAGTATGACGTGGATTTAGTGATTTGCGGCCATCATCAGGACTTCTGGAGCAAGCTGATGTCTTCGGCGCGCCAGCTGATTAACACGGTACACATCGATATGCTGATTGTGCCGCTGCGCGATCCTGAAGAAGACGACGAGTAACGACTCGACGCATTGGCGCTGAAACACTTGGCGCCGAAAGATCCTCGCGGAGGTGCAAATTTGCACCTCCCGTTCAGTTGTTTTCACTAGAAAATGATGTAGCTCAAATTTCGCTTTATTAAATTTCGATCAACTTAAAACATGCTATACAAAATCGCCCATTTATCTTATAGCTAGTGAATCATTTGTGAACAAATGGATTTTGTTAGCTATGGACACACAATTTTCCGGCAACAAATGGGCTCGCCCGCTACCTCGCCACTATAATATTGAAACCACCGCCCAGCTTTGCGGCGTGCTTCCCGTTAATCTGCGCACCTGGCAGCGACTTGGCCTTATTCAGCCGCGCCACGACGAGCGCGGCAGCCGTTGGTATAGCGATAACGATCTCACGCGTTTGCATTCGATAGTCAAAACCCTTTCTGCCGGCATTCCGATAGGCGAAATTCGCCCCCATATTGATACTCGCGAGAGTTACACGCTTTTGAATGACAACGTTGCGCGCCACAACAGCAGCTGGCGCGGACTGCAGGCCGAAATCCTGCACTGCCTTGGGGAAGGAGAATGGCTCAAGCTGCGTCGTCTCATCTGGCGCTTTGGCCGCGAATATCCGCTGACCTATTTAGTGAATCGCGTTTTTCGCCCGATTCGCGCCTTCCTGACCACCAGCACCCAAACGACGCTTATTCAGCAAAAAGGCCTGTTTGACAGCATTCTGCTTGAGTACGCGACCTATATGATGCGGGTATTGCGCCATAAAACCCGCGCGCAGGTGCTGTTGCTGCCGATGCAAATCGACGATCCGCTGGAACTGTGGCTTGAGTCGTTGCGTTTGTCGGGCGAGGGATTAAACGTCGAGATTGTGCGCGCCGAGGTGGAAGAACCGGATCTGGCGGCTTTCGGGATGGAACATTATTTGATTTGGTCAGACTGCCCGCTGAACGAACGCCAGCAGGCGGTGTTTGACGCTTGGTTACAGCGAGGCCTGCCGGTGATGCTGCTCGGCAAGGCGTCGCATCTTAAAGCAGTGTATAAATATCAAAGCGGTGTATAAATATCAAAGCGGTGACTTTTCGTCGTAACCGCTGCCTGAGCCGGAATATCGGCCATCGGCGGCGCGTAATCAGGACGTTTCACCACAATACGTTTAGTGGCTAAACGTCGTGCCGGTTCGAGCAGGCCGTCGGCGTCATCGTCTGCACCGACCAACCCCTGAAACACGCGCATCTCTTTCTTTACCAAGGCACTTTTCTGCCGATGTGGATACATCGGATCCAGATAAACTACCTGTGGACGCGGTGAAATCTCGCCGAGCGCGGTCAGGCTGGAGCCGTGCAGCAGCGTTAAGCGTTGCTGCAACCACGGACCGATTTCCGCATCCTGATAACCACGGTTCAGGCCGTCGTCCAGCAACGCGGCAACCACCGGATTACGTTCAATCATTCTGACGTGACAACCCAGCGCGGCCAGCACGAACGCGTCGCGCCCAAGCCCCGCCGTGGCATCGACTACATCCGGCAAATAGCTGCCTTTAATGCCGACCGCCTTGGCCACCGCTTCGCCACGACCGCCGCCAAATTTACGCCGATGGCCCATCGTGCCGCCAACAAAATCGACATAAATTGCACCCAGCTTGGGTTCATCGCGCTTGCGCAATTCGAGGCGTTTGGCCGTCAGCACCAGCGCCATAATGGCGTCGGGGTCAGAGACCAGTTTCCAGCGTTCGGCCAGAATAGATAAGGCGCCTGCATCGGCGCCTTCTTCACAGGTTAAAAACACACTCACGGGAGGCGGTTATCCTTCAACACTCTGCTCTTTAATATCATAGTGGCGCAGCATAGCATCCAGCTGTGGTTCACGGCCACGGAAGCGTTTAAACAGCTCCATCGGCTCTTCGGAACCGCCGCGCGACAAGATGTTATCAAGGAACGACTGGCCGGTTTCGCGGTTGAAAATTCCCTCTTCTTCGAAGCGCGAATAGGCGTCGGCAGAGAGCACTTCCGCCCACAGATAGCTGTAATAACCAGCGGCATAACCTCCGGCAAAAATGTGGCTAAAGGCGTGCGGGAAGCGGCCCCAGCTTGGTGAGGGCACCACAGCGACCTGTTTTTTGATCTCGGCCAGTGTCTCGAGGATCTGCGCGCCTTTGGCAGGATCGTATTCGGCATGCATCCGGAAATCGAACAGCCCGAACTCCAGCTGACGCAGAATAAACAGCGCCGCCTGATAGTTTTTCGCCGCCAGCATTTTTTCCAGCATCTCCTGCGGCAGCGGCTCGTTGGTCTGATAGTGCCCGGAGATAAACGCCAGCGCTTCCGGCTCCCAGCACCAGTTTTCCATAAACTGGCTCGGCAGCTCGACGGCGTCCCACGGCACACCGCTGATTCCGGCAACGCCAGACGTTTCGACTTTAGTCAGCATGTGATGCAGGCCGTGACCAAATTCGTGGAACAGCGTGGTGACTTCGTTGTGGGTAAACAGCGCCGGATTATTGCCGACCGGACGAGTAAAGTTACAGGTCAGATAGGCGATCGGATGCTGCAATTCACCGCTGGTACGACGCAGGCTGCCCACATAATCATTCATCCACGCCCCGCCGCGCTTGTTTTCACGCGCGTAAAGGTCGAGATAGAAACTGCCGCGCAGCTCGCCGCTTTCATCGAATAAATCGAAGAAACGCACGTCTTTGTGCCAGGTATCAACGTCGGTACGCTCTTTGGCAGTAATGCCGTAGATGCGTTTAACCACTTCAAACAGGCCAGACAGGGCGCGGTTTTCAGGGAAATAAGGGCGCAGCTGCTCGTCGTTGATAGAGAACAGATGCTGTTTCTGTTTTTCGGCGTAGTAAGGCAGGTCCCAGGCGTTCATTTCGTCGACGCCAAAGTTTGCCTTCGCAAAGGCGCGCAGCTGAGCCAGCTCCTGCTCACCCTGCGGACGAGCGCGTTTCGCCAAATCATTCAGGAAGCCGGTCACCTGCTGCGGATTTTCGGCCATCTTGGTTGCCAGCGACATATCCGCGTAAGAGGCGAAGCCCAGCAGCTGAGCCAGCTCGTGGCGCAGCGCCAGCTCTTCGGCCATTACGTCGCTGTTGTCCCATTTGCCCGCGTTTGGACCCTGATCCGAGGCGCGCGTCGCATAGGCCCGGTACATCTCTTCGCGCAGCTCGGCGTTATCGGCGTAGGTCATTACCGGCAGATAGCTTGGGGCGTCCAGCGTCAACAGCCAGCCTTGCTGCTCTTTCGCTTCGGCCAGTGCCTGAGCCGCTGCCAGCGCGCTTTCCGGTAATCCGCTTAATTGTTCAACGTCGGTAATCAGCTTGCTCCAACCCATCGTGGCATCGAGCACGTTGTTGCTGTATTTAGAACCCAGCTCGGAAAGGCGCGAGGTAATTTCGCCGTAACGTTGCTGTTTATCGGCAGAAAGGCCAATCCCTGACAGCTCGAAATCACGCAGCGCGTTATCCACCGCTTTTTTCTGTTCCAGAGTCAGACCGGCAAAATGCGCGCCCTCTTTCAGGTCGCGATAGGCCTGATACAGCCCTTCGTTCTGGCCCGCCCACGTCGCAAATTCAGACAGCATTGGCAGACACTGCTCATAGGCCGCGCGCAGCTCCGGGCTGTTTTTTACAGAATTGAGATGCCCGACCGGCAACCAGATACGGCTAAATTTGTCTTCGCTTTCAGCAATCGGCTGACAGAGCGTTTCGTAAGTGTAAGGACCTGATTTAGCTACCACGTCTTCAACCGTGGCGCGGCAGGTATCAATCGCGGATTTCACTGCCGGAACAATGTGTTCTGGACGAATCGCGGAAAAAGGAGGTAAATCGAACTGTTCCAAGAGCGGGTTGTTAGACGAATCGTTTTGCGTTGATTGGGTCATAGGGCAGTCCTGGTTATCCTTAAGGGCCTGAGGCAGGCGGTGCTTACATCGACGCGTCCTGCAGCAGAACAGAAATTGTGTGACACCTTCAATATGGCGTAAAAACTAACATGAGGACAAGTCGGGAGAAAATCAAGGGCGGCGCGTGGTTTGGCGCTGACGCTCTTCAACAGAGGTGATGAAGAGAAAGCCTCTGACTTTTTACCCTGCAAACAGTTTATACTGTGGGTAATGATGTACTCGCGAAAGCGGCCTTCTGACGCATTAATCGAAGGCGACGACGTGGGCACGGCATCCTTGCACAGTATAAACTTTCGGTAACCTACTGATTTTACTGTCACTATAAATTATTCGGAAAACGTAAAAACATTATGTTGAGTTACCGCCACAGTTTTCATGCAGGCAACCATGCCGACGTTCTAAAACATACCGTTCAGAGTTTGATCATCGAATCTCTGAAAGAAAAAGAAAAACCCTTTCTTTATCTCGATACCCACGCGGGTGCGGGCCGTTATCAGCTGAGCAGCGTTCATGCCGAACGTACCGGCGAATATCTCGAAGGTATCGCCCGTATCTGGCAGCGTGACGACAGGCCAGCCGAGCTCGACGCCTATATGTCGGCGATCAATCACTTCAACCGCAACGAGACCCTGCGTTATTACCCGGGTTCTCCGCTGATTGCCCGTCAGCTGCTGCGCGAAGAAGACAAACTGCACCTGACCGAGCTGCACCCGAGCGATTTCCCGCTGTTACGCAGCGAGTTTCAGAAAGACGATCGCGCTCGCGTTCTGCGCGGCGACGGTTATCAGCAAATCAAGGCCCAGCTTCCACCTCCTTCGCGTCGCGGCCTGATTCTGATGGATCCGCCTTACGAGCTGAAAACCGATTATCAGGACGTGGTAAAAGGTGTGCAGGAAGGCTACAAACGTTTCGCTACCGGCACCTACGCGATTTGGTATCCGGTTGTTATGCGTCAGCAAATCAAACGCATGCTGCGCGAGCTTGAAGCCACCGGCATTCGTCGTATTCTGCAAATCGAGCTGGGCGTGCGTCCAGACAGCGACCAGCGCGGCATGACCGCTTCCGGCATGATTGTTATCAATCCGCCGTGGAAACTCGAGCAGCAGATGAAAAACGTGCTGCCGTGGTTGCTCGAAACGCTGGTACCAAATGGTCAGGGCCATCAGCTGGTTAAATGGGTTGTGCCAGAGTAAATTTTTCTTTAAAGCTGGAGACTCTCTCCAGCTTTCATTTAGTTAGGCTATCGCAATCATCGTTGCAAATAGCTGCAATCCCTCTTTTCTAACGCTAAACTCTATGCCATCAGATTTTATAGATCTTGGGAACTCGCTTCCCGGCCTTCTATTATTCTCAACTTATGGAAATTTCGATGACTAAACATTATGACTATCTGGCCATTGGCGGCGGAAGCGGCGGTATTGCATCAATTAACCGCGCGGCCTCTTACGGACAAAAATGTGCCATTATCGAAGCTAAAGCGCTCGGCGGTACCTGTGTCAACGTCGGTTGCGTTCCAAAGAAAGTGATGTGGCACGCTGCGCAAATTTCTGAAGCGATCCGCAATTACGGCCCAGACTACGGCTTCGACACGCAGGTTAACGGCTTTAACTGGAAAACGCTGGTTGCCAACCGTACTGCCTACATTGACCGTATTCACACCTCTTACGACAACGTTTTAGGTAAAAACAACGTTGACGTGATCCACGGTTTTGCTCGCTTCGTTGATGCGCACACCGTTGAAGTTGATGGCGAAACCATTACCGCCGATCACATTTTGATCGCCACCGGCGGACGCCCGAGCCATCCAAATATTCCAGGTGCAGAATACGGCATCGATTCCGACGGCTTCTTTGACCTGACCGAAATGCCACAGCGCGTTGCCGTTGTAGGCGCAGGTTACATCGCCGTTGAGATTGCCGGCGTGATGAACGGACTGGGTGCTGAAACTCACCTGTTCGTGCGTAAACATGCTCCGCTGCGTACTTTCGACCCGTTAATTGTCGACACGCTGGTTGAAGTAATGAACACCGAAGGTCCGGCGCTGCATACCGAATCTATTCCGAAAGAAGTGGTTAAAAATTCCAATGGCAGCCTGACGCTGAAACTGGAAAACGGCAAAGAGTTTGAAGTCGACTGTCTGGTCTGGGCCATTGGCCGCGAACCTGAAACCGATAACTTCAACCTGAAAGCGACCGGCGTTGAAACCAACGAAAAAGGTTACATCAAGGTCGATAAATTCCAGAACACCAACGTTAAAGGCATTTACGCTGTCGGCGATAATACCGGCGCGGTAGAGCTGACGCCGGTAGCCGTTGCAGCAGGTCGTCGTCTTTCAGAACGCCTGTTTAACAACAAGCCGGACGAGCATCTGGATTACAGCCTGATCCCGACCGTAGTATTTAGCCATCCGCCAATTGGTACCGTTGGCCTCACCGAGCCTGAAGCCAAAGAGAAATTTGGCGAAGACAACGTTAAAGTCTACAAGTCTTCTTTCACCGCCATGTACACCGCGGTAACCCAGCATCGCCAGCCTTGCCGCATGAAGCTGGTTTGCGTGGGTAAAGAAGAGAAAATTGTCGGTATTCACGGTATCGGCTTCGGCATGGACGAAATCCTGCAAGGCTTCGCGGTCGCACTCAAAATGGGCGCCACCAAGAAAGATTTCGACAACACGGTCGCTATTCACCCGACCGGCGCTGAAGAATTCGTTACCATGCGCTAAGCACTATTTTAAAGGGTCTCTGTGGAGGCCCTTTTATTTAGCCTTGTTGTTGTTCTCGAGCTTGCTGCTTTTCCTGATAGCGTTTCGATTGCTCTACCTCTTTCAATTCTTCTAATTTAATTTTTTGCTGTTTCAGAATATTTTTAGGAATATTTAACGAACCATCTTCGTTAACCGCACCGGAGATTTCATCAGCCAATTCCATAATCATTAATGCTTGAGTATCGGGATTGTCAAATAACACCCCTTTTCTCAAGCGGTCATTATATTGAAATTTAACAATAGCTTCCATTTCAGATTTTGAATCCATTTTAGTAATAAAGTTCTGTTTTACTCTTTCAGCAGCCTCACCTCTCAGGAAACGTATATCCACTGCACCTGCGGAAAAGGAGATCACTTTATTCCTCAGTGTCAGAATATTGTTCATATTTTCATGATCATTGACATAAAAATAGTCAGGCATATGCACGCCTTTAATCCCTTTAATACTCGTGGCGTGTACTGACTCGTGAATCAGTAATTGTAGCTTTTCTGCGTCGTTTTGAAGAAAATATTTATCGTCAAAAGAGAGGGCGTTTTTATTGGGATTGAAATAGGCAATTACGCCGCTATTTTTTTTATTATAAATAGAGACTGACTTTATTGGAATTTCTTTGCTGTTGATTCTTTGTAATACCTCAAATAGTGCATCAATATTACCGCTAATTCTTTGAATATCTTTTCTAGTGAGTTTACCCGCTTCATCGTAGCCCAAATAAGCCGCAACAATTTCCTTGCCTCTTTCTGTGGCAAGCTTGGCCCTGGCTTTCACTAACGTTTCATCCATCTTTATCAATGCGCCAAATAGCGCCTGACCATTCTGCGGATTATCGATTGAAATGCCTTTTATTCCTCTGCCGCGCACGATAATGCGATTTAAAAGATTATCCATAAAAGTGCCAGGCCTTGGGTGAATTACAGCCTGTCGTCTGGGAACCTCTCCTCTTGCGCCCAACAACTCCTTTTCATCAACGTTGAGTTGTTTAGCAAGACTTCCAGCCACGCCCAGCGCGCCAAATAGCGAATTTACGCCACCGTCGATGATGGCCGAAAGCCCCTTTAGTCGCTCTTTTTCGGTATCGCCATAAAGGGCAATATAGACGCCCATCTCTGTCTCTATTATTCCTGCCTCAAGCATGACCAAACTGCCGACCCCAGGAAGAATAATCGTGGCCAGTCCGGCGGTGGCGATTACCGGCTCAAGGTTCATCAAAATTTGATTCTTGAATACTTCGCTATTGGTGACGGTCAGCGTTTCACTGTCTTGAAGGGTCCGTTTTTCAGCCTGATCCGAAAACCATCGGAACAGGTCGCCTTTAATATTCAACGGCTGGTAGTCAATATATTTCTCCGACCATGAGCCGCTGGCCATTTTGGTTAACGCTTTATTAACGCCTGCGTAGGTAGAGCCGTCTTGACGATCGTAGACAGAAAAGTGATGTAAGAGGTTAGTTAGCTTAGTTTCGTCGCGCGCATGTTCCAACACCCAATCTTTTAGCGCCTGCTTGTTATCAAATTCGACAAAGCTCTCAATGTCCGAGGGCTTATAAAGAATAATTTTGCCGCCATAACCGTGAATCAGGACAATATCGCTGGCGTGATAGCCATAGATTGAAAAGGTTGAAATGCTTAACCCGGGGCGATTGGATATTTTGGTGTTCAGCTCGTCCATCGTCATGGCCGGAAGTTTCTCGATATTGCCCAACGCCGCCATCATTACCGATTTCACGCCCATTTCACTCAGGTTGCTCGATTTATCACCCATGTAGGAGATAAATTTACCTTTGCTCACCGTGCGATAATTCACGCTGTTTTTTTGCCAGAAAAAGGCCAACGCCTTAAGATATTTTTCGCTGAAATTACTATCGACCACAATTTTAAGAAAATCTTTAGGTAATAATCGCACCTCATTGTGCTTACCAAAAGAATCGGCCTCACCATTTTGGGTATAGATTCCGGAATTTCCGCTCAGCGCATCTGAGTTAATACGATCTTCTGCGCCGAAATTTTCCAATAACATGCTCACCAGAGTTTTAGACTCTTGAGGATGCGAATTATGCTCCCAGCCTGTAAACGTTTCGGAAGAGCCCGCTGAAAATTCAAACCGGTTAAACCACGTCTTTTGCGGATCAATATCCATGCCGTGCTTTTTCCAGATTGCTACCCTCAGCACGTCCGCTGCCAATTTATTTAATAAGGGAAACTCATTCTTTATTTTATTAATTACTTTTAAATAGGCAATTCTATCAACGTTTTGCGCAGCCGGTGCCGAATTGCCTAGTTCATTATCAATCTCGGGATGCTCTAGCAGATTACCGGGATCGTGAATTTCATCATCAGGCTCGATGCTTATTTCTGGCCGTGCTTCCACGCTGCTCCACGGCGTAAGGGTTTTTATTAAATAATTAACCGTATTATCGACGCTATTCAGCAGCGACTGCGCCTGTCGAGAAGTAGCGCGCTGCGCGGCGGCAAACAACGTTGGCGCAGAGTCGGAAACTTCAGCCTGTTGATGGCTATAACCGAGATGATAAGGGGTTAACAGTTGCACCGCCGCCAGCGCTGCCGATGCCCGTGACGAGGTGGCTAACTCAAGCTGCGGGGCTGGAGGCAGCAAACCTTGCCCCGGAGTGGCGCGAGCATAATGGCTGGCTAGCCGCCATTCATTGTTGACTTGCTGCTTATTTTTAATATGTTTTAAAGAGGTCATCGACCTTTCACAATTAATAATATTATCTTTTATAGCCCGCTCATCACTCCTTTTAACTCCGCCAACGTCGCCTTGCAGGGTTTTATTATTTTCTTGTTGCATCGTGCTGAGCCGCATATTAATTCCTATTAATGAAGAACAGATTCATCAAGGACAATGCGCCAAAAAATAATGTGAGACCAGCTCGAAAAGTGAGTAAATCACTTTTTCCCGAGCTGTATCGGGAAATAATAAAATAAATCTGCAAAGGTAAATTATTAAGCGAAATGTGAAAGCTTCATCAGTTAATGTGGGTGTTAAGATTATATTTTAATTCTTTCTTCCAGGAAGGAGAGAAAGGCGCGGGTCACTTCACTACGCTGTCGATGCTGTGGATAAACGGCACTGAGCACTAAAGGTTCAGGTTGAAACGCTTCAAGCACGCTAATTAGGCTGCCCGCTTTTAAGGCTTCATCGACAATAAACTCGGGTAATAACACCAGCCCCAGTCCGGCAAGCGCCGCGTCGCGCAATACTTCGCCGTTATTACTGACAATAGGGCCGTGTACATCGAGCAGTTTACGTTTGCCCTCCTGTAGCAGTTCCCAGCCGTTTTGCCCTTCTCGCCCGTAGCGCAAACAGGCGTGCTGGAGCAAATCCTCGGGCAGCAGCGGCATGCCGGCGCGCTGTAAATAATCGGGGCTACAGCAGATTACTCGTTTTAACACGCTTAACCGACGGGCAATAAGCGTTGAGTCAGACAGCTGGCCGATACGAATGGCGATATCAAAGCCTTCGCCAATCATGTCGACATAGCGGTCGCCCAGCTCCACCTGAAATTGCAGTAAAGGATGCAGGCTCAGAAACTCGGCAATCAGCGGCGAGAGATAGCTCATGCCATAAGACATCGGAATGCTGACCCGAAACGCGCCTTGCAGCTCGAGGGTCTTTTCAGACACTGCCAGCTCGGCCTCATGAATATCATCAAGGATCTTCTGCGCATGGCGAGAGAAAACCTGCCCCGAATCCGTCACGGAAAGCTTGCGCGTGTTCCTTATTAATAGTCGTACGCCCAGCGACGCCTCTAATGCCGCCATGCGACGACTGACATATTGTTTCGATAGCATCAGCTGTTCGGCCGCGGCCGTAAAATTTCCGGCATTAATAACCGTGATAAAAATGCGCAGATCTTCAATTTGCATAGGGTTCGCTCTGTAAGTTTCCGGGTTAATTTGGAGGGTAAACGTCGTCAACTAAAGCGTGACAGTGTTTGTCATTTAAGCCATCTGGTGCGCAAATCAGTTTACGTTTAATCTTTCTACATCGGAAGGGCAAACGCACTTCCACCCAATAACCCAGGAGCACATCATGATTGAGCAAAGACTGTCAGAACAACGCGGATTAGGTGACCACGGTTGGTTGAACTCTCATCATACCTTCTCTTTTGCGAGCTACTTCGATCCAAAACAGGTCGGCTTCTCAGACCTGCTGGTGATTAACGATGACCGCGTGGCGGCTTCTCGCGGCTTCGGCGCTCACCCGCACAGCAACATGGAAATCATCTCCTACGTGCTGGAAGGCGAGCTGGCGCATAAAGATTCGATGGGTACCGGTTCAGTTATCGTCCCGGGTGATGTGCAGCTGATGAGCGCCGGTTCTGGCGTGACACACAGCGAGTTCAACAACTCAACCACCGACGGCGTGCATTTCCTGCAAATCTGGATTGTACCCGCCGAAAACGGCACGCAACCCGGTTACCAGCAGGTCTCCGTGGCAGACGCCGAAAAACGTGGCAATCTGCGTCTGATTGCTTCACCGACCGGCGGCGATAACGCGTTGCGCGTTCGTCAGGACATCAAGATTTACTCCGGTCTGTTTGACGGTGCCGAGCAGCAAACTATCGCCCTCGACCCAGAACGTTACGCCTATATTCACGTCGCTCGCGGCAGCGTAACGGTTAACGGAATCAGCTTCAAAGCCGGTGACGGTGCGCGCGTTCGCAACGAAGCGTCTCTGACTTTCACCGACGGCGATCAGGCCGAAGTGCTGCTGTTTGACCTGCGTCCGGTTGAAGTGAATCACCCGAAACGTTAATTTCAACGTTGAAGGCGTAAAAAGAGAAACAAGAAGGCCGAGATTATTCTCGGCCTTTTTTATGCTTTTTTATCAGACAGGCTTATCAGCCAAGTGAAACAGACTAGATTTCCGACCATTCACGCAGCAGGTTGTGATAGAGGTTTAACATGGATAACACCTCTGCACTTTCGCCGTGGCGCGCCTTCAGCGTCTGAATATTGCTGTCCAACTCGAACAGCATGCCACGCTTTTTATCGTCGCGAATCATCGACTGAATCCACATAAACGAGGCCACACGCGTGCCCGCAGTAACCGGCGTTACGCAGTGCAGGCTGCTGGAAGGATAAAGGATCATATCTCCGGCAGGCAGCTTGACCGAATGTTGCCCGTAAGTATCGTTGACCACCAGCTCGCCGCCCTCGTAGCTTTCCGGCTCGCAAAGAAACAGCGTGGCGGAAAGATCGGTACGCATCCAGCCAGATTCGCCATTATTACGCACCGCGCCATCGACATGAAAACCATAGGTTTCATTGTTCTGATAGCGATTAAACAGCGGCGACGAGATATTGCGCGGCAGGGCTGCGGCAAAAAACAGCGGACTGTTTTGCAATGCTTTTAACACTGTCGCCTGCAAATGCTGATAAATCTCGCTGCGGGTATCAATCTGCTGATTGTTTTTAACCTGCGCGCCCTGACTGCCGACGGTCGCGCGCCCATCAATCCACGGCGCATTTTCCAGCTCTCTGGTAAACGCGGCGACATCATCCGGGCTCAATACTGCGGGGATACGGTACATCATAGTGGTTGTCTCATCTGAAATTGTGGGGCGCGATGCCCCACGCTTTCTGGTCTGAAAATCTGGCTTAGAAGTGAACGTTCGCCGTCAGCAGGAAGGTTCTTTCTTCGCCCGGATGGTAGCGATAGCCGCTCTTGTTGATTGACGCGACATAATCTTTATCGAACAGATTATAAACGTTGAGCTGCAAATCGACATTACGGTTGATGGCGTAACCCACTTTGGCATCCGCAACCCAGTAACCTTCGGTGTAGGAAGGTGTGCCTACTGCGCCATCGGTGCCACGGCTCAGGCCGCCAACATAACGCGCGCCGCCGCCCACGGACCAGGCATCGCTAACCTGATATTGGTTCCACAAGGTGAAAGCGTGTTTTGGCGTGTAAGGCAGTGATGAAGAACCTTCGGCAGTTTCAACCGCGCCGGTTTTCACCGAGGCGTGCTGCTGGGTGTAACCCGCCATGACCTGCCATGCCTTCGTGATGTTGCCGGTCGCCGACAGCTCGTAACCTTCTACGCGCTTGCTGCCGTATTGCGAGTAAGTGCCGTCGTCGTTGGCTTCCACATCGTTGTCGATTTGTGTACGGAATACCGCGGCCGCCAGTTGCAGGCGCTTGTCCATAAACTCCCACTTGGAGCCCACTTCGGTGGTCTTGGCTTTTTGCGGTTTGAAATCGGTACGGTTGGCGCTATTGCCCGTGCCGCCCGCCGCCAGCGCGAAGGTGCTGCCGCCCGGAGGCTGCTGGGAAATCGCATAGTTGACGTAAACGTTGCCGTTTTCAGTCAGATGATAGAGCGCGCCGACTTTCCAGTTAACCAGATTGCCGGATTTGTTGGTATCCACCGTGGTAATCGGCGTGTTTTTAGGTACGCCCGCTGGACAGGCCAACGCGCCGCGACCCGTTGCGCCACAGGCTGTCGCGCTGTCGTAAGAGGTGTGGTAATTGTCGAGACGAACGCCGCCGTTAACTTCAAACGATTTGGTCAGTTGAAGCGTATCAAACGCGTAAACGCCGAAGGTATCAGTGGTGCCGTTGGCATTTGCGCCGTTGCGATCCAGACCGCCGATAGTAACGTTGCTGTTCGGATTGTAAATATTGACCGACGGCGGCGTGAGTGCGTTAACGCCGTAGTTGGTTTGCTGCTCGCGGGTGAATTCCACGCCGGCGCTGACATCATGACCAATCGATCCCGTCTGGAATTTCGAGGTAATGTTGGTCTGGTTGGTCAAAATTTTGTTGCTGACGTCTTTGGTATTCGACAGACGACCCAGCGACCATGAACCGACATCCGCCGTCGGGCGCGTGATGTTGGCATCTGCCGCCATGAAGGCGCTCAACAGATAATCCTGTTTAATCTGCGACCAGCGGGTGGTATTTCGAATCGTGGTGTTATCCGAGAAATCGTGTTCGAAACGCATCGTTACGGTATCGGTGGTCGAATCGTCGTAATCAGAGTCGGTACCGTAGAAATTGTGGCTGTTAACCTTGCCTGAATTGTTCAGAGCAGAGGTCGCCGCCGAAGGCGCCGAATACCCCGGCAAGCCAATGGTCGGCACGCCGCCGTCTGGCGTATTGTGCTGGGTAACGTGCAGATAATTCAGGAATAAGCGGTTTTCCGTGCCTAAGCCGAAGGCCACGGACGGTGCGACGCCGTAGCGCTCGTTTTGCACTTTATCGCGACTGGCGTCGTGAGTTTTCTCGCCCATCAGATTTAAACGAAACGCGGTGGTGTCGTTGATCATCTGGTTATAGTCGAGCGTGCTGCGACGGAACCAGGCGCTGCCCGCGCTTACCGAGGCGTCAATGCCGGTGTCGGTGCGAGGCTGTTTGCTGATCATGTTGATGGAGCCGGATGGCGCGCTGCGGCCGTAATCGCTGCCGGATGCTCCTTTAATGACTTCAACCTGTTCGGTGTTGAAGGTATCGCGCGACACGCTGCCGATATCGCGAATGCCATCAACATAAATGCTGTTGGACGTATCAATACCGCGCATGTAAACCGCATCGCCGGTAGAGGAACTGCCGTTCTCACCTGCATAGAAAGCGCCAACGCCCGGCACGTTTTTCAACGCGTCGGTCAGATTAGTCACGCCCTGATCGCTAAGAACCTGTTTTGGGATCACGGTAACGGTGCGAGTGGTATCGATAAGCGGACGCGTAAATTTCGGATCCGCAGATTCTCCCGGTGCATAAAGCGAAGGCGCCTGAGCTTCGACAACTAACGTGTCATCCTGTTTTTTATCTGAATTATCAGCCGCCTGTGCAAAAGCGGGCGTGGTAATGCCGATACAAAGACCTGTAAACAATGTCAGCGAATTGAAGCTACTAAAAGGCAAGGTGAGATTTTTGTCCATTTTCTTCGTTATAAGTTTTGAAAGTTGATTAACGCCCATCATGCAGATAACCCGCCGCCTGAAATAAAAATCCTCAGGAAAACAGCGGGTTATCATGGCTTGTTATGGATTATTAAATGATAAGAAGAATAGTTATCATTTATGTTCTTATTTTTATCACGTAATGCTTTCGAAAAAAATACATTTCTTTACGCTAAATGCACATTCTGTACGTTACCTAAACACTTCTTAACAGAATGATGCCAAGAACGCGTCTAGCCTTACCCGCTTAAGAGGGTATATCTCTTTTTACCCCCTTAAAGGGGTATATACTAATTTACCCTCTACAAGGGGTAATGTTGCTATTACCCGTGGCAAAGGGTAATGTTCACTTTATAAACAAGGGTTGCAGTTAGAGGCTTTATGAAGATAACGTCGCCTAAACAGTTAGCTATCCACCTGAAAGATCTGCGAAAAACGCAAAAAATCAGTCAGGCGGCTATAGCGAGTAGAGTTGGCATCAAGCAGGACACGCTCTCCAAATTTGAACTCAATCCTGATACCACCAAGATTGAAACCTTCTTCAAAATTTTGTCGGCGCTGAATCTCGAATTGCATGTTGAGCCCAAAGGGGAAAACAAACGGTCGCAAGGGTGGACGGAAGAATGGTGAGCAATCGTTTATCTGTTTATATGAATGGATTCCTGACAGGGACGCTGCTTCAGGAAAAAAATGGCGCGCATACTTTTACCTATGATCCATCATGGCTGGCGACTGTTGATGCTCGCCCTATCTCGCTGTCCCTTCCCCTGCGTCAGACAGAATATAAAGGCGCTGAAGTCTTTAACTTTTTTGATAATTTGCTGCCGGACAATAGAAATATTCGCGAAAGAATAGCGGCAAAATTTCACGCTAAATCAATGCAACCTTTTGACCTGCTTTATGAAATAGGTCGAGATTGTGTTGGCGCACTATTGCTGCTTCCAGAAGGCGAGCCTCTTCCCGAGCTTCAGGTAATCAATGGGCGTCCTTTAACTGATTCAACGTTAGCGACAGTGCTTGAGAGTTACCGATCAGAAACAGTTTCTGATGAAGCAGATAACGATTTTCGTATTTCCATTGCGGGCGCTCAGGAAAAAACGGCTTTATTACGTTTTGAAGATTGCTGGCAATTACCTCAAGGCGTCACGCCCACAACACACATTTTCAAATTGCCTATGGGCAGCATTCAAAGTCATAGCCACACGCTTGATTTAACAGACAGTGTGGAGAACGAATGGCTTTGTCTGCGTATCGCAAAAGCTTATGGTTTGAACGTTGCCGATTGCGAAATGGTTAAAGTAAAAGATGTTAAAGCATTGGCCGTAAAGCGTTTTGACCGCCGGTTTTCGGGCGATCATTCGTGGATAATCAGGTTGCCCCAAGAGGATTTTTGCCAAATTCAGGGCATCCCCTCAGCGCAAAAATATGAAAGCGATGGCGGCCCGGATATTGCCAATATCATGCATTTGCTGCTCGGATCAGAAAATGCACTAGCAGATCGCCATGTTTTTATGAAGACTCAGGTCTTATTTTGGCTCTTGGCCGCAAGCGATGGACATGCCAAAAATTTTTCGATTTTTATCCTTCCGAGAGGCGGTTATAGGCTTACCCCGCTTTATGACATTCTTTCATGCTATCCGATGATGGGAGGAGCCGGTTTGGCAAAGCAGGATATAAAGCTCGCAATGAGTCTAGCCTCGACAAGGAAAGGCAAAAAATATCACTGGCAGACGATTTTTCCAGAGCATTTTTTAGCAACCGCCAGGAAATGCGGATTTGATGAGTCCACCATGCAAGAAATTCTGATGGATTTTTATGAGCAAACGCCTGAGGTACTCGCCAGAGTTCGTGCTGAGCTGCCTGAAGGTTTTCCGCAAAAAATTAGTGATGCTATTTTTGGAGGCATCGAGAAAATTTATTCTCGGCTAGGCAAACCACCGAGATAAATCATATAAATTCTTTTAATAAGTCTTTATTTTATTTAAATGATATTGACCCGATGAAGAGAGGAGCATTTTTTAGCGGGTTAATGCGTCTCGCAATGCGGTATTATTTGTTTAATGTTGTTTAATGTTTTTTAATCGATCCCTTTAAAGAGCCTCTAGCTCATTTCACACGCTGATTACCCCAATGACGCTTAATTCGCACGCCCCGCTTTATGTTCTAGATGCTCAACCTGTCTTTAATGGTCAAACAGTTTTTGACGGCCATAACGATCTGCTGCTGCGCCTTTGGCTGCACGAAGCCGACGATCCCGTGGCGCAATTTCTTGACCATAAACTCGATGGCCATCTGGATTTAACGCGCATGCGTCGCGGCGGTTTTGCCGGTGGGCTGTTTGCCGTATTTATTCCACCCGCCTCTTACATGCCGAAGCTAAAGCCGAATGCCGAGCTTGCGCCGCACGATCCGCTGGCGATTACCCAGCAGCAGATCGCCCTGCTTCAGCGTATTGAAACTCAGTCGGGCGGGCGGACAAAACTGTGCCGCACGGTGGCCGAAATTGAAAATTGTATCGCGCAAGGCGTGCTGGCGATGGTGCTGCATATAGAAGGCGCGGAGGCTATCGACGTGTCGCTGGGCAATCTCGACAGCCTTTATCAGGCCGGATTGCGCAGTATCGGGCCATTGTGGAACCTGCCGAATCAGTTTGGCGTGGGCGTAACAGGCGATTTTCCGGGCTCACCCGATAGCGGCGACGGGCTGACATTGGCCGGTTTAAGCCTGCTGCGCGCCTGTAATAGAAAAAAAATTCTTATCGATTTGTCGCACATGAATGAAAAAGCGTTCTGGCAGACGGCGCGTTTTAGCGATGCTCCGCTGGTGGCGACACACTCAAACGCTCACGCTCTGTGCGCCCAGCCACGTAATCTCACCGACCGGCAGCTGGCCGCCATTGCAGAGAGCGACGGTTTTGTCGGTGTGAATTTCGGCAATGCCTTCCTACGCGCCGACGGCAAGCGCGATGCCGACACGCCGCTAGAAAGAATCGTGCAACATATTGATTACTTGATAGAAAAAGTGGGAGAAGATCGCGTGGGGCTGGGCTCCGATTTTGACGGCATCAGTGTGCCAGAAGCGTTAGGCGATGTTACGGGCCTGCCTTTACTGTTACAAGCGATGAAACAAGCCGGTTACAATAACGCGCTGATTGAGAAACTCGCCTGCCGCAACTGGCTAAAAGTATTAAAACAAACTTGGGGTGAATAACCTCAAAACGCCGCTGTGCGCTGTTTTCAGCCGTAATAACCTTATACTTTGCGTGGTTGATATCACTTTCGCTTAGGAGGAACATCTGCGGCGCAAATTTCAATATTTGACAACGAGCACTTCATCTGCCGGAATTAATACGGGCATGATGTTTTTTTAACCTGCAACACCATGAGGAGTCGACTATGACCACTTGGACTAAACCTAAATTTGTAGATCTGCGTCTGGGCTTAGAAGTTACGCTGTACATCTCTAACCGCTAATCCCCCATGCCCACGGCTCGCTGTGGGCATTTTTCTTTTTTTTTCACTTCCTGGTCTACACATGCTGATTAACGTTCTTGGTTCCGCTGCGGGCGGTGGCTTCCCTCAGTGGAACTGCAACTGTAATAACTGTCAGGGCGTGCGTAACGGCACCATGAAAACCTCGGCGCGTACGCAATCCTCGATTGCTATCAGTGATGACGGTATTGATTGGGTGCTTTGTAATGCATCGCCAGACGTTTGCCATCAAATTGCCGCCACGCCTGATTTAATTAAACACGGTGTGCTGCGCGGTACTGCGATTGGCTCGATAATTCTTACGGATAGCCAGATTGATCACAGCGCAGGCTTGCTCAATTTGCGCGAAGGCTGTCCGCATCAGGTGTGGTGTACGCCTGAGGTCCATCAGGATCTGACTACCGGTTTTCCGGTCTTTACCATGCTGTCCCATTGGAACGGCGGGCTGGTCCATCACGCGATTGACCCCGACGAGGCGTTTTCAACCGCCGTCTGTCCTGCCCTGAAATTTACTGCCATTCCTTTATTAAGCAACGCGCCGCCGTATTCCGAATATCGCGGCAAGCCACTGCCGGGTCACAACATTGCGCTGTTTATCGAAGATACTCGCACCGGCAAAACGCTGATGTATGCACCGGGACTTGGCGAGCCCGACGACGCGCTGATGGGCTGGCTGAAAAAGGCCGACTGTTTGCTGATCGACGGCACGCTGTGGCGCGACAATGAGTTGGCGAATACCGGCGTGGGCCGCAATACCGGCAAAGATATGGGTCATCTGGCGCTGGCCGAGAAACAGGGGCTGATGGAGCTGCTCTCCTCGCTGCCTGCCGAGCGCAAGATCCTTATTCATATCAACAATACCAACCCGATCCTCGATGAATCCTCTGCCGAACGCCAGGCTCTGAACGAGCAAGGCATCGAAGTGAGCTGGGACGGCATGCGTATAGAACTTTAGGAAACGCACATGAAATCATTTGATTCCTCGGCGGCGCTGATGACGCCGCAAGAGTTTGAACAGGCACTGCGCGCCAAGGGTGCTTATTATCATATTCATCACCCTTACCACATTGCGATGCACAACGGTCAGGCGACCCGCGAGCAGATTCAGGGCTGGGTAGCGAACCGTTTCTATTATCAGACCAGCATTCCGATGAAAGACGCGGCGATTATGGCCAACTGTCCGGATGCGCAGACCCGGCGTAAATGGGTGCAGCGCATTCTCGACCACGACGGTCACGGCGACAGCGAAGGCGGAATCGAAGCCTGGTTGCAGCTTGGCGAGGCCGTGGGTCTCGACCGCGACGTGCTGCTTTCAGAAAAAATGGTGCTGCCGGGCGTGCGTTTTGCCGTTGATGCCTACGTCAACTTTGCCCGTCGCGCGGTGTGGCAAGAGGCCGCCTGTAGCTCGCTGACCGAGCTGTTTGCACCGCAGATTCACCAGTCGCGCCTCGACAGCTGGCCGACCCATTATCAGTGGATCCAGCCGGAAGGTTATCATTACTTCCGCAGCCGTCTGAGTCAAGCAAATCGCGACGTCGAGCACGGTCTGGAGCTGGCGCTGGAGTACTGTAATACTGTTGAGAAGCAGCAGCGGATGCTGGAAATCCTGCAATTCAAGCTGGATATTCTCTGGACCCTGCTCGACTCGATGACCATGGCTTACGCGCTCGACCGTCCGCCTTACCACAGCGTGACGCAGCAGGCGGTGTGGCATAACGGCGTGTAAAAGCGCCAAGCTATTCATTGTTAAATAGATAGTTGTTGAATATAAAAACAATAAACCAAGAACGATTGCTCAGAGAACAATGCAATGATCGAGATTAACGTCAATCAGGTGCCAATGTTTCGTCGTGGCTTCCGCCTCCAGTGGGAACCGACGCAGGATTGTTACGTGATCCTTTACCCTGAAGGTATGGCAAAACTTAACGAAAGCGCCGCCATGATTCTGGAAAATGTTGACGGAAAACGTCTGCTTTCAGAAATCATCGACGGCCTGAATCAGCGTTTCCCGGAAGCGGGCGGCGTGGATGAAGACGTGAAAGAGTTTTTTGCCCAAGCCTATGAACAAAAGTGGATAATTTTCCGTGAACCTGCCTAAACCTCAGGTCAAACCGCCGCTCTGGTTGCTGGCGGAATTGACTTACCGTTGTCCGTTGCAGTGTCCCTACTGCTCAAACCCGCTTGATTTTGCCAAGCAGGAACAAGAGCTGACCACCGAACAATGGATTACGGTGTTTGAACAGGCCCGCGAAATGGGGGCTGTACAGATAGGTTTCTCCGGCGGTGAACCGCTGGTGCGCAAGGATTTGCCTGAGCTTATCAAGGCGGCACGCGACCTCGGTTTTTATACCAACCTGATTACCTCAGGTATTGGTTTAACCGAAAAGAAAATCGATGCCTTCGCCGAAGCCGGTCTGGACCACATTCAGATAAGCTTCCAGGCGAGTGACGAAACCCTGAATGCCGCGCTGGCCGGTTCGGCGAAAGCGTTCCAGCAGAAGCTGGACATGGCAAAAGCGGTCAAGGCCCACGGTTATCCGATGGTGCTTAATTTCGTGTTGCATCGCCATAATATTCATCAGATCGATAAAATCATCGAACTCAGCATCGAGCTTGAGGCCGACGACGTCGAGCTGGCAACCTGTCAGTTTTACGGCTGGGCGCAGCTCAACCGCGAAGGTTTACTGCCTACGCGCCAGCAAATTGCCGACGCCGAAGCCGTGGTGGCAGAGTATCGCGTCAAGATGGCCGATAAAGGCAATCTGGCGAACCTGCTGTTTGTGACGCCGGACTATTACGAAGAGCGTCCTAAAGGCTGCATGGGCGGATGGGGCGCGATTTTCCTCAGCGTCACGCCTGAAGGTATGGCGCTGCCGTGCCACAGCGCGCGCCAGCTGCCGGTTGAGTTTCCGTCGGTGCTTGAACATTCATTGCAGGATATTTGGTACAACTCGTTTGGTTTCAACAAATATCGCGGCTTTGACTGGATGCCGGAGCCTTGCCGTTCCTGTTCAGAAAAAGAGAAAGATTACGGCGGCTGTCGCTGTCAGGCGTTTATGTTGACGGGCAATGCAGACAACACCGATCCCGTGTGTTCCAAATCGCCGCATCACGGCAAAATTTTGGAAGCGCGCGAGCAGGCCAACTGCACCAACATTCAGGTCAACCAGCTGCAATTCCGTAATCGCCGTAATTCTCAACAGCTGATTTTCAAAACGCCGGTTGCATGAAACAACAACGGCTGCGGCTCGCCAACGGCCTGTGGGTCACGCTAACTCACGATCCGCAGGCGACGCGCGCGGCCGCGCTGTATCACCTTGCCGTCGGCAGTCATCACGAGCCTGAACAGTGGCCGGGTTTAGCCCATCTGTTTGAGCACGTGGTGTTTGCCGGCAGCGAAAGTTTTCAGCAGCAGCAGCGATTAATGAGCTGGGCGCAGGCTGAAGGCGCGCGGCTCAACGCCACGACGTTACCTACCGCCACCGCCTGGTTTTTTGATGTGACGGCCTCCAAGCTTGAGGCGGGTTTCGCTCGCCTGAGTGACATGTTGGCGCGTCCGTTGTTATCGCTTGAAGCCGTTGAGCAAGAAACCGCCGTAATCGACGCAGAATTCCATCTTTTAGCCGCCGATCCCGACACATTGTGTGAAGCTGCTCTTGGCGCAGCCTTCGCTACGCCTAAAGCATTAAAACGTTTTCACGTCGGCAATTTGGTTTCTTTTAGTGACCCTTCTTTTAGTGGCAATTCGTTCAGTAGCAATTCTTTCAGTAGCAATCCACTTAATAACAACAGCCTCGCTTTGCAGCAGGCGCTGCGCAATTACCATCAACACTTTTTTAATACCGAGCTGCTCACCCTGTGGATTTCCGGGCCACAGCCGCTTGAAGAGTTGGCGGCGTTAGCCACGCGCTATGCCGAGGTGTTTGCCCCTGCGCATAATTTCCAGCCGCCCAATACCGAACCTCTTAGCCTGCATGGACAACGCGCATTCGCCATGAAATTGGCGGGCGCGGCGCGCTTGCAGCTCTCTTTTAAATTAGAGATAACCAGACAAAAGGCCGTTTCTTTAACCGTGCTTCGTCAGTTGGTTATCGACGAGGCGCAGCGCGGCTTGCTAGATGTGCTTAGCGCGCGCGGATTGTGCGACAGTTTGCAGCTAATAAAGCCCTATGAAAGCGAAACGGAGGCGATCTTAACCTTTGAGTTTTTGCTAAACGCGGGTGAGCAACAGCTTGCGGCCGAGGTCGAAACCATTTTTGCCTGCTGGCTGCGCCAGCTCGAGATGCTAACCACGACGCAGCTTCAGCACTACGCGCGCCTTGCCGCCGAGCAATTTTCTCGCCTCTCGCCGGTCGATCGTTTGCGTACGATAGCCTTTGATTTTCAACCGATTATCGCGCTTGATGCTGCTTTGCTGGAAGATTGGCAAAAGCTGTTACCCCAATTGACGACGAGCAACATGACACGACTCTGGGTAACGCCAGAAATTGCAGCCGAAGATCAGCTGATTCAAGGCTTTACGCTGCCGATAAAAGCGATTACGTGGCAAAGCGCGCAAAAAAATCCGCCTGTCGATTTTACTTTTTATCCGCAGCGACACGCGCCCGATGCTCCGCCATTGCCCCTTGAACGGGTATCCTTACCTCATCACGCGGCGGACTCACTTTTATTGGCAGGACAAAAGCCGGGCGTACTCATTTTGAGTCCCGCATTGGGCCACGCGTTGCCGCCTCGTTGGGCGCATATTATTCAGGCTTCGCTGCGGGCGATTATCGGCCAAGGTGCGCATCGTGGCGCCAGCCTTTCATTCGAAAATTATCAGGGACAATGGCTGTTACAGCTCAGCGGCGACAATGACGTGATGCTCACCACGTTGGATGCCGTAATAACGCAGCTGAATGTGCTTTCTCAAGCGCTAAACAACAATGCCGCTAAAGTCTTGATTGCCAAGGGAGAAAGGCAGTTTGTGCAGGCCGAACAGTCGCTGCAAACGGAGATTGCCATTCGCTGCCTGCTGAACCAGCTGCCGCGATTGCTGAGCCAAAATGCTAACGAGCTGCAAGATTCGTTTTCGCTACCGATTTTGCCTTGGCGGGCGGCGCTTTATGGCGGCGATGCAGATAAGGATAAAGGCGTGCTTCATGACGCTATTTCGCGTCTGTTAAGCCGTTTCCCGGGCAAAATCAATCCCGATCTTTCTCCGGCTTTAGCGCCGACACCTTCTCGCGCCAGCTATGCGTTTCCGACGACCAGTCAAGACGCCGCCGTGCTGCTGTTTTGCCCGCTGGTCGAGCAAACTCCGCGCTGTCTGGCCGCGTGGCAGATTATGGCGTCACTGTTTGAGCCGCGTTTCTTTCAGCGTTTACGGGTTGAGTTGAATCTTGGCTACGTCGTGACCTGCCGCTTTATGCAGTCTGCGGGAGAAAGCGGCATGCTGTTTGCGGTGCAATCGCCCACTCATTCCGTGCAGCAAATCGTTGAGCCGATCGCGCAGTTTATCGATGATATGAAAAGTATCGTTGCCGAAGTTGGTGAGAATGAACTTGCCGCGAAAATCGCCGATTTACAGCAGAATCTGGCCCTTTCCTCTTCCGATCCCAACGAGCGCGCTCGCGAACAGTGGCTGCGTGAACACCTCTACACTTCCGCTCTTACGCACGACTCTCTCTCCTCGTTTTCAATTACCGATTTAAATGATTTTTATTCGAAAATGATCGCCCAAAACTCTACCTGGTGGTGGCTGAATAACCGGCCTGAAGACAGCACAAATCAGTGAGTCACTAGCGGAAAGAGATCGATGAACATGATGGGATAGGTCAGGCTGGCGCATCATCCATGTTCTAACATTTTTTGACGTAAAACACGCCCTTCTTGCAGCGACTTTATAGCCCTTTCGTTAGGTTTACTATTTTCCATTTGCTTAAGCATTTGCTGGGCGTCTTTATCCGTCAGGACATAATGCCAAAACCCTTGAGTCGTGAACAGATTAGTAGTGGAGTTCATGTGCTACGCTTTGTTTTAGATTCAATTGCTGAAAACACCTCTTTAGTACACAGACTAAAAACATAAACATGCAAAATGAGGAACCACAGATGACTAAAGTATTGGTACTTTATCATTCAATGTATGGTCACATTGAAACGATGGCGCAGCATGTAGCAGAAGGTGCAAAAGGCGTGGCGGGCGTTGAAGTGACGGTCAAACGCGTGCCGGAAGTGATGGACCCGCAGTCTTTCGCGGCAGCGGGCGGCAAGAGCGATCAGCCTGCGCCTATCGCCGATCCTCACGAGTTGGCGGATTACGACGCCATTATTATTGGCACCCCGACCCGTTTCGGTAATATGTCGGGCCAGATGCGTAACTTCCTCGACAGAACCGGCGGCCTGTGGGCTAAAGGCGCATTAGTGGGAAAAGTCGCTAGCGTATTTACCTCAACCGGTACGGGCGGCGGCGAAGAGATGACCATCACCTCCACCTGGACTACCCTCGCCCACCACGGCATGATCATCGTGCCAATCGGTTATAGCACGCCCGAACTGTTTGATATTTCACAGGTTGGCGGTGGTACGCCTTACGGCGCCTCAACGATCGCGGCGGGTGACGGCTCTCGTCAACCTGACGCGCGGGAACTTGCTATCGCCCATCATCAGGGTAAATATGTCGCGCAGATTGCAGCAAAAATGACAGCCTGATTATTTAGTGTTTTTAATAAACTAAACTAACAACGCGGATAAGGGAGATCCTTTATTCGCGTTGCTTATTGTTTTTAATAAATCGCTTATAAAAAACGGCTTGTATTAAACCTTTTAAAAATTAAAGTAATAAAATTAAAAATAATATAAAAGTAACGCGTAAAAACCCCTACATTACTTATTGATACTTTATAACTTAAGATTATTGAAAATTTATTTATATTTATTTTACCTGCAAAAAACCTCTCTCTCTTCCTTTCCCTTTTCTCGCCAAGTAATTAAATTATTTTCATATCTAGCGTTCTAATTCCGGCAGAATCGATTTTCCTGACTTGTCAGAATGAAATAATTTCAGCGCCCTTATACACTCTCATCACATTCCTAATAAATCTGACGACTTAATTAATTTAAATTAACTCTTATACTAAATTACATTGGATATAATAATGCTTTCTTTTTGCCGTATTAGACTTTTATTTTCTCTGGTGATATTAGCCTCACTGGCCTCTGGACTGGCGCAGGCAGAGGGCGGACTCTCTATTCAGGGAACGCGTATTGTTTATCCGCAAGGCGCAAAACAGGTTAGCGTTTCGCTGATGAACTCTTCGACGACTGACTCTTTTCTCGTGCAGTCGTGGGTCGAAGATGCGACGGGTAAGAAATCTCCAGACTTTATTGTCACGCCGCCGCTCTATCTAAGCGGGCCTAAAAATGAAAATATCGTCAGGGTCATGTATGCAGGCGGAGACTTGCCCACCGACCATGAATCGCTCTATTACTTTATTGAAAAAGCCATACCTTCCCTTGATAAGTCGAAAATAGGCAATGGCAACGTGTTGTTGATCGCCGCGGCAAATCGTATCAAGCTGTTTATTCGTCCAAAGGGTTTACTTCAGGACGTTAACTCGGCAGCAAATACTTTACGTTTCGACCGAGTCGGCAACAAATTACAAATAACTAATTCATCGCCTTATTACTTGACGCTTACAGATATTATTTATAATCACCAAGAAATTAATAGCTTTATGATTGCGCCTAAAAGCCAGCTAATGCAAACGTTGCCAGTAGGCTCCGATAAAACCATTACCTACCATTATATAAATGATTTTGGTGGGACTTCCGACAGCATCAAGAAAAATATTTTACCCTGATTTAATTTTACCACTTTAAAGCTATTTTTATTTCCCGCCTATTATTTTCACCAGGAAGGGGGATTTCTGCTTGATAATTAAAATAAAAGAAACTGTGAAATGAATAATAAATCTTGGCGGCAGATAACAAAAAAAGAGACCGTCATTAAAGCAAAACGTATTTTTAATGTCACACCCTTGGCAGTGGTTTTATTTACTCTTTTTCCGGGCGCAGCTAAAGCCGGGCTCTATTTCGACCCTTCAATGCTGGATGCAACCTCGGGCCAACCTGTGGCTGACCTGTCGCGTTTTGAACAGGCGGGAACCCAGTTACCCGGCACTTATCAGGTAGACGTTTTTATTAATGGTAATCAGCTTGCGAACAGAAAATTAAAATTTATCTCTTTACCTAAAGCAGGCGTATTGCCGAATACCGCAATGTCATTACCTCATGATGATACCGGGCTGATGGCTTGCCTGACTCCTGCCGATCTCGATGCTATGGCGGTCAATATCGCCCTCTTTCCGGCAATGGCGAATTTACCTACAGCGGCCTGCGTCGCGCCCGGCAATTTTATTCCGCAGGCTTTCACAGCTTTTGATTTTCAGAAAATGCGGCTGGATATCAGTATTCCGCAGGCTGCGATGAAAAACCTGCCACAGGACTGGATCCCGCCGGAACGCTGGGACGAAGGCATCAACGCCGCCCTGCTCAGCTATCGTTATAGCGGCAGCACTAACCATGGCCGCTACGGCGATAGCAGCAGTAATAACCTGAGTTTAAGCAGCGGATTAAATCTCGGCGCATGGCGTTTGCGAGATAACAGCAACTGGAGCAGCTATCAAAGCAGCCAGAGCAGCAGTTACCAATGGCAGCACATTGACAGCTATGTCGAGCGGGCAATTATTCCGTTACGCAGCGAATTGAAGCTGGGCGACAGTTTTACCGAAAGCGATGTGTTTAATTCGCTCTCTTTTCGCGGTGTCATGCTGGCAAGCAACGATGACATGTATCCCGATAATCAGCGAGGTTTCGCGCCGTCAATAAAAGGGGTCGCGCACAGCAACGCCCAAGTCGAGATTCGTCAGAACGGCAATGTGATTTATCAAACCTTTGTCGCCCCCGGCGCCTTTGATATCAAAGATTTATATTCGATGTCATCGAGTGGCGACTTGGACGTCACGGTCACCGAAGCTGACGGCGGCATCACGCATTTTATGGTGCCTTACTCGTCGGTTCCGATGCTACAGCGCGACGGCCACCTCCGTTATGGGCTGACCGCTGGCCGTTATCGCAGTAATAGCGACCGTTATGACCATCCACAGTTCATGCAGGCCACCCTGTTATGGGGATTGCCGCACAGTATTACTGCCTATGGCGGCATTCAGCTTGCCGAGCGTTATCGGGCTGGCGCACTGGGCGCGGGCATGAACATGGGGGATTGGGGAGCAATTTCTGCCGACGCAACGCAGGCCGACAGCACGCTAAACGATGGCAGCCGTCATCAGGGTCAGTCTTATCGCTTCCTTTATGGTCGTTCGCTGGTCTCGACCGGCACCACGCTACAGCTGGCGGGCTATCGTTATTCAACCCAGGGTTTTCATACCCTTGATGAAACCGCGCTTAAAGGAATGACCGGCTGGCTTTATGACTTTAACCGGCTTGATGTCAACGGCCGGCCGGTAAAACGCCCATATACCGATTATTACAACCTTTACAACACGCGACGCGCCAGCCTTGAGGTGAATATTTCACAGACGCTGGGCGATTTTGGCTCCTTGTATGTGAGCGGTACGCAGCAAACTTTTTGGAATAGCAGCGCAACCTCTCGCTCGCTGCGCGCAGGCTACAGCAACAGCATCAACCAGATAAGTTACACGATTTCATTGGGTTATAGTCGCATTAGCGGCCAGCCGGAAGCCGATAAAACCGCCTTCCTTTCTCTTTCGGTGCCGCTGGATGCCTGGCTACCTCACAGCGACAGCACGGCGCAGCAGCACACGATGTGGGCTAACTACAACACCAATCGCAACAGCGACGGCAGTTTTACCCATCAGGCAGGATTGAGTGGCAATGCGCTGGATGAAAATAATCTGAGCTGGAATGTGTCGCAGGGTTATGACCCCCATAGCGGAAATAGCGGCAACGCGGGCGCAGATTATAGCGGCACTTACGGCAGTACCAGTGCGGGTTACAGCTATGGTCATGACTATCGCCAGATGAATTATGGCGTGTCGGGCGGCGTGATACTCCATCGCAACGGTCTTACAGTCGGTCAGTCGCTGGGTCGTACCAATATTTTGGTCGCCGCCCCGGGGGCCAATGATGTTGGCGTCGAAAACGGTACAGGTGTCCATACCGATTGGCGTGGCTACACCGTCGTGCCTTACGCCAGTGACTATCGTGAAAATCGCGTTGCGCTGGATATCAACCAGCTGGATGACCACACCGATCTCGACAACGTAGTCACCAGCGTTATTCCCACCGAGGGCGCCATCGTCCGTGCCAACTTCAAGGCGCGCAGCGGCGTGCGAGCGCTTATGACCCTAACGCACAACGGCCAGCCGCTGCCCTTCGGCAGCACAATTATGCAGGCTGACAATGCAAGTCTGGTCGGCGACGACGGTCAGGTTTATCTCACCGGCCTTGCGCCGAAGGGCACGCTAACCGCCCAGTGGGGCGAAGGTGCAAATCAACATTGTGCGGTGAAATATCAGTTGCCCAAAGATGCCCTGCAACAATCGTTGGTACGCACCAAAGCTGTATGCAGTTAATCCCAAGCTCACTTTATCTACGCGGCCAAAATATTGGCTGCTTTTCGAATACTTTACTAAATGAGAGAACTACACATGTGTTTAATTAAAAAAAGAAACCTGATGCTGAGCGTTATTTCCGCTGCTTTATTGGCGACCTGCTGGGGCGCTCAGGCTGCATACGACACCGCTAACCTTACAATAACTGCAACCGTGGTGGCGAATACCTGTACTCTAAAAACGACAAAAGTAACAGCCGATCTAAAAAGGATTTCAGCAAGAGATTTAACTGGTGCAGGAATTGAAAAAGGCAACACACCTTTTAGTTTAGAATTAACAAACTGCTCAGCTGGGACAACGGGTGTCACGATAGAAGCAACAGGGAAAAAAATTTCCAATAGCCCTGAATTATTTGAGTCTACAGGTTCAGCAACAGGCGTTGGCATTAAAATCATGGGAGGTGATCATAAAGTAAATTTAGCTAAGGAAGACGCAAAGTATGATGTAAAGGGTAAAAGCACAAATGCTCAGTTAAATTTCACCGCATCATTGGTGCAAGCGAATGCAACAGTTACACCTGGAAGTGTTGATAGTAGCATCAGCCTTGCAGTAAGTTACGACTAATTAGACTAAAACTTATAGTAACCGGAAACAGTGTATTGATTCCGGTAATTTTCTATTTATCATCAGTTTGGATTAAAGAAATATGAATAGACTATTTATTATATTAACGCTCGCGATAGCTTTTTTAGTGCCGAATTTAGTTTTAGCTAAGCCATTATCAGGCTGGGCTCAAAATGAAACTCAGATTCCCGCTCTAGGCAATACTAATACCCTTCAAGTTCGTGGGGTTTATAAGATGTATTTTAATGTAAAGCCATTAGGAAAAACTAATGAACAGGATTTAGAAAAATGTTTAAACTTATCTCGCGTTAGGGCCAGCTGGGAAGCTTTACAAAATGGTAAAATCACAGCTAGGGAAGACCATGAAATAACTGACTTAACAACTCATGAATTCTTAATAAGCGGGAATGCAGGGATACAAACGACGCTACAAAAGGGGAAAATAACCGGTTATTTAACTAATAGTTGCCATAGGCCGGTCGAATTCGGCATGAACATATCCGATAAGCTAGATGTTAGTAATGCATCAATTGAGGGTTTATGGGGTGCGTCCATTATTGTACCTGCTGCAAGAACGTGTGGTGTAGAATTGGTAAAAGATAATATTGACTTTGGAGATACAAAGCCTGGCTCCACCATAAAGAACCGTAGCATACAGTTTGAGCGCTTCACTGGGAATAGCCTAATCGAAATGACATCGGCTCATTTGAAAAACAATCAACTTAAATTAGGAAACTCAAATGATTTAATATTAAGCGTGCCGTCTATATATGAAGAGGATCAAAAAACTTGGTTTACCGATGTCTCCAGCCCCACTATTCCACTAACTCTAAAAGCATCTGCTTCATTACAGCCCGGTACATATACATCCCACCTGACCGTTAAATTAAACTGCCAATAATGATATTTTGGTTACCTTATTAACCCCTTAATAGTTGAAAACTATTTAAATGAAGAGATTATTTATTACCGCTCTATGGGTTGTTTTCATTAACCTGATAGCCGTCACTTCCACGCAGGCTGTCGAAATGTTTATCGGGGGCGAAAGCAGCACCCCTATTAACGAGGAGCAGCTTGCAAAAGAATTTCTTTTAACCGGCGATTTCACCCTGTTTTTAAACAAAAAATTGATTCGGGATCAGTGTATTTCCATTAAAAGCTTTATTATTACCTGGACAATGCCGAATGACATAAAAACCGTTTATATACAGAAATTAGGCCGTGAAGGGAGCCATTGGAAAAGTGCGGTCAAACCCAATACCCGCGTACAGCCGCGCATTAAAGTTACCGGTATAGTGACCAATCGTTGTAAAAGCCCGCAGAAAATATCGCTTGAGGTTTTACTATTTATGCGGAGCGACCCGAACGATGAGAAACGGTTATTTCTTAAGGAGATTTTACTGCCCTCACCTGAAATATGTTCCGTAAGACTCACGCCCGATGTTATCTCTTTTGGCACTATTTCTGCCGGTCAAAATTATTATGAGTACATCAATTACGAGGGTAATGGCGATGTAGCCATCAGCTCGCCTTTCATGAAAAATGGGCGTTTATTGCTAAATAACGATCCCACCATGGAAATCAGTGTCCCCTCTACGTTTAACTCTACCAACAATAGCTGGGAAACGTCGCAGCATCAGGGCGGTATTCCGTTAACGTTGAAGGTGGATAAAGCGGCAAAAGCTGGAAATTACAAGGCCCATCTCACCGCCACGCTGAGTTGTCCCTAGTTGTTTTGATAACCGACTTGTTTTAATAACTGACTTGTTTTAATAACCGAATCGTTTTAATAACCGAATCGTTTTAGAAAATCCTCGTTGCTGTAAAAATAGAGAACGACTGTAAAAAGCTGGGCCTATAAAAACAGGTTGACGTATTCCCCGCGGGATTCGATGCTTGAAGGCTGTTGCAGCCTTTCTTTCAGCCTACTTTTTACAGCCTACTTACAGCAACATTGGGGAATCAAAATGTCGTTAGTCTCCCTTTCGCATCTCGGCGAACTCTCCGTGGATGAGTGGGATGCCCTGGTTCCTGCCGGACAGCCTTTCCTGCGCCACGCTTTTCTAACGGCGCTCGAAGAGAGCGGATCGCTCGGGCCAAACTCTGGTTGGCAAAGCGCGCATCTTGTATGGAAAGAGTACGGAAAAATTGTGGCGGCGGTGCCGGGTTATCGCAAAAATAACTCCTCGGGCGAATACGTTTTTGACCACGCGTGGGCCGACGCCTGCCATCGCGCGCGTATTCCGTACTATCCAAAATGGCTGGGCGCGGCGCCTTTTAGCCCCGTCGGCGGTAGACGCTTGCTCGGCACGCCCGACGCGGCGCAGCAGCTGTTACAGGCGCTGCCCGATTTTCTCGAACAGCACGACCTGTCGAGCGCACACATTAATTTTACCGACACCCGCGACAATCAGCTGCTGGGCGACTCACCTGACTGGCTGCATCGGCTGGGCTGTCAGTATCATTGGCACAACCGCAACTATCGAGATTTTCAGGATTTTCTCGATACGCTCACCTCACGCAAACGTAAGCAGATTCGCAAAGAGCGCGAGCTGGTTATCGCGCAGGGCTTTGAATTTCGCTGGCTCGAAGGCGCGCAGATTTCAGAAACGCAGTGGGATTTCATCTACGACTGCTACGCCAATACCTATTATGTGCGCGGCCACCCGCCTTATCTGACCCGCGAATTTTTCTCGCTGCTGGCCGAACGCATGCCCGAAACCATTCAGGTGGTCATGGCCGAACAGGGCGGAAAACCCGTGGCGATGGCGCTGAGTTTAGTCAGCGGCGATACCTTTTACGGGCGTTACTGGGGCTGCCTCGCCGAATACGATCGGCTGCATTTCGAGACCTGTTTTTATCAGGGCATGGATTACGCGATGGCGAAAGGGCTGGCGCGATTCGACGCGGGCGCGCAGGGCGAGCACAAGCTGATTCGGGGTTTTGAGCCGGTTCTCACCCACTCGTGGCACTATTTGCGGCATCCCGGATTGCGCAGCGCGGTGGAAGATTATCTGGCGCAGGAGCGTGACGGCGTGCGCGCCTGGGCTGTCGAAGCCCGCGACGCGCTGCCTTATCGTCATGAACAGGCCTGACCTTTTTGTATTGTTGCTACCTTTTCATGTCGTAAACCGTGCCTTAAATCATGCATTAAGGCATGCCGACAAAACCGCCGGTCTGATGCTGCCACAGTCGCGCATACAGGCCGTTTTGCGCCAGCAGCTCGCCGTGACTGCCAATTTCGACGATTTTGCCCTGACCCAGCACCACCAGCCGGTCCATCTTGGCGATGGTCGACAGACGGTGGGCAATCGCTATCACCGTTTTGTGGGTCATCAGCGTTTCCAGACTCTCCTGAATCGCCGCCTCAACTTCTGAATCCAGCGCCGAGGTCGCCTCATCCATAATCAGAATCGGCGCGTTTTTCAGCAGCACGCGAGCAATCGCAATACGCTGACGCTGGCCGCCCGACAGTTTCACCCCACGCTCGCCGACGTGCGCGTCCAGCCCCATGCGGCCCTGCGGATCGGAAAGCAGCGGAATAAATTCGTCGGCGCGTGCCTGACGAATCGCGTTGGTCAGCTCTTCCTCACTGGCGTTCGGGCGTCCATACAGCAGGTTATCGCGAATTGAACGATGCAGCAGCGAGGTGTCTTGAGTGATCATGCCGATTTGCGCGCGTAAGCTCTCCTGCGTGACCTGCGAAATATCCTGCTCGTCAATCAGAATGCGGCCGCCGTCGATGTCGTACAATCTCAGCAGCAGATTCACCAGCGTCGATTTACCCGCGCCCGACGGCCCGATCAGCCCAATTTTCTCGCCCGGACGAATCGCCAGATCCAGCCCGTTAATCACGCTACGACTTTTACCGGTAACGCTACTGCCGTAGTTAAAATCGACGTGATCAAAATGAATCGCGCCCTGACTCACTTTTAGGCGCGGAGCCTGCGGTTTGTCCGTCACCGAAACCGGCTGGGCAATAGTTTGCAGGCCATCCTGCACCATGCCGATGTTTTCGAAGATGCCGTTGACCACCCACATAATCCAGCCCGACATATTCACGATGCGAATAACCAAGCCGGTCGCCAGCGCAATCGCCCCCACGCTTATCAGCGACTGCGTCCACAGCCACAGCGCTAAACCGGTGGTGCTGACGATCAGCAGGCCGTTAAGCGTGGTAATCGTGACGTCCATTCCCGTGACCAATCGGCTCGCCATCTGCGTTTTGTGCGTCTGTTCGCTGATCGCCTCACGCGCGTAGTTCTGCTCGAGATCCGTGTGGGCAAAAAGTTTCAGCGTCGCGATATTGGTATAGCCGTCGACAATCGTCCCCATCAGCTTGGATCGCGCCTCTGAAGAAATCACCGAGCGGGCTTTCACGCGCGGCACGAAATACCACAGACTAAGCCCGTAGAGCACAATCCAGGCGATAAGCGGGATCATTAAATGCCAGTCGGCTTCGGCAAACAGCACCAGCGCAGAGACCGCGTAAATCACCACGTGCCAAATGGCGTCTACCGCCTGCACCGCCGAATCGCGCAGCGAATTACCCGTCTGCATGATGCGCTGGGCGATACGTCCGGCAAAATCGTTCTGGAAAAAGTTCAGGCTCTGGCGCAGCACGTAATTGTGGTTCTGCCAGCGGATCAGGCTGGTCATGCTCGGGCTGATCGACTGATGGACCAGCAAATCGTGCAGCCCGATAAAAATCGGCCGCATGATCAGCGCGACCACCGCCATCCACAGCAGTTCGCCCGCGTGATCGCTAAAGAACGTCGCCGCCGGCGTGCTGCGGGTCAGGTCGATAAGCGTACTCAGATAGCTGAACAGCGACACCTCGATTAACGAAGCCACCAGCCCGACGACCAACAGCGCCAGAAAGCTCGGCCACACCTGCTTGAGATAGTAAAAATAGAAGGGCCAGACTTTATCGGGTGCCGTCTGGTTCGGCGGCGTTTTAAAAACGTCGATCATCCGTTCAAAATAACGGTACAGCATACGCGCCTCTCATATTCTGGAAATCGCGGGCAGTCCCGCCCCGGTCCAATCAATAACATTCACTGTAAATACAGCATCGTAAATACAAAGCGTAGTGCATTTTAGCGAATGTTTGCGGGCAGACTTATCGCAAACCGGCGGGTGTAAAGCGAGGGGGAGAAGGTATTTCCGGCGAATAAACGTGCGTAAAAAGTGCGCTCGCCATCACGGCGTGTCGTTAAGTGTGGTATAAAAACCGCCCTGCTCACTCACAACATTAACCACATGAAAAATAATAGTATTTATACGCCAGCACAGCCTGTTACGCCACAAAAACGGGTGTTGGGCTGGCGCGATTTGTTCTCGCTCTGGTTCTCGCTGGGGATGGGTTTGATGGTGCTTCAGGCGGGCGCGCTGTTAGCACCCGGTTTAGGTATGACGGGCTCGCTGCTGGCGATTTTTACCGGCACGCTGATTGGCGTGATTTTGCTGTCGCTGGTTGGCCTGATCGGCGGCCAGACCGGCATGTCATCGATGTCCTCGCTGACCCTTAGCCTCGGTAAAAAAGGCATCGCGCTGCCTGCGCTGTTTAATATCTTACAGCTTATCGGCTGGGGCGCTTTCGAGATTGTGGTGATGCGTGACGCCGCCAGCCTGTTGGCGAAGCAGGCGTGGGGCGAGCAAAGCGTTTGGGCCAATCCGACGTTGTGGACCTTTATCTTTGGTTTTCTCGCCACGCTGCTGGCGGTGTGCGGCCCGCTGGCGTTTATCCGCGTGGTGCTGCGTCGCTGGGGAATTTGGCTGCTGATAGGCAGTTGCGCTTGGCTGAGTATTAATCTGCTGCGACACACTTCGCTGACCGAGCTGTGGCACAAGGCCGGTGATGGCAGCATGCCGTTTGCGCTGGCCTGCGACATTGTGGTGTCGATGGCGCTGTCGTGGCTGCCGCTGGTGTCGGATTACACCCGTTTTGGCAAATCTTCGCGCCAGAATTTCTTCGGCACGGCCTGCGGATTTTTCCTTGGCAGCCTGTGGATGATGACGTTGGGCGCGGCGTATACGCTGGCGTTTGTCAGTTCGCAGGACAGCAACGCGCTGCTGCTGGCGCTGTCTGGCGTGGCGCTCGGCATTCCGCTGCTGTTGATTCTCGTCGACGAGCATGAAAACACCTTCGCCGACATTCACTCTGCCGCGCTCTCTACCGGCACGCTGCTGCCGCTTAATATCGGCAAACTGACGTGGGTGATTGGCATTATCTGCACTCTGCTGGCGTGGGGCGTGCCGCTGGCGCGCTACGAGAATTTCCTGCTGCTGATTGGCTCGGTTTTTGCGCCGCTGTTTGGCGTGGTGTTGATGGACTACTTCGTGCTGCGCCGCCGTCAGCCCGCTTCCCGTAACATCGACGCCCGCTCGCTGCTCGCCTGGATTTTAGGGATCGCGACTTATCATCTTATCGCGCAGTTCTACCCTAATCTCGGCGCCACCATCCCCTCGCTACTTGTCGCCGCCGCGCTGTGCGGATTGTTTGGGAAAATAGGTAAACCGGAACAAAACGTGGGTAAAACTCAGACAAAGTGAAGCAAGAAAGTCCTGAATCAGTATGAAGATTGCTCTAGGGTAAAGGCGGCAGATGAGACGTCATCTGTTACGCCTGTTTTTATGAGGTTGCAGCAAGTTGCATCACTCATTTAGAGCATTATCTTGCAGTACTCGTTTGGAGTATTAACTATGGCGACACTAAAAGATCTTATGGAGCAGCGCTCGCCTGAAAGTCAGGCACGCATTAAAGCTTTGACGTCACAAATGCTTCTTGAAACAGAGTTTTATGAACTCCGTGAGCAGCTTAATTTTTCCCAAAAAGAAGTCGCGGCAGTAGGAAAAAAATGAGTAGCGTCATTCAGCGTTTCGTTAAATAGCTTTCATATTGACGGCCCGGCACCTTCGCCTTATGTTGAATCACGGCTTTTCACCATGACATTTAAGGAAATTAGCATGCGGATTCTGGTAGTTGGCGCTGGGGCGACGGGAGGTTATTACGGGGCGCGTCTCACACAGGCGGGGAACGATGTCACATTTTTGGTGCGCGAAAAACGGGCCGCAGCGCTGAGAAAGTCAGGGTTGCAAGTGCAGACGCCTGAGGGCATTTTTTCGGTCCAGCCGCAGTTGCTTCTCGCATCGGAATTAGCCTCCCAGCCTGCCTCGAAAGTCATTATCCAGCCTTTCGATCTCATTATCCTCACTGTTAAAGGATTTTCCCTTGAGGCCGTGCTGGAAGAGTTTGCGCCGGTAGTCGGCGAGCAGACGTTAATTCTGCCCGTACTCAACGGCATGAATCATTTGGAAATTATTCAGCAACGTTTCGGAAAGCATCGAGCGCTGGGTGGTTTATGCAGAATCAACGCCACGCTTGACGAGCACGGACAAGTTCATCAGATGACGGCTCTCGAAGAGTTAATTTACGGCGAGGTTAGCGGCGAAACCACAGAGCGTATTACCAAGGTCCATGAGGCGCTGCAAGTGGCGGGCATTACGGCGCGATTGTCTAAAAACATCGTCAGTGAAATGTGGGAAAAATGGCTGTTTCTGGCAAGCGTCGGCGGAATAGCCTGCCTGATGCGTGGCAATATGGGGCAAGTTTCTCGTGCGGCAGGCGGTCTAGAATTTATCCGTGCATTTGTAGAGGAAGTCGTGTCGATTGTGGTTGCAGGTGGCTATCAGGAGCGCCCACAGGTTAAGGCCAACACCATAAAAGAGCTGTCTAATCCCGAATCAGTGCAGACCACGTCAATGTATCGCGACATGATCCAAGGTTTGCCTGTCGAAGCAAAACAGATCCTGGGTGATCTGGTTGAGATCTCTAAACGGGCCGTACTTTCAACGCCATTAATGAATGCTGCTTACACGCATATGTCGGTTTATCAGCACTCAATTGAAAAATGATTAAGAAATAATAGACGAAAAAGGGAGCCAAGTTTCCTTAGCTCCCTTTCTGTATCGATTAGAAATGTTCTTTTTAATCAATAGTTACCAAACTATTTTTGCGAAACGATTAAGAAGTAAATTCTTCCTGCTCGGCTTCGACTTCCAGCTCATGCACAACGGGCTGGGAGACAGCGGGCTTAGCGGTGGCGGCATCGAGTTGCAGAATACGGCTGGTGCGGCTCATTTCCCTTTCGGTTAATTCGACATTACCATTCAGTTTCTGGCCGTAAGAGGGGATCATCTCTTTCAGCTTGCCCTGCCATTCCGGCGTAGCAATTTTCTCTTTAAACACGCGTTCCATCAGTTGCAGCATGATTGGCGCGGCGGTTGAAGCACCCGGCGAAGCGCCCAGCAGCGCGGCAATCGAGCCATCCTGCGAGGTCACGACTTCGGTACCCAAACGCAGCACGCCGCCCTGCTTGCCATCTTTCTCGATAATCTGCACGCGCTGACCGGCAACCACTAAACGCCAATCCTGCTTTTTCGCCGCCGGGAAGTACTCTTTCAAGGCTTCGAGGCGCTGGTCTTCGCTCAGCATAACCTGATTAATCAGATATTTAACCAAGTCAAAGTTATCAAGCCCTACGCGCACCATCGGGAAGATGTTGTGCAGATTGACTGTCCCGAACAGGTCCCACAGCGAGCCATTTTTCAGGAACTTGCTGGAGAAAGTGGCGAACGGTCCGAACAGCAGCACTTTTTTGCCGTCCAGCACGCGGGTATCCAAATGCGGAACCGACATAGGCGGTGCGCCAACCGAAGCCTTGCCATAAACTTTCGCTTCATGACGTTTTACGATTTCTGGGTTATCCGTCACCAGGAATTCGCCGCCGACCGGGAAACCGCCGTAGCGCGCCGCTTCTGGAATGCCGGATTTCTGTAACAACGTCAGTGATGCCCCGCCCGCGCCGATAAAGATAAAGCGCGTGGTGACATTAATTTCGCGGCCGCCTTTGGTTTGAGCAAAGGTCACGGTCCACGTCTGATCGGCGTTACGTTTAATGTTTTTTACTTCGTGGCCCAGATTCAGGCTGAAGTTTGGCTTCTTGCGCAGAGATTCCACCAGCTGCTGGGTGATCGCGCCGAAGTTAACGTCCGTGCCGCTTTCAATTCGCGTCGCGGCAATTTTTTCGCCCTGCTTGCGCCCTTCGAGCACCAGCGGGATCCATTTTTCGATTTGCGCAGGGTCTTCTGAAAACTCCATGCCACGGAACAGGGTGCTGGTTTGCAGCGCCGCGTGACGTTTACGCAGGAAATCGACGTTTTTCTCGCCCCAGACAAAGCTCATGTGCGGCACGCTGGTAATAAACGAATGCGGTTCACCGAGCACGCCCTTCTCGACCTGTGAGGCCCAGAACTGACGTGAAATCTGGAAGGCTTCGTTAATATCGACCGCTTTGGAGATATCAACCGAACCGTCGGATTTTTCAGGGGTGTAGTTCATTTCGGCCAGAGCCGAGTGACCGGTACCGGCGTTATTCCATCCGTTGGAACTTTCGTCGGCCACGCTATCCAGTCGCTCATACATATTAATCGACCAGTCAGGCTCCAGCTCCTGAAGGTAGGTGCCCAGCGTGGCGCTCATAATTCCGCCGCCAATCAGGACCACATCAACGATTTTATTTTCCGCCGCTGCCGCGTGTTTAGACAGCGCCATCAGGCCCATGCCTGAAGCACCGGATAGTCGATTTTTCATGGTTAACTTCTCACTTTTTAGCTAAAGCAGGTGAAAAACCCAACGTCCTTGTGAAGGGACCGCTTCGTTTCTCAATACGGGGAGTATTTAGAAACGGGGAGTACTTTAATCAAGAAGTACTTAGAAACGGGAGTACTTAGAAACGGCCCGCGTTTTCCACACTAACCTAGTGGTTATTTTTAACAAAAAACACCAATCTACGTAACTAACATAACATTTTTGTCACTTACGCGATAATAAATTTAATAAATCAAATATTATGATAATGGCATAGTTATGGGAAAAAATTAACCAATTATTCACGCAAAAGTTTGTCTAAAACAGCACAAAAATGCGCAATAAGTTGAATTAATGGATTAAATAAATAAGAAACAGAGGCTGAATAAAATACGATCAGTTGGGTAAAACGAGAATAACGCGTTGCTTAAAAACCGCACAGAATGTCTAAGATACCTGTATCTTGTGAAGCGGGTCAAATTTTGCTTAAAAAACCAGCCCGGAGACTGGTTTCTGAAAATCCTCAGCACTTAAAATTTTTTAAGCGTGAAGCATATCTTTCTTGATTGCATCGACCGCGCGCAGAGATAAGGCCACCATACTTAAAGTGGAATTAACCGTACCGGCCGAGGCCATCGCGCCGCCGGATGCAATAAACAAATTGCGGTGATCATGGGTTCGCATCCAGCCATCGACGACCGAATCCTTTGGATCGTGTCCCATAATCGTGCCGCCCATAATGTGATTATTGGGATTAAAGTAAGGCGTCGATTCGATTTCCGTTGCGCCAAACAGCTCGGCAATTTGCTGTAAATGCTGGCGCGAACTTGCTTCGGCGCGGCGCACATAATCACCTACATCGTAAGTAATGTGCGGATACGGGATCCCCAGCGAATCTTTTTTGGTGGTACTTAAACGCAGGCGGTTATCCGGGTTGGCCAAAATATCGTGGTTAACATAGATATCCATGCCGCACGCGGAACGGCGGCGAATTTCTGCGTCGAGCTTCTTGCCCACCAGTCCCATCTGCAACGCTTTCACGCCCGCCTTGTGGTTTTGCGAGGTGTTGTTCATGCCGATTTGAATGGCCGACTGATGACGACGGAAATCGCCATCGCGGAAATTGGTAATCGAGCTCATTTGCACCGAACCGCCGCCTGTCCAAATAGGCTCCGCCGCCTGGAAACTCATCAAAATACCCGGGTGATCCATCATGTTACGTCCGACGTGGCCCGAACTGTTGGCAATGCCGTTTGGATTGCGATCGTTGGCGGCCAGCAGCAGCAGTTTTGGCGATTCAATCCCGTTGCCCGCCAAGACAAAGGTTTTGCCGGTGACGCGGGTGGAGCGTTTGTCAGGATCGTAGAAATTGACGGCCACAATTTCATTGGCGGCGTTGGTTTCCATGCTGTAAACCACGGCGTTTGAAATCACCCGCGCACCAAATTTTTCTGCTTTTACGATGCTGTGAATGCCGTTAAACATCGCGCCGATCGGACAAATTGGCATGCAGTTATTATTGCCGCAGCACTGCGGGCGACCATTATAAGGACGGCTGTTTCGCGCCTGTGGCACCGGCGTATTCTCATAACCCGCCTTGGCCACAACCTCCGTGAAACGGCGATCTGCCGGACCATAAGGCATCGGCTCCATCGGGAAAGGCTGTTTGCGCGGCGCAACGTACTTCAGCGTGTCGTCGTTTGGCCCGTTAACGCCCATTTCCACTTCGGCACGATAGTAATAGTCTTCCAACTCATCGTAAGTCACCGCCCAATCACGGCCGACGCCATAGGTTGAATGAAGTTGTAAATCGTGTGGCAGGAAACGCCAGGTCGACGCCGCCCAGTGCCAGGTTGTGCCCCCCACGCCGCGCACCACGCCCTGACGATAGGCCGAGGCGTCGGGCCCATCGACCTGCGGATACTCATTATTAGGGTGCAGCTGTGGATGCACGGCCCACGGCGAGGCCGGATAAGGCGTCGCGTAGTCAGATTCAGCTTTGTTGATGGGTGGCATATTACGCCAGTTTTCAACCACTTCTGCGCGTTCCCAGCGAGGACCCGCCTCCAGAACCAACACCGACAATCCCGTTTGTGCCAACTCTTGGGCAACAAAACCACCACAAATTCCGCCGCCAATAATGACGACGTCAGCACTTAATTCGTTAGACATTTAAAACCTCAAAATTTTTCGCACGCGCCAAAGCGCAATCAAATCAGTAACAAGCCACTCTCGTTGGTTTAACGGCGTTTACGGCGAACGCGCCACACGGCGAGCAATATCAGCAGCACCACGACCACCACGCCACCGGCAATCGAAGCAGGCTCGGCAATTTTGGCGATAAGCGGCGTCGGGCCGCCCTGACGAATAGCGGTGACCTCTTCCTCCGTCACGGAAAGCTCGGGATTTCCGTACTGTTTGAATAAATAGTTACTCAGCGTGGCGACCTGCTTGTCGCTAAGGGCCTGCACGTCGGAATAAGGACCAAATGCCGGCATCAGAACAGACTTGTCGCCGACCGTGCGTTGAACGCCGAACAGAATGGCCGACACCAGATTGTTGGGGGAATCGCCGCCCAGCGTGGTGTTATGGCTGAGTGAAGGATAGAAACCGTCTTGCGTGCCCTTGCCGTCCGGCTGGTGGCAGCTCGAGCAGGCCGCGTCATATATCGTCTGACCCGAAGCATCGGCTGCGAAGAATTTGGCGATGGGCTGAGTGCCGCGAACGGCGGTATCGGTATTGTTTACGTGATCGCTTGCCTGATTGGTATCGGTACCAAAACTGGCCGCGTGATGGGTTTGTGACGGGTCACGCACGGCCGGTAACGTGCGAAGATAGGTAATAATCGCCTTGATATCATCATCGTGCAGATATTGCAGACTGTTGGTCACGGCTTCTGCCATCGGTCCGGCGGCCTGCGCCTTACCGTTAACGTGTCCGGTTTGCAGATACTGCGCTAAATCCTTGTCGCTCCAGCTGCCTAATCCGCTCACCGGATCGCTGGTCAGATTCGGCGCATGCCAGCTGCCGAGGAGCGTGCCGCTGTATAATGCTTTGCCGCCCTGCAACGCCATTAATGCATTTCGCGGCGTGTGACATTCGCTACAGTGCGCGACGGTATCGACCAGATATTTCCCGCGATTCCAGGTGGCGTCCTGGTCATCTTCTGGCTTAAAAGGTCGGTTATGCAGGAAGAGCAGGTTCCAGCCCGCCATGGAAAAGCGCAAATTAAACGGGAAACTGAGCGCCGTTTGCTGCGGTTTAACGTCGACCGGTTTTACACCGTGCATAAAGTAGGCATAAAGCGCGTTGATGTCGGCGTCGGTCAGGCCAGCATAGGAAGGGTAAGGCATCGCAGGATAGAGGTGATCGCCGTCGGCGCGAATACCGTCACGCACGGCTTTTGAAAACTGCGCTTCTGAATAATTTCCGATACCAAACTTTGTTGAAGGCGTGATATTGGTGGAGTAAATAATGCCCATAGGCGAATGAATCGCGTATCCACCGGCAAATAAGTCTTTGCTTTCAGGGTTGGTATGACACGCCGCGCAGTCGGCAGCGATCGCCAAATATTTACCGCGAGCAATAAGATCTACGCCCGTTTGATGATCGGAGGGTGCGGCAAGCGGCAGGCTTTCTGCGGCCTGCGCAACATTCATGCCGACCATGACCGAGGCGGCGAGTCCCGCGAGATAAAAGGTATTTTTAACTGCGCGATAACGGGTAAATAGTGAATTTTTTGACAAGAACCTGCTCTCCATATCTGCTCTCCACGCCTGTTTTCAATCACTATTTTTAATAGCTATGTTCAATAACCATCGTTAATAACGACACAGGCACGCACTGAATTTCGGGCGCAGACGGCCACGGGCTTTTCCCGAGGAAAATCCGGTCAGTGGTGAAAACGAGCGTTGAATTTAAATCATGCTGTGCGCGAACTGTTCCTGCATACCCACTTCGGCATAGCCTGCTGGTTGTTTAAAAAACTTTTTTTAGAAAGTCAGCAGTCGATCAACCGGAGGCGGATTCGCCACCCAATAATCAGGGCCGTTGTGCGCATAAGTAGGGATAACCATGCCATCACGCGATACCTGATACATCAACGCCTGCTGGTATCCATAAACTCTGGCGTGATATCCAGGTTCAATGACCCCGCTGTACCAAGCTTTGATAATCGACATCATCGGCTCGTGCAAAGGCTGCTGTTTTAATTTTTCATCCAGCGTTTCAACATCAGGAATATTATTTTGCTCAGCGAAAGCAATAAGCTGTTTTACCTGAGCCGAAAATTGCCCATCGTGCTGGCAAAGCGCGAGATATAATCTTTCCCCTAGCTGAACATCCAGGCTGTTATGGCCGGTTAATAAGCGCGATAACTTAATAAATGCGGCAAGATCTGCAGCGGCATTTTTATTATCAGGCTTATTTTCGGCGGCCAATGCCGGCACTGCCGATAATCCGCCGGAGACCAAGGCAAAGCTGGCGATGACCGAACTTGAGCGAGAAATCAAACTTCGGCGACTACGTCCATTAGCGCTCAGTTCAGATTGACCGTCTGAATTATTATTGTTTTTCACATGACTCCCTAAATAAAAACCCTGTCTGCATATTGTTGAATAAGCGCGAGAAAATTTTTTTTCACTTGAGTGGTATTTCCTCTGCTGGCTGCAAAGGCGGATTTATCATAGGGACATTTGTGATAGGAGTCACAAAATTTGGGGTCTTATCGCGACGATAAATGTAACAAAATCATGATAATATGTAATAAAGTTAATTAAATTGTTCAAACAAATTGATAACAATAATTTCACAAAGCATTTAAGGTTGCGAACCAGTCTTTAGCATTTTTTATTAAAATGGCGTTCTATTTATTTAATTATTCTGACGGGCGAAAAAAAAGGCAAATAATGAATCAACAGGTTCATTATTTGCCTTGGAATTTATATCTATCGCGCTGCTTAAATATTTCCCGTCTTTGTTTCGTATTTAAAGTCGGAAATTATCTCGCCAGCTTGGGCTATTTTTTTGATTATTAAACCGTCAACCCGCGCTTTTAACGTTCAGAAACTGTTTATTTGTATAAACAGTTAACGTGCAGAAACCGCTACAGGAACATGCCGCCCGACGCTTCGATACGCTGGCCGTTGGCCCACCCGCTGTGTTCACTCAGCAACATCGCGATCATCCCACCAATATCATCGGGCACACCCACGCGACCCAGCGCGGTGTTTTTCGCCACGTACTGATTAACCTGCTGGTTGTCTCGCACGGTTCCGCCGCCAAAATCGGTTTCTATCGCGCCCGGTGCCAGAATATTCACCGCGATGCCGCGCGCGCCCAGCTCTTTGGCCTGATAACGGGTCAACACTTCCATCGCCCCTTTCATCGTTGAATAAGCCGCATAACCCGGCAGGCAAAAACGCGTGAGTCCTGAAGAAACGTTCAAAATCCGTCCGCCGTCGGCAATCAGCGGCAGCAGTTTCTGGGTTAAGAAAAACGGCGCTTTAAGATGAATATTCATCAGCAGGTCAAACTGCTCTTCGGTGGTATCCGCATAAGAGGCGTTGATACCAATGCCCGCGTTATTCACCAGAAAATTGAAATTATCGCGCTCCCAAATTTTCTCCAACGTGGCTTTGACTCTTTCTACAAAATCGTCGAAACCCTGGCTATCAGACACGTCGAGCTGCAAGGCCGCCGCTTTGGCACCAATATACTCAATTTCGCGAACCACGGATTCAGCCTCGTGATGCTGGCTGTTGTAGGTCAAAATGATGTCAATACCTTGTTCTGCCAGCTTAAGTACGGCGTTTTTGCCCAATCCGCGACTGCCACCGGTGACTAATGCGATTTTATTGCTCATTTTAAGACTCCATGATTGAGGTGCTGTGTATTAAATAGCCTATTAGACACAGGCAGAATGATAAATAGTCTAAAATGAGTTTCACTGTCACGTTCTCAACAACATTAAGCCCTTCTCAAGGATAAAATGTGGATAAAATTCAATCGATGCAGGTTTTTGTCCGCGTGGCGGAGTTGAATAATTTTACCCGCGCGGCTGAAAGTCTGGGTTTGCCGAAGGGCAGCGTGTCGCGATTAGTGCAGCAGCTTGAGGCGCGAATGTCGGCGCGATTGTTACATCGTTCAACGCGACGGGTGCAGTTAACGCAGGACGGGCAGGTTTTTTACGAGCGCTGCAAAGAGCTGCTGGCGAACATGGACGAGCTCGAGTCGATGTTCCAGACCAATCCCACCACCGTGAGTGGTAAAATACGCGTTGATATGCCCTTAACCATGGCGACGAATCTGGTGTTGCCGCGCCTTTCCGAGTTTCTGAATCGCTACCCCGCGCTGGAAATTGAACTCAGCAGCAGCGACCATCGGGTCGATGTGGTGCGCGAAGGGTTTGACTGCGTGGTCAGCGTCGGCCATTTGAAAGATTCGGGTCTGATCGCGCGAACGCTTGGCGAACTCAGCGTGGTCAACTGCGCCAGCCCTGATTACATCAAGCGTTACGGCCAGCCGGAACATCCCGATCATTTAGCCAATCACGCGATGGTTAATTACGATCACGCGCTGCGCAGTCGGGGTAACGAGTTTGAATATCTTGAAGGTAAAGAGCTAAAACGCGTCAAAAGCGGCGGCGCAATTACGGTAAACAGCACCGTCACTTATACCGCCGCCTGCTTGTCCGGGCTTGGCATTATTCAGGTGCCGCGCATCGGCGTGCAGGGTTATCTGGAGCAGGGAAGATTAGTGCTGATTTTGCCCCGATTTTTGCCGCCGCCGATGCCGGTCACGCTGGTTTATCCCCATCGTCGTCACCTCTCCCGTCGGGTAAAAATCTTTATGGATTGGTTAAGAGAGATTATGCAAACCTATATAGGATAAGATTTTTTCCTCCCCAACCTGGCCATTTACGGGCAGCAGGGCAGAGGGTGACTATACTGGAAGTTTGAACACACATAACGATAAGGAATGAGGGGTTTCATGCCGACATCCACCAAAGATGAATCAACAAAAGAAAAAACGACTAAACCGGACATCAACAAGCCGCTGATAAATATCAAGACTGGCAATGAAACGGTGGACTCGACGGTGACCGGCGTTTCGCGCATGGTGAGACGCGTGCAGGCCTGGCACTGGGTGGCGCACGTGCTGCGCGCTACCGAAAGATTTAACGACCGCCTTGGCAGCCAGTTTGGCGCGGCGATCACCTATTTTTCGTTTCTGTCACTGATCCCGATTTTGATGGTCTCGTTTGCCGCCGTCGGTTTTGTGCTGGCCTCGAATCCTGATCTGCTTACCGAGCTTATCGGCAAAATCGTCAACAGCATTAGCGATCCTAACTTGGCGAACACGTTGAAGAGCACCGTAAACACCGCCGTTCAGCAACGCACCACCGTCGGCCTCTCCGGATTAGTGATTGCGCTCTATTCGGGCATTAGCTGGATGGGCAATCTGCGCGAGGCGATCCGCGCCCAGTCGCGCGACGTGTGGGAACGTAATCCGAAAGATGAAGAGAAAATCTATAAACGCTACCTGCGCGATTTTATCTCGCTGATTGGTTTGGTGCTGGCGCTGACGATTACGCTGTCGCTGACCTCTATCGCCGGTTCTGCGCAGGAAAGCATTGTCGATGCCTTGGGTCTGAGCCATCTTGACTGGCTGCGCCCTGCGCTGACCATTATCACGCTGGCGATTTCTGTCGCAGCCAACTATTTGTTATTCCTGTGGATATTCTGGATATTGCCGCGCCACAAGCCGCGCAAGAAAGCGCTGTTTCGCGGTACGCTGATTGCGGCAATTGGTTTTGAGGTGATTAAATTTATCATGACCATGACGCTGCCCCGCTTGGCGAGCTCGCCGTCGGGCGCTGCTTTTGGCTCGGTGATTGGTCTGATGGCTTTCTTCTATTTCTTCGCTCGGTTAACGCTGTTTTGCGCGGCGTGGATTGCCACCGCGCGCTACAGCGATGACCCGCCGGTAGACCAGCCAGACGATGCCGCCAAGGCGTAATCAATCTCTTCATGCCAGTCAGCGCCTGCTTACTGGCATGAACCACTGAAAATTAGCCTTTAAAGCAGTGTATTATTCTAAAAAGCAGCCTGTCACTTCTCCAAACCTAGAACAACTCACTACCCTGCTCACTTTTATTTCACTTTTTTACAGAATGTTACTCTGAAAATAAACCATTCAACAAACTAATGACTGCTCACCCCTGCTGTTTGCGGGTGAATCTCCCAATACGGCCGAAAAGCCTGTTTTTGGTGCAGTTCGCCGTGTTGAAACTCCCCATGGCAGTGCTTAAGATGATTTTTTCAATCAAATCAATTTACATAAAAAACCGATAAGAAACACTTATGCAAGCCACCATCACCCCAGAACTCGAAGCCGACGCGGAACTCGTCAGCCAAAATTCTCGCGGCAAAGTTATCATCGCTTCTTTGATTGGTACCGCCATCGAGTTTTTTGATTTTTATATTTATGCGACGGCGGCAGTGATTGTCTTCCCGCACATTTTCTTCCCTCAGGGCGATCCTACTGCGGCCACGCTACAATCTTTGGCGACCTTCGCCATCGCCTTTGTTGCGCGCCCTATCGGCTCGGCACTCTTCGGCCACTTCGGTGACCGCGTAGGCCGTAAAGTCACGCTCGTTGCTTCTCTATTAACGATGGGCGTATCGACCGTCGTCATCGGCCTGCTGCCAACCTATGCCACTATCGGCGTATTTGCGCCGCTGCTGCTGGCGTTGGCCCGTTTTGGTCAGGGTCTCGGCCTTGGCGGTGAATGGGGCGGCGCGGCGCTGCTGGCGACCGAAAATGCGCCTGCCAAAAAGCGTGCGCTTTATGGTTCATTCCCACAGCTCGGCGCGCCGATCGGCTTCTTCTTCGCCAACGGCATGTTCCTGCTGCTCTCATGGTTACTGACCGAACAGCAGTTTATCGACTGGGGCTGGCGCGTGCCGTTCCTGCTTTCTGCGGTGCTGGTGCTGGTTGGCCTGTACGTTCGCGTTTCTCTGCACGAAACCCCGGTGTTCGCCAAAGTAGCGAAAGCGGGCAAGCAGTTGAAAGTGCCGATTGCGACCCTGTTCAGCAAACACTGGCGCCCGACGCTGCTCGGCACCTTCATCATGGTGGCAACTTACACGCTGTTCTACATCATGACCGTTTACTCGCTGGGTTACGGCACCACGGCAAAACCGGCCGGTCTGGGCATCGCACGTAACGACTTCCTGCTGATGCTGATGATTGGCGTGATCGGTTTTGGCGTGATGGTGCCGGTCGCGGGTCAGTTGGCCGACAAGTTTGGCCGTCGCAAAACCATGATCTGCATTACGCTGCTGATCATCCTGTTTGCGCTGACCTTCCCGTCAGTAATCAGTGGCGGTTCTATCGGCTCGGTGATGATTTTCCTGCTGTGCGGCTTTAGCGTGATGGGCCTGACGTTTGGTCCGATGGGCGCGCTGCTGCCAGAACTTTTCCCGACCGAAGTTCGCTATACCGGCGCCTCTTTCTCCTATAATGTGTCTTCAATATTAGGCGCTTCCGTTGCACCTTATATTGCGACCTGGCTGGCAACCCATTACGGGCTGTTTTACGTCGGCGTCTATCTTGCGTCGATGGCAACATTGACCCTGATTGCTCTGCTGTTGACGAAAGAGACCCGTAACCAGTCATTGTGATTATTTTGCCCGGCCGCGTTTCTGCGAGGTCGGGCTTTATCAAAGAGCAATCCGATGCGCCCAAGACCTCGCCTGCTATTCCCCCTGCTTATTCTTGTTGTTGTCATTATTGCTGCCGCTGCCTATTTCCTCTGGCCAAAATCCGGCAATCCGAACGCGCTGTGGAACATCGTCAGCCAGAAATGTCTGCCGAATCAACAGCAAAACGGCCAGCCTGCGCCCTGTTCACAGGTTGATGAGCAGCAGGGTTTTGTCGTACTTAAAGATATCGTGGGGCCGTTGCAGTTTCTGCTGATGCCTACCGCCAGAATCAGCGGCATTGAAAATCCCGCCGTGCTAAATGCTCAGACGCCGAATTTCTTTATTCAGGCTTGGCAGGCGCGTCATTTCATGGCCGATAAATACGGCAAACCTATTGATGACAGCAATATCTCGCTGGCGATTAATTCCGAATATGGCCGTAGTCAGAACCAGCTGCACATTCATATTTCTTGCCTGTTACCGCAGGTGAAAACCACGCTGAGTCAGGATGTGGGTCAGATTGGCTATCGCTGGCAAACCCTGCCCGACAAGCTGATTGGCCACAACTATCTGGCGCGTAAGGTTTCTCCCGCTGAATTAAATGAAAAAGGCGCGTTCCGCCTGCTTGCCGAAGAGGTGCCCGAGGCACGCGAGAATATGGGGCATTTCGGGATGGCGATGGTGGGGCTAAAAGGCGGGGATTTCTTGCTGCTGGCGAGTCAGAGTAACCTGTTGCTGTTTAACTTTGCCTCGACCGAAGAGATTCAGGACCACAACTGCGCGGTCCTGAATCCTGCTCCTTAGTCTCTACAAACTTATTAGCTACAAACTTAATAACTACAAACTTAATAACTACAAACTTATTAGCGACAAACTCAATAACGCCGTAGAGCGATAGAAAACAAGGGGCCAGTTATTTACTGGCCTTCATTTTTTGCAGGATAGCGCCACACTGGTTGGTGTCGTTGTCGCTCGGCGAAATCAGCGCTAACAGCGCCGCGGCAGGCGCCACTATTGCGCCCAATGCCACCGCCGCCGCGCCGCGTGCAATCAGTGGACCCGGTTTAACCCCCGCATCAGGATTTTTAAAGGTCCCGCGCACGTAAAGCGGCGAACGCAGCGTTAACACGCGCAGCCCTTTGCTTTCAGGATTAATCGACAGATCCAGACGCTCGTTGGCGAAATTGGTGGTTCCGCTCACGTTAATGATGGCGTTTTCAGTGTCGAACACCAGCAGGTTCGGACGCGCCAATCCGCTCCTGATATTGACGTCGGCGGCCGCGCAGTTGATAGCAACCTCGTCGTCACCAAACAGTCGGGTCACCACGTAGTTACCCACGTTGAGGCCAGCAATTTCCATCAGGCCGCGACTGATAACGCCATCGTTGATCAGTAGTTTCATCTCGCCGTTGCTGGTCCCGAGCAGCGCCGCGACGGAGTTACCCGTGCCGGTCAGCTTGGCATCGCCGTTAAGCTGGCCCAAACTTTTCTGCATCGACTGCACGTTCGGCACCAGCTGTTTCAGCTGAAGGCCTCGCGCGTGCATGTCTACGCGGCCCTGCATTGGCGATTTATCGCCTTCAAGACGTACAGTCGAATTCAAGTTACCGCCCGCCACGCCAAAACGCAGAGGATCCAATAACAGGTCGCCATCTTTCAGTTTCAAATGCGTATTCAAGTTACTGATAGGCAGAGATTTACCGTGCTCGATACGCTTGGCGGTGAATTTCACGTCGGCGTCCATCACACGCCAGCTTTTAGTATCAAATTTCTCGACTGGCAAGACTTTGTCCGACGGCTGACGCGTCGTTTCGCCGCGCTTAGCTTTATCCTTGTTGGAATCTGCACCAATCAGCGGCGCCAAATCGGCAAAACGAAGCTGGTTGGAGGTTAACGCCCCTTCGAGAGTCGGACGCGGCTTGCTCGCGGTGTAAGTCAGTGAACCGTGAATATCACTGTCACCAATTTCGCCGTTGAAGTTTTCATACTGGAATTTAGCGCCGTTTTTATCGTGTAACTTGGCAATCAGATGGCCGTCGGTTTCATAAGGCGGCGTTTGCGGCAGCAGTACGCCGGTTAAACCATAGAGATCGGACAGCGTCTGCCCCGAGAATTTCAGCCGCAGGTCCAGCGCGCCAAGGTTCATCGGGTCAAGTAACGTTCCGGCAACCACTACGCGGGTATCACCCGAGCGCACGTCGGCCTGCAGCGGGAAAGGCGCGTCTTTGTCTTGCAACGCCAGCATGCCGCCGATTTTGCCGTTGCCCGACAGTGATTCGCCTTTGTATTTGCCGTCGACTTTCCAGCCAAACACAAAGTCTGGCGTGGCAGGCTTATCAGAATCAGAGCTTTTGGAATCAGAGCTTTTGGAAACCGAGTTATCAGCCGTTTTACTCTCTTTATCCGTTTTCTTGCTCGGCGCGTCTTTCTTGCCGGTAACCTCGGTAAAAGGCAGCGGTTTGCCCAGCGGGTCAACGACCGCGCGGAAATCGGCTTTCAGCGTCGCGTCTTTAAAGTCAATTTGTCCACGGTCAAAGACGATGTCATTCATTTTGAACGACCATGCTGACGGCGGCTGGTTAGGATCTTTGTTGTCACTATTGGCGAGATTAAAGGTCCAGTTATTCTTGCCATTGGCGAGTCGAATCAGCGACGCATCAGGCTGCTTCAGCCAAATACGCGGGATCAGCACTTCTTTATTAAGCAGCGCTAAAGGCGCAAGGCTGGCATCGACGCGTTGCAGGTGAACCATCGGCGTTTTGCTCGGCACATCTTCTGGATTACCCAGCACAATATCTTCGGCATGAATGTGCGGCCAAGGCACCCAGGCACGCCAGCCGCCCTCCTCCTTATGACGCGACCAATCCACGCCGAGGTCGCCCTGAATGGCGAATTCTCGGTTGAGTTCAGCGGAAACTTTCTTGTTAATCGTGGGCTTAAGGCGGTTCCAATCGAATAGCGCTATGAAAATAATGATAGCGACAACCAAGATGACCAAAATCCCACCTGTCCAGCTCAGCGCTTTTCCAGTGCGTGTCATAGAGTTATTCCTGTCAGGCAATTATATGAAAAGTTTCATTAAAGATAGTTGAGTTTGTCGGCCCCTGCATAATCAGGCGGCCAGAGAAGCACGGCTCGAACCAAAAAACGACATAAAAATTCGTGTTTTACGAGGCGTCTTGGAAAAAAATAAAACGCTGTTTTAATGCTATTGACTGAATCCGTGGGAGCGAAGAGACTGGTCAGCATATTTCTTAATCGCTGGGGATAGACAATGACTACCAAAAACATCGCCGTCATTGGCGAGTGCATGATTGAACTCTCGCAGAAAGGCGAATCGATAAATCGCGGGTTTGGCGGCGATACGCTCAATACGGCGGTTTATATTGCCCGTCAGGTTGATGAAGAAGCGTTAAAGGTCCATTACGTGACCGCGCTCGGCACCGACACTTTCAGCGCAGAAATGCTGGCTGCCTGGCAACGCGAAGGGGTAAAAACGGATTTGGTGCAGCGTCTCGACAATAAACTGCCCGGCCTGTATGTCATCGAAACCGACGCCAGCGGAGAGAGAACCTTCTACTATTGGCGCAATGATGCTGCGGCGAAATTTTGGCTAAACGGTCCTGATTCCGACGCGCTCTGCCAACAGTTGGCAGAGTTTGATTACCTCTATTTAAGCGGCATTAGTCTGGCGATTTTAAGCGATGAAAATCGTCAGCGTTTAATGAGTCTGTTGAAAGAGTGTCGCGCGCGCGGCGGCAAGGTGATTTTCGACAATAACTATCGTCCGCGACTGTGGGAAAGCGTCGAACAGGCCAGAGAAGCGTATCAGGCGCTGCTCGCCTGCACGGATATCGCCTTCCTGACGCTTGACGACGAAGATTTGCTGTGGGGAAAACAGCCTTATCAAGATGTCATTGCGCGTACGCAGGCATTGGGCGTGAGCGAGGTGATTATCAAACGAGGCGCGGACAGCTGCATCGTGTCGAATGCACAGGGCGAACACGACGTGCCGGCTGTAAAGCTCGACAAAGAAAAAGTCATTGATACCACCGCCGCCGGAGACTCTTTCAGCGCCGGTTATCTGGCAAAACGTCTATGCGGTGCCAGCGAGATCGAGTCCGCACGGTGCGGGCATTTAACCGCCAGCACCGTTATCCAGTATCGCGGGGCGATTATCCCACTGGAAGCAATGACTTGGTGCATATCCTAGTAAATGGCTTGGTGCATGTTTTGATAAATCAGTGAGCTTGCCCCGTTTCACAAGTGAAAGCAGGCATGGGGGTCGCATTTGCAACCGCGTCAAGAAACAGCTGCGCGGTTTGCATTGCTTCGGCGATGGTGACATCCATATCCAGATAACGATAGGTGCCCAAACGTCCCACAAAGGTGATAGCAGGTTCGTTTTTTGCCAGCGCCACGTATTTTTCAAGCTGGGTCATTTCACCGACCAGACGAATCGGATAATAAGGAATGTCATTTTCGCCGCAAAGTCGGCTGTACTCTTTATAACAGACCGTACCTTCATGACTTTCCCACGGCGCAAAATATTTATGTTCGGTAATACGGGTATAAGGCACGGAAGTTTCACAGTAATTCATTACGGCCGTGCCCTGATAATCGCCCTGCTGGCTGAACTCTTCAAAATCAAGCGTTCTATAAGCCAGATGACCAAATTGATAATCAAAATAGGCGTCTAAAGGTCCGCTATAAAATAGATGATCATATTTTTGCTTATCAGATTTTTCAAACTGAGTGTTTAGTTTTACCGTGATGTTGGGATGATTCAGAATACTTTCGACCAGCGGGGTATAGCCTTCTTCCGGCATGCCCTGAAATTTATGATTGAAGTAATTATCATCATAGTTAAAACGCACGGGTAAACGTTTAAGAATTGAGGCGGGCAGTTCGGAGGGATCAAGCCCCCACTGTTTGATGGTGTAGCCCTTGAAGAAGGCTTCGTACAGCTCTTTGCCGACAAAGCGCAGCGCCTGCTGTTCAAAAGAAGTCGGCTCGGTAATGGTGTGATCGCCTTTACTTTCGATCAGTGCTTTAGCCTCCTGCGGCGAGCAGGTTTTCTTAAAGAACTGATTGATGGTATGCAGGTTTATAGGTAACGAAAATACCTGCCCGTTCACCGTCGCTTTAACGCGATTAACGTAGGGCATCATGTTGGTATGTTTATTCACGAAGTTCCAGACCGTCTCATTATCTGTATGAAATATATGAGGTCCGTAGGTATGAACTAATACATTGGTTTCTTTATGACGCGCCGAATAACAATTACCGGCAATATGATTCCGCGAATCTATAATCGTTACTTTATAGTTTTCTTCAGCAAGCAGACGACCTATTACGGCACCGGAAAATCCGGCGCCAACAATCAGAATGTTTTTCTTCATATCAATCCTCGCCCTTATTATTTTGAGCTTAGTTGATTATTGGAAAAACTCCTTGCCGGAAAAAGGTTAATTAAATTAATCGATGAACATTCCCCGACACCGCTGATTTAGCCGTGCCGGGGAGATGTTGATAAAGCGTGGCGCAAGTAAATGTCGAGATTACTGCGCGGTCGTCGGATTGCTTGGCGCGGGCGCGTTGGAAGCCTGCGCGCCGTCGCTGGCCTGGGATTCTGACGGTGCAGAAACCGGCACGACGATGGCATCAAAGGTTTCTTGCAGCGTCTTCACGCTCAGCTCTTCTTCACCTTTTGGCTGAGCCAGCAGCAGAGAAGGCGCATGCGACAGCTGCTGTTTTAACTCCTGATTAAAGTCAGGCAGCGTCAGGGTCGACAAGAAAGTCTGGCGCAGTTTTTGATACTGTTCCGGCGCGATATCGACCACCGCATTCTGCTGGGAACGCAGACGCTGGCTCATCAAGATGCCGGTATCGGTGCGCGCGTAAGTCGCAAACAGCTGACCAAGCTGGTCTTTTTTCTGCGCAACCAAGGCATCGAACTCAGCCTGAGAGAGCCCGTTGTCGCGGACTTTCATCAGCTCGTTCGCCATGCGTTTCAGCATCGGTTGAATAGCCTCGCGCGGCGCTTCCATGCGAATCGCACACTGCGCATGCTGATACTGCACGCGACAGTCAAAGCCGAGCGCGGGCTGCACCGTTCCGCCTTCTTTGGCCTGCTTGTCTTCAGTGGAGGTTTTCAGCGCCTGCTGAAGGTGCTGGAACAGCGCCTCACGCGCCAAATCGCTGCGCCAGTAGGCGGTAATCGCCTGAGAGTCCTGAATGGGCTGCCACGGCATGCTCCACATCAGCGAAAGCCGGTCTTGGGTCAACGACGGATCAACGGTCGCCATGGCTTTTGACGGCACGTCAGCCAGCGTTGGCATCGTCTGCGGCGTCTGGCGGCTGCCTTTCAGCGTTGAGAAGGCGCGATTAATCTGCTCGGCCATGGCGCGGCTGTCGACGTTGCCGACCACGTAAAGCGTCATCACATCAGGCGTGTACCACTGATGATAAAACTTGGCGAGGTCAGCGGGTTTCGCCACGTTGGCGGGCAGCAGGTCAGGACTATGCCCCACCAGCGTTGAACCGTTGATGCGATAACGCCACCACATGTCGCTGGAGTCCATCGGCACGGAGTCGATCGGGTCCTGCGGTGCCTGATAAGCCGCGTGAACGGAGTCTTGGGTAATTACCATTTTTCCGGTGGTATCGACCAGCCAGTTTAACGCGCTCTTTATCAAGTCCGGGCGGCCATTGGGCAGGCTCAGATTGTAAGAGGTGAAATCGTAGGACGTGATCGCTGGCGAGAGAGGCCGCTGGTTGTCGATGGCCTGCTGCCAGAAAGATTGAAGCTGCGGCGTGGTGAAACCTTCACTGCGGATTAATGCCAGACGCGGTAAAAAGTGCGCGAAGCCTTGCTGCTGCGGATTTTCTGCCAGCGATCCGGTACGAACCAGTAATCTGAGTTCGATGCGATCGTTGGGACGCTGCGGCGTCGTTAACAATTGCCAGGTGAAGCCGTTGTCCAGTTTGCCCTGTTGCCAGGCCGGATCGGGTTGTAGTGCTTCAGCCTGCACGTTGCTGCAAGCCGAAGCCAACAACAACCCACCAAGGAGTAAGCGAATTCTGGTGCCCTGCATGTGGTGAACCCCTACATAATAACTCTACCCGTAGCGAGTGAATCTGCACGATTGAGGAGACAAAAGTGGCGACGCACAAGGCTCGAGTAATTCAATTTTCAATAATTAAATCTTGCTCTTACCTTAATCCTAAGGCGGCAAGCTCGAATACAAAAAACGAAAACGGCAAGAGTAGCACTACGTTGGACATCACGACTCTGCATATGTCGCGCGCGACAATGAAAATATTGTAATGTCTGGCAACGGGCCAAACGTTGAGGTCATCGAGATCCGGAAAGAGAATAAATAGCAGGTTATTATGAAGAAAATCGACCGGTTACATCAAGCAACCGGCCGATTTAATCGAAAATTAGCGGCTAAAGGGGCTGTTTTCGGGAAAAACAGCCGCCTTGCAGACCTAAAATTCGGAGGGAAGCATTATGCAGCCTTGTCAGCCGCTAATGATTTCTTGCCGGACAGCGTGTCATTCAGCTGTTTTTCATCCAGCTGATCGACCCATTTTGCCACGACAACGGTCGCCACGCCGTTACCAATCAGGTTAGTCAGCGCACGCGCTTCGGACATGAAACGGTCGATACCCAGAATCAGCGCCAGACCCGCCACAGGCAGATGACCTACCGCAGACAGCGTTGCCGCCAGCACGATAAATCCGCTGCCGGTCACGCCCGCCGCACCTTTGGAGGAAAGCAGCAGCACCACCAGTAGGGTAATCTGATGCCAGATATCCATGTGGGTATTGGTCGCCTGAGCGATAAACACCGCCGCCATGGTCAGGTAAATCGAGGTACCGTCGAGGTTAAACGAGTAACCCGTTGGAATAACCAGACCCACTACCGACTTCTTGCAACCCAACTTTTCCATCTTGTCGAGCATACGCGGCAGCGCAGATTCGGAAGAGGAGGTCCCCAGCACGATCAACAGCTCTTCCTTGATGTAGTTGATGAACTTGAAGATGTTGAAACCGGTGAAGCGCGCAATCAGGCCCAGCACCACAATCACAAACAGCACGCAGGTCAGGTAGAAGCAGAGGATGAGCTGACCCAGTTGCAGCAGCGACCCCACACCATATTTACCGATGGTAAACGCCATCGCGCCGAAGGCACCCAGCGGCGCAAGACGCATGATCATGTTGATAATGCCGAAGATAACTTTCGAGAAGCTGTCGATGAAGTTAAACATCAGCTGGCCTTTATCGCCTAAACGATGCAGGGCAAAGCCGAACATGATGGCAAACAGCAGCACTTGCAGAATGTTACCGCTGGCAAACGCGCCGATGACACTGTTTGGAATGATATCCAACAGGAACGGAATGATGCCCTGTGACTGCGCCTGCTCGGCGTAAACGGCCACCGCTTTGGCATCCAGCGCCGCAGGATCGACGTTCATCCCCGCACCCGGCTGCACAATGTTGACGATAATCAAGCCGATAATCAGTGAGATAGTACTCACGATTTCAAAATAGAGCAGCGCGATCGCACCTGTGCGACCCACGGCCTTCATGCTTTCCATCCCTGCAATTCCGGTAACTACCGTACAGAAAATTACCGGCGCAATAATCATTTTGATCAGTTTGACAAAGCCGTCACCCAGCGGCTTCATCTGTGCCCCCAGTTCTGGATAAAAGTGCCCCAGCAATACCCCGAGGGTTATCGCAGTCAACACCTGGAAATAAAGACTTTTAAATATTGTTTTTTTCATTTTACGGCCATCCTGTAGTGAAAGTATCCCCTCAGATTTCAATGCGCTGGAACGAAACGTGAAAAGCAATCCAAGGGAACATCGCCATACATATACAGCAGTCGGGCGAATAGCGACAGCCGGAAAATAACACCGACATAACAGGATGGAAATATATTGTTTCGTTTAGCAATCATTGATGTTAGAAAAGTTGAACTGAAAGGATTCAGCTAAAAAATTTAACAAAATTTAAAGTTAAGTCAAGCCAGTGTCGGTGCGGGTTTGCGAGGTATTAAGCGTTAATATTCTAAAGTTGCATTTAAGAGAAATTTTGTTTCAAAATCAGCCTGCGAAAGCGGGGCTGAAAATAGAAATCCCTGACCAATATTTATCCGATTGGCGATTAACCACTCACGTTGCGCGGCGGTTTCAACCCCTTCTGCTTTCAGCTGAATATTCATGGCGCGCGCGATAGACGCCACAATGCTGACCATTGCATCGTCTTCCGGCAAGGTGCTGACAAACAGACGGTCGATTTTCAGCGCGTCGACCGGCAGGTTACGTAGCCTATCCAGATATTCCAGGCCTGAATAACCCTGCCCGAAATCGTCAAGCTCGATGGAAATCCCGAGCTTGCGCAGCTCCGACAGCACGCCAAGCGCCAGCGGCCAGTCTTCAATCCGCGCCGTTTCGGTGATTTCGAGCACCAGCTGCCCGTGATCAATTTGATAGCGGCTCAGCAAACTGCGCAGCTCCGGCAGGAAATTGGCCTGCTGAATCTGAACGCCCGAAAGATTTAACGACAGCGGCAGCACAATGCCGCGCAGCCGCCAGTCGGCCAGAATATGACAGCCCAGCTCCAGCATTTTGTAGCCAAGCTGCGCCATCACGCCAATCTCTTCCGCGACCACGATAAAATCGCTTTCAAGCCCGTAGCTGCCGTCGCACAGCTTGCGGCGCAGGAAAGCCTCCGCGCCAATCACGTCGCCCGTCGCCATATTGAGCTGCGGTTGAATAAACAGCGCAAAGTCGTCTTTCTCCATCGCGTGAAGGATTTCGTTTTCCTGCTGCATACGGCGCTGGATCTTGGCGGTCAGGCCCGGCTCGAAGAACAGAATCTGGTTTTTACCCTGCTGATTCGCCGACAGGCGCGCGGTTCTGGCATTAATCAGCAGTTGCTGAGCGCTGATAGTTTTCCCGCTAACATACTGATATTGCGCAATACCTATGCTTCCGGTCGGATGCAGCGCCATCGGCGTATCATTCAAAGGCTGCGGCGCGTTGATACGCGTCATCAGCTGTTTTGCCAGCCGCATCGCCATAAACGGCCGTTCAATTTCGCTAACCATCAGCGCGTATTCGTTATAGCTGAGACGTGCCAGCAGGCTCTGCTCGGGAAGTTCCTCAAGCAGCGCCGAAATCACCGGACAGCAGGCCGCCTCGCCTTCACCTAAATTATCGATACCAATCAGCATGATATGAAAATCTTTTTGCGCCAGACTGCCGTGCATCCGCTGTTCGACGCGGGTAATAAACTGCGCCTCATTGGGGAAACGGTTCGACGTTTGCTGCATCGCCTTCAGCGCTTTGTCGAGCAGCTGCTGATTGCGGTTATAGCTGCGGATCAGCATGCCCAGCTCGTCATCCTGATGGCGCGGTCGCGTTTCAAGCTGATGATAGTGAACCTCGCTTTCCGGCAAAGATTCCAGCTCGCGTGCGATGGCGCGCAACGGCTTGACGATCAGGCGATTAATGCACCAACTTATTGAAATGGAAAGAATTAATGCCAGCAGCAAATAGGTGGTCAGCATGGTTGAAAGCGCGCTGACGAAGAACTGGAACATGCGATAAGGGTCGGCTTCCAGCACCAGATAAGCCAGCGGCTGGGCGGTATCAGGGTTCGCAACCGGTGAAAAAAGCGGCACCGTGACTTTTATCGGCAGGTCAAAACCTTTCATTATCCATTCTGGAACGGGGCGTCCTTCCGGAAAATGGGTATGCAGCGTCGAAATTTGGTTGGGCAGCACGAGGTCGGCGCGGTTAAGAATCCCGACCGGTCGCAGCGTGTTAAGAATATGCTGCGTCTCTTGAAGATTAACGTCGAGCACGGCCTGCGACAGCGGCCTCGCGACAGAATGGGCGATATTTTCCAGCTGCTGGGCGTAGTCTTCCCGCCTCTGCTCCACGAAGTGAAAAAGTTGGATGGCGATAAAAAAGCAGATAGTCACCAGCGCCACACCGGACACCGCCGCCATCTGTTTAATCGTTAATGAACGCCTAACCCGCACTGTATCTCTCCAATGAAATCGCCCTCACAGCCTGCCTGCCTGAACGCATGATAGCAGTTAGCGAGCAGAGACGCAGTAAACCTGTTAAGACGGGCTTAATGAGGATAATGGCCGCGATTGGTAGCGAAAACAGCAGGAAAGAGGCAAATTACGAGGAAAATGCCGGTCATTGCGCTGACCGGCAGAGAGACGTGGCGGGAATCAGGCGTGAGTGTCGGATTTTTCCTGCTCGTCCTGATCGACAGCAAAACAGGCGACCAGCTGATCACCGTACTGCTTCAGCTGCGGCTGAACCTGCGTGCATTTCACGAAAGCGCGACGACAGCGGGCGTTGAATGCACAGCCCGCAGGCGGATTCAGCGGGCTTGGCAGCTCGCCGGTCAGCTTGATGCGTTCGCGGCGATCGTCCGGATTCAGCCTCGGCGTCGCCGACAGCAGCGCCTGCGTGTAAGGGTGACGCGGATTATTGAAAATCGCCTCTTTGGTGCCCTTTTCCACGCAGCGCCCGAGATACATCACCATCACTTCGTCGGCAATGTGCTCGACCACCGACAGGTCGTGCGAGATAAACACGTACGACAGGCCGAGATCTTGCTGTAAATCCATCATCAGGTTCAATACCTGCGCCCGCACCGACACGTCGAGCGCAGAAACCGGCTCATCGGCGATCACGACGTCGGGATCCAGCATCAGCCCGCGCGCGATGGCGATACGCTGGCGCTGTCCGCCCGAAAACATGTGCGGATAACGGTCGTAATGCTCGGTTTTCAGGCCGACCTTCGCCATCATCGCCAGCGCTTTTTCACGTCGTTCGGCGCTGCTCAGCTTGGTATTGATAAGCAGTGGCTCTTCGAGAATTTGCCCCACTTTCTTGCGCGGATTCAGCGAGCCGTAAGGGTTCTGGAACACAATCTGGATTTTCTGACGACGCAGCTTTTCGGCGGTGACGTCGGGTTTCAGCAGATCCTGCCCCTGATAATAGAGCTCGCCGTGGCTCGGCACTTCAATCATGGTTAACAAACGGCCCAGCGTCGATTTACCGCAGCCCGATTCGCCCACCACCGCCAGCGTTTTGCCGCGCTCAAGCTCGAAAGAGACGCCGTCCAGCGCCTTGACCGTGCGATCGGGTTTAAACAGTCCGCCTTTTACCGCGTAGTGTTTTTTCAGGTCGATAGCCTTTAACAGCGGCTGCCCGCCTACGGAAGGCGTTACGCCGTTAGTTTTAATAGCTTCAACGGGATGATTAAGCGTCATAGGTTGGTCTCCCGGCATCATCCAGCGGATAATGACATTTGGACTGGCGGCCCGGCATACCTTGCAGGGCAGGCTCTTCTTTACGGCAGCGATCGGTGGCGTACGGGCAGCGCGGATTCAGCAAACAGCCGGTTGGACGATCATATTTACCCGGCACCACGCCCGGCAGTGACTGCAATCTCGCCTTGTCGGTTGAAAACTCCGGCAGCGATCGCAGCAGCGCCTGCGTGTAAGGATGACGAGGCGTGCGGAAAATCTCGTGCGATTCGCCCGTTTCGACCACCTGACCGGCGTACATCACGATGATGTGATGCGCGGCCTCGGCCACCAGCGCCAAATCGTGGGTGATCAGCATCAGCGCCATGTGCTCTTTCTGCTGTAGATCCAGCAGCAGCTCGATAATCTGCGCCTGAATCGTTACGTCGAGCGCGGTGGTCGGCTCGTCGGCAATCAGCAGTTTTGGACGGCAGGCGATCGCCATGGCAATCATCACGCGCTGGCTCATCCCGCCGGAAAGCTGGTGCGGATAAACGTCCAGACGCGAGGCCGGGTCAGGAATACCGACCAGATTCAGCAGGTCAATCGTGCGCTGACGGCGGGTCTTTTTATTGCCGCCCTGATGCACCTTGATGGCTTCCATGATCTGGAATCCGACGGTGTAGCACGGGTTGAGGCTAGTCATCGGGTCCTGGAAAATCATCGCCACTTCAGAGCCGACGATTTGTCGACGCTGTTTTTCGCTGATGCCCTGTAGATTTTGCCCGCCAAACTCCAGCTTGTCGGCCATGACTTTGCCCGGGAAATCGATAAGCCCCATCAATGCCAATGAACTGACGGATTTCCCCGAGCCCGATTCGCCCACGATGCCCACGACTTCACCCTGCTTCACGGTATAACTGATCCGGTCTACGGCGCGGAAAGGCGTGCCTTCGCTGCCAAAATGGACCGACAGCTTGTCGACGGTCAGCAGCGTTTTGCCGACCGGCACTTCGTTAATCAACGACTCTTCTTTATGTAATGTGGTTTCCATCTCTCGCCCCTTACTGCTTGAGTTTCGGGTCGAGGGCGTCGCGCAGGCCATCTCCCATCAGGTTGAATGCCAAAACTGTCAGCAGAATAACCACGCCCGGGAAGGTCACGACCCACCAGGCGCTTTGCGCGAACTGCAACACATCGGACAGCATGGTGCCCCACTCCGGCGTTGGCGGCTGAGCGCCCATGCCGAGGAAGCCGAGAGCCGCCATATCAAGAATGGCGTTGGAAAATCCAAGCGACGCCTGCACGATCAGCGGCGCAAGGCAGTTCGGCAGGATATTGACGAACATCTGCCGCGTCGAGCTGGCACCCGCCACGCGAGAAGCGGTGACGTAATCTCGATTGACCTCGACCAGCACCGCCGCGCGCGTTAGACGCACATAGTGCGGCAGCGCGACAAAGGTTAGGGCGAGCGAGGCGTTCACTATCGACGGGCCGAAAATCGCCACCAGCACCAGCGCCAGCAGCAGGCTCGGCAACGCCAGCATGATATCGACCACGCGCATGATAATCGCGTCGACTACGCCGCCGTAATACCCGGCAAACAGGCCGAAGATCACACCGAAAATCAGCGATAACACGACGACTAAACACCCGACGAGCAGCGAGAGCCGCGCGCCATACATTAAGCGGGTTAAAATATCGCGGCCAACATCGTCGGTTCCCAGCAGGAATTTCCAGCTGCCGCCCTCCATCCACACCGGCGGACGCAGCAACGCATCGCGGAACTGCTCGGCCGGCCCGTGTGGGGCCAGCACGTTGGCGCCAATCGCCAGCACCAACATGATGATGATGTAAACCAGCCCCGTAACGGCGCCTTTGTTACGCTTGAAATAGTGCCAAAACTCGCGCATTGGCGGCATAGGCGTCGGTGCGCCCGTGATCAGTTCACCGGCGACAGGTTCAGTAACTTGAGTCATTGTGCGCCTCTTATTTCTTGTGACGAATACGCGGATTGACGATGCCGTAAAGCACGTCGACCAACAGGTTGACCAGGATAATCAGCGTGGCGACCAGCAACACGCCGCCCTGCACCACCGGATAGTCGCGGCGTTGCAACGCTTCGATCAGCCAGCGTCCGACGCCGGGCCACGAGAAGATGGTTTCCGTCAGGATTGCGCCACCCAGCAGCGTGCCGACCTGCAAGCCAATCACCGTCACGACCGGCAGCATCGCGTTTCGCAGCGCGTGTACCACAATCACTCGCATCCGGCTCACCCCTTTGGCGCGCGCGGTGCGAATATAATCTTCGCCCAGCACTTCCAGCATCGAAGAGCGCGTCATGCGCACGATAACCGCCAGCGGAATAGTGCCCAGCACGATGGCAGGCAGGATCATGTGCATCACGGCATCTTTGAAATCGCCCGGTTCGCCCCAAATCAACGTGTCTATCAGGGTAAAGCCGGTTAGCGGCAGGCTGTCATCGAGGAACACCGTGTCGCTGATTCGCCCCGAAACGGGGGTCAAATTCCAGTGCACCGAGACCAGCATCACCAGCATGATCCCCCACCAGAAAATCGGCATCGAATAGCCGGTCAGTGAAATCCCGACCGCCGTGTGGTCGAAAATCGAACCGCGCTTCACCGCTGCCAGCACGCCAACCGGAATACCGACCAGCACCGCGAAGATCATCGCGCAGATACCCAGCTCGAGCGTGGCTTCGAAACGAGGGAGAAACTCGTGCCACACCGGCGTATGACTGCTCAACGACATGCCCAAATCACCGTGCAGCACGCCGTTCACATAGTGGAAATATTGTTGATAGAGCGGCTTGTCCAGCCCCATTTCTGACATCAGCTGAGCGTGACGCTCGGGAGACACACCGCGTTCACCCGCCATAATGGTCACGGGGTCGCCGGGGATGAGGTGCACGAAGGCGAAGGTCAGCAAAGTAATGCCGATAAACGTTGGGATGACTAACCCCAAACGTCGGAGTATGAACTGCAGCATATCCCGTACTCTCTGTGTAAAATGCCCGGCGAACCGTAGCGCGCCGGGCTTATTGTTGGCTCACATTGCTTTTAACGATTTACATCTTTCAAAGCCTGAAACGACACTGATGTTGTACTTATTTACTGTTTACTGTTTAGGCACTTATTTAATGTCGACGTTTTCGAAGTGATGTTTGCCCAGTGGATCAACCACATAGCCGGTCACTTCTTTACGCACAGGTTCATAAACGGTGGAGTTGGCGATGATCAGGGCGGGTGCCTGGTCATGCATAATCACCTGAGCCTGTTTGTACAGCGCGATACGTTTGTCGTGGTCCGGCTCGGCACGTGCAGGCTGAATCACGTCTTCAAACGGCTTGTAACACCATCTTGAATAGTTGGAGCCATCTTTCGCGGCCTGACAGCTAAACAGCGTCGCGAAGAAGTTGTCTGGGTCCCCATTGTCGCCGGTCCAGCCCATCATCACGGTTTGGTGTTCTCCGCTCTTCGCACGCTTCAGATATTCGCCCCACTCGTAGGTCACGATGTTGGCTTTCACGCCAATTTTTGACCAGTCAGCCTGAATCATTTCGGCCATGCGACGCGCGTTCGGGTTGTAAGGACGTTGAACCGGCATTGCCCACAGGTCGATAGAGAAACCGTCCGGCATGCCCGCTTCTTTCAACAGCGCCTTGGCTTTTTCAGGATCGTAAGGGTAATCCTTAACGTCGTTGTTGTAGCCCCACATGGTCGGCGGGATCAGGTTTTTCGCCGCTTGTCCTGCGCCCTGATACACCGCATCAATAATGGCCTGCTTGTTTACCGCCATGGTCAATGCCTGACGCACCTTGACGTTATCCAGCGGTTTCTTCTCGGTATTAAACGACAGATAACCGACGTTCAGACCCGGCTCTTGCATCAGGTTGATTTTGTCATCTTTTTTCATTGCCGCGATGTCAGCCGGGTTTGGATACGGCATCACCTGACATTCGTTTTTCTGCAACTTGGCGTAACGCACGGAGGCATCCGGCGTGATGGAGAACACCAGGCGATCCAGCTTCGGCTTGGTGCCCCAGAAGCCTTTAAACGCGGTATACAGAATGCGCGAGTCTTTCTGGTACTGCATCATCTGGAACGGGCCGGTGCCGATCGGGTTCAGGTCGATTTTCTCCGGCGTGCCGGCTTTCATCATGTTGTCGGCGTATTCGGAAGAGAGGATGGAAGCAAAATCCATCGCCATATCGGCCAGGAACGGTGACTCAGGATGGTTCAACACGAACTGTACGGTGTGGTCATCAACCTTGACGATTTTGCTGATCAGATCGCCCATGCCCATGCCGTCGAAGTATTCATAGTTGCCGCCCGACACTTTATGGAACGGGTTGGCGGTATCTTTCTGACGATTGAAGGAGAAGAGCACGTCGTCGGCATTAAAATCGCGCGAAGGCTTGAAGTCTTTGCTCGACTGCCACTTCACGCCCGAACGCAGGTGGAAAGTGTAAGTTTTGCCGTCGGCGCTCACGTCCCACTTTTCGGCCAGACCCGGCTGAATTTCGGTGGTGCCGATTTTGAACTCGACCAGACGGTTATAGATAGGCACGGAGCTGGCATCGTACGTGGTACCCGAGGTGAAGAGCTGCGGGTTAAAGCCTTCCGGTGAGCCTTCAGAACAATAGACCAGCGTCTTGGCCTGCACGCTTGCCGCCACGGTCAGCGCAATCAAACCCAAACTGAATTTCAGCAGGCCTGATTTACCCAAGGAGATTCTCATCGCTTTTGCTCCATTTTTTTATCGTGAAAATTAAGGTGATGTGGTTGTGTGTTGTGGTTCAGCTCGCCTTACCCTTTATTTTTTATTGACGGGTAAAGGCGTGTGTCGGATAGCTGCAGAAGTGAATTTCAGACGTATGACCGACGCCAACAGAGACATTTTTTGAGAAAGCATTTGCACCAAAAGAGGGTGTAAATAATTCCCTGACTCATCCTCTGGTCATTCCTGTTCCGTTCAATTTCGCAACTCTCTCAGGCGTCGTCAATATGGCGGGCAAGCTTTTACAAAGAGTGTGAGATACAACAAACAAACATAAAAAAACGGTGAATTGTTGTTTACAAGGTTAATATTTAGACATAAAGCCTTAACACAGGAGATAACACCGGTTAACAAAATTTAACCAGTGCATTACTCCACGTAAAAAGTCTAAAAATTTCATGCGGGAGGGAGTTTTTCCGCGTGGAAATTTTAAAAATTTAGGCCAATGGCAGGGTAAAATGCTGGCACATACCTCGAAAGAGTGCGACGAAACGCGCTTAATTCACTGGCGAAATAAACATTTCTGGTTGAAAGATGTGCGAATGCACTAAATCGGTGCGTCGAGGCGAGAACAAAAACGGCTCAATTTTGAAATTTTCGCTTAAAAGGCATACAGCACGGGCCTGCGAGAATGTAACTGATTATTTCAACGTTGGCGCGCTTGTTGCATCGTTTTTCCTTCCAAAAAGTTCTGTGCGGTAAAACGCATACTTTGCTCTCGGAGCTCATCTCTCCCGCAGCTTTTCTCCAGTAGACATGTCGCCATCACTTGTCAGGGGTTTGTCATATGGAATTGAAGTGGTTTGAAGATTTTCTTAGCGTCTCGCACTGTTTCAGCTTTACCCGTGCGGCCAGCGAACGCAACATTACCCAGTCGGCATTAAGTCGACGAATCAAGCAGTTGGAAGAGTGGTTGGGCGTGCCGCTGTTTGATCGCAAAACCTATCCCATTCGTCTTACGCCCGAAGGCCAGGAATTTCTGACCACCGCCTCCGAAATGGTCTTTTCGCTGACCCAATTGCGGGGCGAGCTGCGCGATCGCCACGGGCAGAAAAGCTCGATTCTCCATTTCGCCTCGCTAAATACGCTGGCGCAGACCTTTTTCCCCGACTGGATCAACAAGGTCGACCCGACGCATCAGTGCGGTTGCATTCGCCTGTCGGATCACCCGCCCTCTTTTGCAGGCAACATTGCGCTGCTGCTCGACGGCAAAACCGATTTTCTGCTGACTTACACTCACGATTCGGTCGCGCTGATGAAACAGCTGGAACGCTTTCCTTATATAGAGCTCGGGAAAGAGCGGGCGATGGCGGTTTGCGCGCCCGACAGCGACGGCAATCCGCTCTACCCGATTGTCGAGCGCGGCATGCCGACGCCGTTTCTTAGCTACGGCAACCGATCGTTCTTCGGCCACGCGTTGAGTGCTCTCTTTGCCGCGCGACCGCTGCCGTTAAAACCGATTTACGAGAATCCGATGTCCAGCGGCCTCAAGGCGATGACGATTTCCGGCTGCGGCGTGTCGTGGCTGCCCACCAGCCTGATCAAGGCCGAGCTGGCCAGCGGCGCGCTGACTCGCGCAGGCGATCGTAGCTGGGATATTCAAACCACTATTCGTCTCTATCGGCCTGAAAAATCGCGTAATATTCAGGCCGAAAACCTGTGGAACAAAGCGCGAAAACTGCACGCCACCCAGCTGCACGCTCAGGCCGTCGCCTGATTTTTTCCGGCCTGCGGGCCGGACCTTTCCTTTTTCACCTTTTATTTTTCAACTCTTGTTTTCACCTCGCCCTCTCCCCCAGCTCGCCCTAACTATGCCGTTTTTGCATGGATCCCGTTGGCACATTGCAAACTATGCCATTTCGGAATGAGGCATCCCAAACTCTCATTGGACCTTTGCCCGTTCTGCACACATTCTGCTCGAAAGCCTTTTTTTCCGCCCTCGATGCCGTAACAAGGAGTCCACGTTGAAAAGTGAATCTGCGCAGCAAAAAGAGTTGGTCTGGAGTTTGGTCGATGCCAAGAAAGCCCTGTTTACTGCCCTGAGCGACAGAGTCTGGGGCATGCCGGAAATTTGCTACACCGAATACCGTTCGGTGGCCGAGCACACGGCGATGCTGAAAGAGCAGGGTTTCACGGTAACGGAAAACGTCGCCGATATTCCGACGGCGGTGATGGGTGAAGCCGGTCACGGCGGGCCGATTATCGCGATTCTGGGTGAATACGACGCGCTGCCGGGACTCAGTCAGGTGGCCGGTTTGGCGCGTCAGGAAGCCTTGCCGGGCAATGGTCACGGCCACGGCTGCGGACACAATTTGCTGGGCTCCGCCGCGATGCTGGCAGCCACCGCGCTGAAAGATTGGTTAGCGGAAACCGGCACGCCGGGCCGCGTGCGTTATTACGGCTGCCCTGCCGAAGAAGGCGGCGCGGCGAAATCCTTTATGGCCCGTGCGGGCGCGTTTGACGACGTCGATATTGCCATCACCTGGCATCCGTCGGCCTTTAGCGAGGTGGCGCGCGCCGAATCTCTTGCCAATACGCGCATGGATTTTGTCTTCCATGGCCGCGCCTCCCACGCCGCCGCCGCGCCACATCTGGGTCGCAGCGCCCTCGATGCCGTCGAGTTGATGAACGTCGGCGTCAACTATTTGCGTGAACACGTGCCCGCCGACTCGCGCATTCACTACGCGATGCTCGACTCCGGCGGTATCGCGCCAAACGTGGTGCAGGCCCGCGCGGCGGTGCGTTACGCCATTCGTTCCCGCGACGTTCACGCCATGTTTGCCCTTAACGAACGGGTCAAAAAGGTCGCCAACGGCGCGGCGATGATGACCGAAACTACTGTCGATATCAGCATCATGAGCGCCGTCGCCAACCTGCTCGGCAACGAACCGCTGGAACAGGCGATGCAGCAAAACTTCGAGCTGCTCGGCCCGCTGGAGTTTGACGAGGCCGACAAAGCCTTCGCCGCCGAAATTCAGGCTACGCTAAGCCCTGAAGATATCGGCAGCGCCTATCGCCGTATCGGCATCAAAAAACCGCAGCAGGCCTCGCCGCTGTGCGAATTTATCGTGCCGCTCGAAGCCTCGGGCGAGCTGATGCTCGGCTCCACCGACGTCGGCGATATCAGCTGGAAAATCCCGACCGTGCAGGCTCACGTGCCAACTTATGCTATCGGCACGCCCGGCCATTCGTGGCAATTGACCGCGCAGGGAAAAATGCCCGCCGCGCATAAAGGTCTGGCTTACGTGGCGAAAATCATGGCCGCCACCGCCATCGATACGCTGACCGACAAAGTGCTGCTCGCCCGCGCCAAAACCGCGCATTACGAGCTGACCGCCGAAACGCCTTACGCCTGCCCTATTCCCGCCGAGGTTTCGCCTCCGCTTCAACCACGTCCGTCGGAGGAATCAGCTTGATGACTTACAACCCAAAGTTTGCCGGCAGAAAAAATCTTCTTAACTCGCTGATTGCGCTGACGTTGGCAGGCGGCGCGCTGCCTCTCGCGGCACAGGCCGCCACGCCCGCCGACTCCCTCGTCATGGCGTGGAACATTGATGCCATCAGTACTTTCGACCCCGCGCAAATCGGCGAGGTGGTGACTAACGAGCTGATTAAAAATACCTGTGACACGCTGGTCGATTTTGATCCCAAAGATGAGTCGAAAGTCATTCCTTCGCTGGCGAAAAGCTGGGACGTCTCCGCCGATCGCCAAACGATTACCTTTCATTTGAACAGCGGATTGGTCTTCCCGTCGGGCAATAAAGGCAGCGCGCAGGATTTGGCGTGGTCGATGCAGCGCGTGGTGCTGCTCGGCTTTGGCAACTCCGCCACCCTGACCGAATACGGTTTTACCAAAGATAACGTGATGGAGCGCATTACCGCGCCCGACGCCGACACGCTGGTGATGAAGCTCGACAAGCCTTATCCGACCAACCTTATCTTGCAGGCGATCGCCGCCAATGATGTCGCGATCACCCTCGATAAAGCGTTAATCGAGAAAAATGTTGTCGGCAATGACATGGGCAATAAATATCTGACCACTCACACCGCCTGCATCGGCGCTTATCAGCTGGTGCGCTGGAACGCGGGCGAAGGGCTGGTGTTGCAGGCGAATGAAAATTACTACGGCACCAAGCCGAAGTTAAAACGAATTTTGATTCGTCACGTGGCCGAAACCGGTACGCAACGCCTGTTGCTGACGCAGGGCGACGTCGATATTGCCCGCGATTTGGCCCCTGACGACCTGCGAGATCTCGATAAAAGCGGTCAGGTAAACGTCCAGAAAGTGCTGAAACCGCAGCTGTTCTTCTGGACCATGAACGCTGAAGACCCGATTTTCAAGAATGAGAAAGTGCGGCTGGCGATGCGTTATCTGATTGATTATCAGGGGCTTGCTTCTACGGTCATGCCTTATCTCGGCGTGCCACGCGCCAGTTTTGCCCAGCTCGGCGCCTTTGGTGCGCTGGATAAAGACAAAGGACAGCCCTTCAAACTCGACTTGGTTAAGGCAAAACAGCTGCTGACCGAGGCGGGTTATCCAAATGGCTTCTCGGCTAAAGTCTTTATCGGCACGCTGCCGCACTCCGCGCCTATCGCGCAGAATACGCAGGAAAACGCTGCCAAAGTCGGGGTCAAACTGTCGATCGAAAGCATGGCAAACGCCCAGCTGTTTAGCCGCGTGCGCGGGCGTGAATTCCAGAGCGCGATGATGGCCTGGCAGACTTCCGTGCCCGACGCCTACGGCAACGCCTCGCGACTGGTCTCTAATCCCGACAACAGCAAAGAGGCCAAGAAAACCCAGTATCCGAGCTGGCGCGCCTCCTATTTTGATCCCGCGATGAACAAAAAGGTCGATCAGGCCCTGCTGGAACCGGACGAGCAAAAACGTATCGCGCTTTACCACACACTTCAGGAAGAGCAGATGCAGCAAGGCCCGTTCGCCATTATGTTCCAGATGTACAACACCGCCGGGCTGAGCAAAAGCGTGAAAGACTGGACCTGGAACGGGTTCCGCGTCTATTACGCCGCCGCCTCGAAGTAAGCTTTTTGTGGTCATGATGGAGGAGATCCGATGTCGCTGATTGAACCCACGGCGGGCGCGCAGCCCGCTGAAACACTCGGAGTCAGGGTGGCAGAACACGCCGCCGCGCTGGCTAAACTGCTGGTTTCTGTCGCCGTAACGCTGCTCGGATTGGCGGCACTGACCTTCTTTATTGGTCGGCTGCTGCCTATCGATCCAGTGGTATCGGTGCTGGGCGATAACGCCAGTCAGGAAGCCTATCAAAAAATGTATGTTCTGCTCGGTCTCGACAAGCCGCTGTGGGAGCAGTTTTTGATCTACCTGAAACACGTCTGCATGCTGGATTTCGGCACCTCGCTGACCACCGGCCATCCGGTAAGCGAAGACATCGCCCGCGTATTTCCGGCCACGCTCGAACTTGCCACGCTGGCGGCGCTTATCGGCACCTCGCTGGGCATTCCGGCGGGCGTGCTGTCGGCCATGTATCGCAATACCTGGTTCGATCACTGCATTCGTTTTATCGGCCTGCTCGGCCATTCCGCGCCCAACTTTTGGCTCGGATTGATGGGATTAGTGCTGTTTTACGCCGCGCTGGGCTGGATTGGCGGACCCGGACGCATCGATTTTATGTATGAATTCGACGTCCACAAAGTCACCGGCTTTTATCTGATCGACACGGCGATTGCAGGAAACTGGGAGGCGTTTCGCAACGTGTTCAGCCACCTGATTTTGCCCGCCTCGATTCTCGGCCTCAGCGGCCTTTCCTACATCAGCCGCATGACCCGCAGCTTTATGATTGAACAGCTGTCGCAGGAATATGTCATTACCGCCCGGGTAAAAGGGCTGTCATGGGCGCGCAGCGTGTGGATCCACGCGTTTCGCAACGTGGCGGTGCAGGTGGTGACGGTTGTCGCGCTCTCTTACGCCTTCCTTCTCGAAGGCGCGGTGTTAACCGAAACGGTGTTTGCATGGCCCGGTTTTGGCCGCTATCTCACCAACGCCATGCTGGCCGGTGACATGAACGCCGTGGTGGGCTGTTCGCTGCTGATTGGGGTAATTTTCGTGATGCTGAACCTCATCTGCGACCTGCTTTATCGCATTTTCGATCCCCGCACCCGACAGGAGCAATCATGACCGATTCCGTGAAAACACCTGCTGAGCACGCTCCACGCGGCTCGCTGCGCAACTGGCTGGATGAGCCGTTTCCCGCCACGCCGTGGCAGGCGCGGGTGCAGCAAAGTCTCGGCCAGTGGCGACGCTTTCGCCGCAATACGTCGGCGATGTTTGGGCTAATCGTCATCCTGATCATTGCCTTTGCCGCGATTTTTGCGCCGTGGATTGCCACCCATAATATTTTTGCTCAGGACCTGCAAATTCGACTGGCCGCGCCGAGCCGCGAATACTGGCTCGGCACCGACGAATTAGGCCGCGACATTTTCAGCCGGCTGATTTATGGCGCGCGCATTACGCTCTACATCACCTGCCTGAGCGCGCTGATTGTCGGGCCGATCGGCCTGCTGGTCGGCACGATTGCGGGCACGGTCGGCGGCTGGACCGACACGATTTTAATGCGCGTGGTCGATATTTTTCTCGCCTTCCCGAGCCTGATTCTGGCGCTCGGTTTTGTCGCCGCGCTCGGCCCCGGCATTGAAAACGCCATTATTGCGATTTCGCTCTCCGCGTGGCCGCCTATTGCGCGTCTGGCGAGGGCCGAAGCGCTGTCGATTCGCAAGATGGATTACGTCGCGGCGGTGCGATTACAGGGCGCTTCGTCGCTGCGCATTATTTTGCGCCACATTATTCCGATGTGCCTGCCGTCGGTGGTGGTGCGCCTGACGCTGAACATGGCGGGCATTATTCTCACCGCCTCGGGGCTTGGCTTTTTGGGCCTTGGCGCGCAGGCACCGAGCCCGGAATGGGGCGCGATGCTCTCATCGGGGCGGCAATTTATGATGACCAACTGGACGATTGCCGCGATCCCGGGCCTGTCGATTCTTCTCACCAGCCTGGCTTTCAACCTGTTCGGCGACGGCCTGCGCGACGTACTGGATCTGCGCCATGATTAATTCCTCTTTCGATGAAAATGAGAAGCTGCTCGAGGTCGAGAATTTAAACGTGGTGTTTAAAGGCCATCGACAAGACCATCACGCCGTGCGCAATATTTCCTTTTCTGTCGGCCGTGAAAAAGTCGCCATCGTCGGCGAATCGGGTTCCGGCAAATCTTTAACTGGCCGTTCGCTGCTCAAATTGACGCCGCGCGGCGCGACAGTGACGGCGGGGAAAATGCGGTTTGGCGAGTTGGATCTTTTAGCCTGCTCGGAACGTGAAATGCGCAAAATTCGCGGCAAAAGGATTTCAATGATCATGCAGGATCCGAAATTCTCGCTGAATCCGCTGATGCGCGTCGGCCATCAAATTACCGAAGCCTATCGTATTCACTTTAATGTCAGTGAAAAAGAGGCGCGGGCCAAGGCGCTGCTGATGCTGGAGGCGGTGAATATTCGCGACCCGCAGCGCGTGTTTGCCCTTTATCCGCACGAAATTTCTGGCGGCATGGGCCAGCGCATCATGATTGCGATGATGTTAATTCCCGAACCGGATTTGATCATCGCCGACGAACCCACCTCAGCGCTCGACGTCACCGTGCGCCAGCAAGTATTGAACGTGCTCGACTCGCTGCTTGAACGCCGTAAAACCGGCCTGCTGTTTATCACCCACGATCTCAGTCTGGTATCGAGCTTTTGCGACCGCGCGCTGGTGATGTACGCCGGCAGAATTCTCGAAGAGATCGCCGCCGACCAGCTGCATCTGGCGAAACATCCTTACACCCGCGCCCTGCTCGCCAGCCAGCCCGACCTGCATCATCCGGTTGATATGCTGGCGATTCCTGCCCGCGATCCCGCTTGGCTTACCGGCCCCGTTTATCGCTATGGAGAAGCCGTATGACGCTGTCGCCTACAGAATCGAAAGATAAAGAGCTGCAAAATGATCCGTTGAAAAATGCGCCGCTCGCCGCCGACCGGATGATTGAAACTGTCGATCTCAGCATTGCCTTTGGCAAGGGCCACAAGCGGCGTCTGGTGGTCGATAAGGTTTCGCTAAATATCGCGCGCGGTGAAAGCTACGGGCTGATTGGCGAATCCGGCTGTGGAAAATCGACGATTCTACGCACGCTAACCGGGCAAAATACCCACTATGACGGCGCGATTTTGTATCAGAACCGCGAGCAGCATCCGCAGCGCGACAAAGACTATTATCGGCAGATTCAGATGGTGTTTCAGGACCCGTACGCCTCGCTGCATCCGCGTAAAATGGTCTATCACACGCTGCTCGAGCCGTTGGTGATTCACGGCATGGACCGCCGCGAGGAGCGGATCAGCGAGGTGTTGACGTCGCTCGGGCTCAGCGACGCGTTTCGTTATCGTTATCCGCACCAGCTTTCGGGCGGCCAGCGACAGCGCGTGGCCCTCGCCCGCGCGTTGATTATCGAGCCGCAGGTGTTGCTGCTCGATGAACCGACCTCCGCGCTCGATGTTTCGGTGCAGGCCGAAATCCTCAACCTGCTGAAAACGCTGCGTCGTCAGCGTAATTTGACCTATTTGATGGTCACGCACGACCTCGCGGTGGTTGCGCATCTCTGCGATAGGGTGGCGATTATGCATCAGGGAAAACTGCTGGAAGAGTTGACCGCCGATGAAATTCGACGCGGCGCGGCGACCCAGCCTTATACGCAGCAATTTTTGGCGGCGAGCAGCCACTAGCTTTGGAACTTTACTCATGACTCAACCTTTGATGCCCCGCGACGGATGGGAAGGGTTGCTGCGCCTGTGCGATCGCAGCCATTGTGATGCTTTGCTGGTGATTCAGGGCGGCAAAAACCTGTTCGAATACGGCGATATGCAGCAGCGTTTTCTCTGCCATTCGATGCGCAAAAGCTTTCTCAGCGCGCTGATTGGCATTCAGGTCGCGCAGGGCAATATCGACCTTTCGCTAACGCTGGCCGAGCTGGATATCGACGATCACGACCCGCTCAGCGAGGTCGAACGCAGTGCCACGCTGTACGATCTACTGATTGCACGATCGGGGATTTTTCACCCCGCGCACTATGAAACGCCGTGGATGACGCGCATCAAACCGCCTCGCCACAGCCAGCCGCCGGGCTGTCATTGGAGCTATAACAATTGGGATTTCAACGCGTTGGGCACGGCTTATCGCCAGCTTACCGGGTTGGATATTCATCAGGCTTTTCTTGAGCAGATTGCACAACCGCTCGGCATGGAAGATTTTCGCTACGACCCAGAGCGGCGCGACGGCTGGCTCGAAACCGGCGAAAAATCTCGCCACGCGGCCTATCCGTTTCGACTGTCGACCCGCGATTTAGCCCGTTTCGGCCAGCTTTATCTGCAAAATGGAGGCTGGAATGGCCAACAAATTTTGCCCGCCAGCTGGGTTCGCCGCAGCCTGATGCCCTATTCCGACGCGGGCGATCGCGGCGCTTATGGCTACATGTGGTGGCTGGCGCGGCAGGGCATCGCCTTTCCTGGCTGCGAATTGCCCATCGGCAGCTTTTTTGCCTATGGCGCGGGCGGACATTACTGCCTTGTGATGCCCGCGCTCGACGCCGTGGTCATTCATCGCGTGAACACCGATATCCCCGAGCGCAGCGTTAACCGATTTCAATTCGGTCGACTTCTCGACCTGTTACTTTCCTGATCAGCACTGCCGGAGAATCCCCAATGAATGCCATTCAAGCCATTGCCGACTGGAGTCGTCAGCAGCACACTTTTAGCCCGCAGACCCGCGAACTCGCGCGGCTGGCGATTACCGACACGCTGGCCTGTCTGTATGCCGGAAAAGCGGATTTTTCGAGCCAGACGGTGCGGCACGCGTTTGCCGGTTATCTCAACGACGGCGCAGGCGCGCGTGTAATAGGCGGCGGCAAGGCACCCGCGGCCATTGCCGCCTTGTTGAATGCCACGGCGGCACATGCTATTGATTACGATGATAATTTCCAACCCGGCATGAGCCACGCCTCGGCGGTGCTGGTCCCGGCATTATTAGCCGTTGCCGATGAAATCAACGCCAGCGGCCGTCAGTTAATTGATGCGTATTTGATAGGTTTGCAGGCGCAGGCTTTTGTCGGCTGGGGCGTGGGGCCTTCACATTACACGGCGGGCTGGCACGGCACCTCGACTGTCGGCTGTATCGGCACGGCGGCGGGCGTGGCGTGGTTATTGGGCCTCGATGCGGCGGGCATTGCGCGCGCGCTGAGTAACGCCGTGAGTTTTGCCTCCGGCACCAAAGGACAATTTGGCACGCCGATCAAACCGCTGCACGCCGGTTGGGCAGCGCGCAACGCCATTGACGCCGCGCGACTCGCCGAACAGGGCATGCTCGGTCGGCTCGATATTCTCGAAGCCCCGCAGGGATTTTTAGAACTTTTCGGTGGTGATTCGCCGTCGGGTTGGGACTGTGAATCTATTTTGGCGACGCAAAAACATGTGATCGAAACCGTTGGCGTGATGCCGAAACGTCATCCGTGCTGCGGCTCGACCCACATGATTATCGACGCGCTGCTGGATATCCGCGCGCAGCATGATTTTAGTGATGAAGAGGTGGTCAGCGTCGCCACGTTGGTCGGCATCGCCAATCAGCGCAATCTCGCGTATGTCGTGCCGGAAGATGAGATGCAGGCCCGATTTTCAATGAATTACTGCGTCGACACGCTGCTGCGAAACGGCGCGCTGGGCGTCAATGATTTTACGCCCGCCCGCGTCGCCGCGCTTGCCGATCCGGTTCGTTTAGCGCGTATTTCAATGCAGGCTTACCGCGCCGAACAGGAAAAAGATACGCCGCCCGGCGAGCGTCTGGCGCATCGCGTCACCGTGACGTTGAAAGATGGCCGCGTGCTGGAAGCCGAACGCAAGCTGGCAAAAGGCTCTCTCATCGAACCTTTCACCCCCGCCGATCGCCTGCAAAAGTTTGTCGACTGCTGCGCGTCATTACCTTCCGCCCACACGATTTTCACGCAACTCTCCCGCCTCGACGAACAGCAGGATTTAACGTTTTTGAATGAGATGATGGGTGAATAAATAACCTATTGAGCGTTTGATGAGAGTACAAAACCACGAGATTTTATAAACTACGGCGTAAATTTATTTAAGTAATTTACTGTTTTAAAAGAGGATTACATGAAAAACTTACGCCAAGCTTTAACGAGGCGCGCGTCTCAAAGACAAGTACGCGTTACAGAAATAACAAACGAAATAAACCTCGGTACGCGTTTGTATCTATTAAGAGAAAAATGTAGATATCAGCAAGATTCAAACCTACTGTTTAGTACACATAATAAACAATACTGTAATGACAATGACATTACACCCTGTTACTGTGTGGCTTTCCTACCAGAGGCCAAAATGATGCCAACACCTAATTCTCAAAGGCCAGCAAGTAAGCGAGAATCGCTAAACCTTAGAATTCGTGCTGAAGATAGGGATTTAATTGATCGCGCTGCACAAATTAAAGGTAAAAATCGCACTGATTTTATTCTCGAAGCTGCAAAATCTGCAGCGCAGCTCGCGCTTTTGGATCAGACAGTATTAATGATTAATCCCGAGTCCTATGCCGCATTTATCGCGGAATTGGATAGTCCTGCGCAAATCAATGAAACTCTGCGTCGGACGTTGCAAACTCCAGCACCTTGGGATAAATAGTCATGACATTGGACGTGCCAGTCCCACTTAATGAGCAGCATCGGCTCAGTGAATTTGATTGTGGTGAACCAAATCTTAATGAGTGGCTAGTGAAACGTGCTAAGGGCAACCAAATAAGCGGTGCTTCACGGACATTCGTCGTTTGTGATAGCGGCAAAGTCGTCGCTTTTTATGCTTTGGCTGCCGGGGGCGTAACCAGCTCCTCCTCAACAGGCAGCGTAAAGCGCAATATGCCTAACCCGGTACCCGTAGTTTTTCTAGCACGCCTTGCCGTTGATCATACTTCTAACAGAAAGGGCATAGGCAAAGCATTAGTACGTGATGCAGTGCTCCGCGTGCTTAACGCAGCAGATAATATTGGTATCCGTGCGCTGGTCATTCATGCCTTAGACGATAAAGTGAAAGATTTTTATCAGCGGCTTGGCTTTCAGTCATCACCTTTCGAGCCTTTAACGTTAATGGCAACACTAACATCATTACGATCCAACCTAGGCTACTCCTCGTTTAAAACCGTCTTGCCGGGCTAAAAGGTTGCATGGCGATCTGTGGGGTTTCGTGGGTCATGAGGCTGGCGAGCAGTTGACCGGTGGCGGGGCCGAGCGTGAAGCCCTGATGGCCGTGACCGAAGGCGCACCACATTCCCTCGACGCCCGGCACGGCGCCAATCACCGGTTTCATGTCCGGCATGCATGGACGCGCGCCCTTCCACGGCTCGGCGTCAACGCGATCGCCCAAGGGCAGTAAATCGCGCGCTATAGGTTCCAAATCTACTAATTGCGTCGGCGTCGACGGACTCTCCACCAGCGCCAACTCTGCGCCGGTCGTTAGTCGTAGCCCGTTTTTCATCGGCGCGACCAGATATCCGCGCTCTTCATCCAGCACCCAATGTTCGAGCTTTCTGTCGGCCAGCGTCGCGTAATGCATGTGATATCCCCGCTTCACGAACAGCGGCGGTGCGAACCCAAAACGTTCGGTCAGCCGCGTGCTCCACGGGCCGAGCGCGATCACCACCTCTTTTGCCGTCACTGTCTCGCCACTTTGCGTGCGCACCTGCCAGCCTTCGGCCTGTTTTTCCAGCGAAAGCGCATCGCCAAGCAGCATTTCGCCGCCGCGTTGGCTAAAGAGATCGGCGTAGGCCAGCACCAGATCGCCGGGACTGCGCAGCGTCCAGGGATCGGTCCAATGCACCGCGCCCGCCAGTTGATCGTTGGCGATCCCGGGTTCCAGCGCGGCCAGCTGTTGTCGATTAAGTTTTTGATGATTTACGCCGTTTTCCAGCTGCAAAATATCAGCCTCGGCAAAGGCGGCCGCGAGATTTTTTTCGCTGCGCATCAGCATCAGCCAGCCCTGCTTTTTCACCAGTGATTCCGCCTGCGCCGCGCGGATCAGCTCGTCGTGGCTTTCTATCGACAGCGCAATCATCGACGCATAGTCGGCGGAAATCTTTTGATAAGGCGTTGCAGCCGAATGGTTGAAATAACGCAGCAGCGGTCCCGCCACGCGCGGCAAGGCTAAGGCATGATAACGAACGTCAAAACGACGATTGGTAGCAGCTCCGGCAATAACCGACAGGGCGCGCGGAAAAGCATAGGGCCGCACGGCTTCGCGCTGGATAATGCCGGCATTGCCAAAAGAGGTTTCCAGCCCGGCGGCCTGACGATCAAATAACGCCACCGAGCGCCCTTTCGCCTGCAAATGCAGCGCGCAACTCACGCCAACCATGCCCGCGCCCAACACCAAAACGTCGTATTTCATGCCAGTAAACTCCAAAAAAATTAGGCCGGAACGCGGGCGATCACGCTGATTTCCATCGCCGCGCCGTCAACCATCATTCCGGCGCAGACGGTGGTTCTGACCGGCAATGGCGCGCTAAACCAGCGAGCGTATGCCTGATTAAACTCGGCAAAATAGGCTTTATCGGTCAAATACACGGTGCAGGAAAACACGTCGCGCATTCTGATTCCGTTCTCTTCCAGACGCGCCTTGACGCGCCCGAGCATGGTGTCAGTTTGTTGGGTAATACTTTCTGCAAAGCTGCCGTCGGCTTCGAACGGCACTTCACCGGATAAATAGGCCACGCCGTCAATGATGCGAATCGGCGAGAAAGGCAGAGTAACAGGGTTAGTCATAATCGGATTCCAAAAGTTAAAGAGATATGAGACGGCTTTCTTATCGTTAACGGGAACCTGTAGGTAAAAAGAAATCCGCCATTTCCGCAATCGGGCGCGCCTGTTTCAGCGCGGCGATATTGGGCACCGGACGCGAGGTCGCTCGATCGCCTTTCAACTGCTCCTGAAGCGCGTACGCCATGCGCAGCAGCCCGACATCACTGCCGCGCGGGCCGATAATTTGCAGCCCAAAAGGCATACCGTATTGATCGACGCCGACCGGCAGGGAAATCGACGGCAAACCGGCAATCGTCGAGGCATAGGCCAGCGCCAGCCAATGATAATAGGTGCGCGTCGCCTGGCCGTTAATCTCCTTCGGATAAAGCTCGGTCCACGGCCGCGGGCTGATGGTCACCGATGGCGACAGCATAAAATCGTAGTCATCAAAGAAGGTCTGCCAGCGGCGATAAATCTGCGTTTGCAGGTCGAGGCCGTGCGCAATATCCTGCGCCGTGTAGCGTAATCCCTCTTCCACGTTGAGCCGCACGTTTTCGCCAACCTGACTTGGGTCGCGCTGATAAAGCTCCCGCGTGCCGGTCAAAAACATCAGTGAACGGATTTTTTCGAACGCTTCGTCGGTGCCGCTACAGTCTGGCGTCGCGAATTCCGCACGTTTAAAACCCTGCTTAAATCGGTTGGTTTTGTCGATAAAGGTCTCGGCGACGCCCGTTTCCGTCGGCGCAAAGCCGAAATCGGTGGTTAACGCCACGCGCTGGGCGGAGAGGTCCAGCGGCGCAATCGGCGTAAATTCGCTGGTCTGACGCATCGTGCGGCCATGAACAGTATGCGCCAGCGGATCGCTTTTATCCTCGCCCATCATCACGCTAAATAATGTTGCGACATCTTCCACCGTGCGCGCCATCGGGCCTAACGTCGAGATTTGCAGCCATGCCGTGCCGCGTTTTTCGGCGGGAATTAGGCCAGCCGTTGGGCGAAAACCGACTACGCCGTTGAAGGCCGCCGGATTTCGCAGCGAGCCGCCGGTATCTGAGCCGGTGGCAATCGGGAACATGCCGCTGGCAAGGCCCGCTGCCGAGCCGCCCGACGAGCCCGCCGCTGATTTAGTCGTATCAAACGGATTACCCGTGGTGCCGTAAACCGGATTGCGCGAATTGCCGCCCGCCCCCCATTCCGGCACGTTGGTTTTGCCCAGCACGTTGGCACCGGCTTCGCGAAGCACGCGCACCAGACGCTCATCTTTTTCGGGAATAAAATTTTTGCGCGACAGGCTGCCGCAGCTGGTCGGTAAACCGGCGGCGTCGATCATATCTTTGACCCCCAGCGGCAATCCGTGCAGCGGACCTAAATCTTCACCGCGCGCCACGGCCTGTTCCTGCTGTCGAGCATGATGTCGTGCGGCGTCAAAATCATGCGCCACCACGGCGTTAATCGCCGGATTCACCTGCTCGATGCGCTGAATACAGCTTTCCGTCAGCTCGACCGGCGAAATTTTTTTCTGTCCAATCAGACGGCGCGCTTCTGTCGCAGATAGGTCGCAAAGATCGGTCATGTCCTCTCTCCTTGTTCAAAAAGTTTTTTAAGTCAGCGGCCAATTTTCAACGCTTATCCGCGCGTCGCTTTAATTTGCTGGCTGGTTGGCGTGCGCAGCGTCATGCTGATAACAACCGATGACGCGGCGGCGATCATCAGGAAAATAAAGGCGGCGGAATAGCTGTAATGTTGCACCAGGACGCCGATGACCAGCGGGGCGACAAAACCTGCCGCCTGACCGCCAAAATTAATCATGCCGATTCCCGTGCCCATCATTTTCTCGGCCAGCATTTTAGTGGGCAGCGCGATGGCCACGGCAAAGACGAAAGATTTGAAGAAATAGACGCAGGCCTGCGCCGCGATAACGGCGGAAATCGACTGGGCGCTGTACATGAAATAGAGGAAAAATGCGGTCAACGCCGCGCTCATCATCAGCATATATTTCTCTTTGCCGTCAAAGAATTTGATCATCACCCAGCCGCCGATCATCGTCGCAATACCGGCCATCAAATAGGGAATGGGTAGCAGCACGCCAACGGCCTTGAGGTTTAGTCCGCGTTCGGTCATCAGGTAAATTGGCATCCAGCTGTCGAGGCCTTTGTTGATGAGGCTTAACCCGAACCAGACGGCGGCCAGTTTCCACATAAGCGGTTTTTTTAGCAGCTCGCGTAAATCGGCACCGTTCATGCGCTGTTGAACCTCGGTGCCGCTTTCTTTCGGGCGCACGGTCAGCCCGTAGACCAGCACGAAGGCGATGCCCAGCCCGCCAATCATCATAAACACGTGACGCCAACCGAAATGAATCAGCAGCGGTGCAATTAATAACGGTGCCAGCATGCTGCCGATGTAGTTGGACGACATCAGGAAAGAGGAAACTTTGGGCTTGTCTTCAAGACGGAAATTTTCGGTGACGCCTTTGACCGATGCCGAAGGGAAAATGCCCTCACCCACGCCGAAAAGTAAACGAATCACTAACAGCGCGCCGAGCGACCAGGCCATGCCGGTAAACAAGGTGAACAGTGACCAGCAGCCGATACCGATCATAATGATCGGCTTGGATCCAAAACGGTCAGCCAACCAGCCGCCCGGCAACTGCATCAGCCAGAATCCAAAATAAAAAATACTTAAAACCATGCCGATTTCGGTGGGCGAGAGGTTGAGCTCTTTCGCAATGACCGGTGAGCCGAGACTGAGTACGACTCGATCAATAAAAGCGATACACCAGGCGGTGTAGAGCAATCCGAGCACCCAAAATTTATTGTCCTTTGCTGCTTTGCCAATTATCGCGTCTACCATGTTCATTTTCTCCGCGCAGGATGAAAGAAGAACCCGTTTTTATCATTCGAAAGTCGAGCCAAAGTTTTGATACGTAGATTTTTATATAGAAGCGGCCTGTTATCGGCTAATTGCATCCTATCCAGCGCTCACCCATACTTCCAGTTCAACTTTTTGCAGACTTCATTGCCGAAACGGCAAACTTTGAGGACTTTTCTATGAGCGCTCGCATTCTTCAGGACACGGCCATTCGTTATTTTCTTGAAGTGGTGCGCTGTGGATCAATCAGTGAAGCGGCGATAAGGCTCAACGTGGCCGGTTCGGCAATAAGTAGACAAATCAGCGGATTAGAAGCCAGTTTAAACACCACGCTATTCGAACGCCGCAAGCGCGGCATGATCCCGAGCGCGGCGGGCGAGCTGCTGGCCGCCTACGCGTTTAAAAATCAGCTGGAAACGGAACGGGTCAGTAACGAAATTATTGAATTACAGGGAATGCGACGAGGAGAAGTGCGGATCACCAGCACGACAGGATTTTCGATCGATTTTCTACCGCGTGTTATTAGCGAATTTCGCGAGCGTTTTAGCGGCATTCATTTTCATCTGGATGTGGTCAACGCCAGAGAGGTGACCCGTCGCCTTCTGGAAGGCGAAACGGATATTGGCCTGACCTTCAGCCAAACGCCGGAACCCAATATTAACGTGCAGTGCCGTCGCAGCGCGCCAATCTTTGCCGTAATGAGTCAGTCTCATCCGCTGGCAAATCGTCAGAGTTTGCGCCTTTCGCAGCTGGCCGGTTATTCGCTCGGCATGCCAACGCGTGAAATTATGATGCGTAGCGTAATAGACGCCTGTTGCAGTCGACAGGGGTTATTTATCGAACCTACTTTCACCACCACCTCAATGATTTCGCTGCTTTCCTTCGCGAGTTTGAATGGGGGAATCATCTTTTCGACCGAATTATTGGTACGTCATTATCTTCAGGCCTATAATCTGCTGGCTATTCCAATTTCTGATCGTGATATGAACTCTCTTAATATGGAATTGCATACTTTGGCAGGGCGAACATTGCCAAAAGCAGTATCAAGTTTTGTTGATTTGCTGAAAGCGCGGCTGCAACACACGGTTGATTGACATGACACGGTTGATTAACATGAAGCTGATTAAATTAGAAGCGTTATGGGAGGAGAAATTAATTCATTATTTTTGCTAAAGTTAAAAAACAAAATTTTATATTTACTAAGAGAAATCCGAAAATAAAATATCGTTATGCCAGCGCATTTCCATACAATAAAATTAATTCCCCTTATTCCTTTCATATGCTTTTTTTATCTATTAACAATATTGCAATCTCCCGATTACTTCCTATAATCCAAATTATCTGTTTATTCTTGGCGTCTGCCCGTTCATTCTCTGTGGACATCACTCCCGTATAATAATACTATTTTTTTAGTGCCTGGCTGACGCACTTATAACATCATAATTTATAAGGCTTTTGGGTGATTTTTTTATACCCTGAGGCTCACGGATCGTATTGACTCAAATAACGATAACGCTGCGTCATTATTATTTTAATAAAATGTAGTCAAACGTTCATATTAGCCTAATTTTTTGTCTTTATATTCAGGGAAGCATTTTTGGTCGTTGCATTGACGGTGTTGACTTAACAGAGGAGGGGGTTTTATGAAACCAGAATCAGAAGTAGTACATGTCGGTGATTGGCGTGTCTATATCGAGAAGTATATTTATCCTGACGTGAAAGAGACCGTTATCTGTGTCAACGGGGCACTTTCCACTACCTTGGCGTTTCGTAACTGCGTACGTAATTTGAAAGACAAGGTAAACGTTATCCTCTTTGATTTGCCATTTATTGGCGGTTCACGAGAGCATAATACGCTGACCCGACCTATTCCAAAGGCCGAAGAAGTCGAAATTCTTAAACACCTTATTGAACTGTATAAGCCTGAATATTTGCTGTCAGTTTCATGGGGTGGTCTGGCAACATTAATGGCGTTGGCGTCGCAGCCATCTTCCGTGCTTAAAGCCGTGGTGACATCGTTCTCGACGCGTGTAACACCAGCGATGGAAATGTATATTTCTCGCGCAAAACAGCTGCTGGACGAAGGTCGTAATGACGAAGTCGCGACCCTGCTCAATAATGAGGTGGGCAAATATCTGCCTTCAATCCTCAAGCGTGCCAACCATCATCACATCAGTAGTCTTGATCACGACACTTATCGTCAGGCGAGTTTCCATATCGACCAGATAAGCCGTCTTAAAGAAGAAGATTACATCGATATTTTCCACAATATCAAAACCCCATTAGTGTTCATTAATGGCGATCTTGACGAATACACCACCGCAGAAGATATCAGACACATTGCCAACCACATTGAAAATTGTGAGTTTGCCACTGTGCCTCAGGCCGGACATTTCCTGGATATGGAAAACCGCACTGCCTCTCAACATCTGTATGGAATTCTAACTAATCATTTCGCTGCATAACTCTCTTTAGCTTTATTTTCCTCGTTGGGAGCCTTCGGGCTCCCATTTTTATGGGCCGCGGTCCGAATCCTCCTAATCCGCCCTCTTCGACTGGCAGGCAAAATCATGGCTGCTAGGCTTAAGACAGTCCTGCTTTTTGTAGGGTCTTTGTTGAATAAACAATCACACGCAAAAGAAAAGGAGCATGTCGTGGCTTTTAAAACAGCAATCGCGCTTTCCGCGCTAGAAAATAATCAGTTAAAACAGGTCGAAATTGGCGAGACAAAAATCGTGCTGGTCCGTCAGGGCGACAGCGTGCATGCGTATCAGGCAAATTGTCCGCATGCAGGTGCGCCGCTGGAGAAAGGGGCCATTTGCGAAGGAAAACTGGTCTGCCCTTGGCATAAAGCAGTTTATGACCTCGAAGATGGTAGCCTCGATCAGCCACCTTCACTTGAAAGTCTAAAAAAATATGCCGTGAAAATCGAATATGGTCAGGTGATGGTCGAAGTCGATAATCCGACGCAGCACACGCATCTTCAAGCAGGCGAAGAAAGCGATCAGATTGTGATATTAGGCTCTGGTGCAGCGGGCAGCGCGGCGCTCAGCGCGTTGGAAGAGAGTGGCTATCATGGCCGCATCGTCGTGATCGATCAGGAAAAATCGGCGCCTTATGACCGCACCGCGTTAACGAAATTTGTGCCAAACGGCAGCATGGACGTTAGTGAAGTGCCCACGCTGCTTGAAGAGAACGCTTTCGAACAAAAAAACGTTCAGCGAATTGTGAGCACGGTGACGCAAATCGACAGCAAAAAGAAAAAGCTCCTGCTGGCCAACCAGCAGCATATTTCATTTAAAAAGCTGCTGATCGCTACGGGCGGCGCGCCAACTCGCCCCGATCTGCCGGGCGTCGAGCTGAGCGGTATTCACGTGCTGCGTAATTTGCAGCAGGAAAAAACGCTGCTTTGTGCTGTCGATCAGTTGAAGCAGCTGGTGATTGTCGGTAACAGCTTTATCGGCATGGAAATGGCGGCGGCGCTACGCAAAAGAGGTATCGATATTAAAGTTATCGCGCCTCATCCGCTGCCTTTCGAAGCGCAATTCGGTGAAGAGATCGCCCGTTATTTCCGTGCTCTACATGAACAAAATGGCGTCGAATTTATCGATGGCGAGGTGGCCGGCTTCACAGGCGATCGTCGCGTTGAAGCAGTAAATCTGCAAGACGGTTCCCAAGTGAAAACCGACGTGGTCCTGCTGGCGACGGGCGTTAAGCCGGTGACCTCATTTGTGCATGACTTGCCGTTAAACGAAGATGGCAGCATGAAAGTGGATGAATATTTGCAGGCGGCGGAAGATATTTACGCGGTCGGTGACATTGCCAGTTTCCCGCTAGACGGCAAACCTACGCGCATTGAGCACTGGCGCGTGGCGCAGCAGCAGGGCCGTACGGCGGCAAAAAATATGCTGGGTGAAAAAGAGGTTTACGATCGCGTGCCGTTTTTCTGGACCCAGCAGTTTGGTACTCGTTTCGAGCATTTAGGTCATCCGCAGAAGTGGGACAACATTGACATCATCGGCTCGCTTGAGGATCAGAATTTTGTCGCGCTTTATGGGCTCAAAAATCATTTAGTGGGCGTATTTGCTACGGGTCGCGTGCGGACTACCGGCAAACTCTTACTCGAAATGCAGCACGACTTAACGCTTAAACAGGCGCAGCAGTTGGTTAACGAAACCCAAGAAGGCGGATCGAAAAACGGCTGATCGACAAACAGAAGTCAGCCAACAAAAAACGGGCCACTTCCTTTACCGTTTTGAGGGTAAAAGAGTGGCCCGTTTTTTTATGTCTATCGATCGTCTTCGTGAATCGACGACGGATGGCGGCACAGCGGCGTGACCTGGATTTCCATATATGGATAAAGCGGAAGTCCTGAAAGCAGGTTGTGCAGCTCGCTGTTACTTTCGACATCGAAAATGCTGACATTGGCGTAACTTCCCGCCACGCGCCATACGTGACGCCATTTACCCGCCGCCTGAAGCTCCTGCGCATACTGTTTTTCACGCAGTTTAATGTCGTTGGCGTGCTCTTCCGTCATCGTCGCAGGGAGTTTTACGGTCATTTCGACTTTAAATAACATGCTGATTTTCCTTTTGAATGCGCGCGCAATCGAGTGATGCACGCCAGCGTTATTTAATCTTAGTTCAGTAGAAAAAGGCCGGAAACAGAATAATTGGATTAGAAAGAAAATCGTGGCGCTTTGGAGCTTTAGTCCGGCTAGCAAAACCCAAATAGCAAAAAACCCGCGAGCCAGAAGCTTGCGGGTTTTTCTAAATGTGGTCGGCGAGAGAGGATTCGAACCTCCGACCCACTGGTCCCAAACCAGTTGCGCTACCAAGCTGCGCTACTCGCCGAATTGGGCCGAATCTTACTGCTGCTGATGGTAAGCGTCAATCCCTTTTTATCACTGTCGCGCCAACTGCTTATAAAACAGACGAACCTGAGCCAATACGGCGATTTAAACCGCTAAAGCACCTTTTCTGCCTGAGGATCGGCGCACCAGTTGTTGGCCTGATTTATTCCGCCATTTGGTGAACGGTAGCCCAGACAACCCAAAATCGAATCAAAAAGCTCGACGTGGCGATGCGGTTGCTGTTTATTTTGCTGCGCTTTTAGCAATTCGAAAGCGCGTTGATGATCGGATTGGGCGAGGAAGCTGTCGGACGCCCACACAATCATCGGCACACGAAACTGCTCCGGCGGTGCCATCTCGCGCGGCGTACCGTGCAGATGCGAATTTTCACCGATAGATTCGCCGTGATCCGAGGCGTAAAACACCAGCGCTTTTTTATCTCGCAGCTGGTCGATCACCCGAGTAATAAAAGTGTCGGTATATAACACGCTGTTATCGAAGGCATTAACCAGCTGGGCTTCGCTGCAAGATTCATCCACGCCCATGCATTCAGGGGTAAAGCGCGCAAAGCTGCGCGGATAACGCTGCGAATAAAGATAGTGTGAACCTTTGGTATGCAGCACCACTAAATGTTTGCCTTGCGGGTAACGCTTGAGCGATTCCTGCAATTCGCCCACCAGCAGCATGTCATCCACCGATTTACCGTCGTTGCGCTTTTCAGACGCGATCAGCTCGCGGAAAGAGTAATTATTGGTGTTGGCATTGTTGTAAAACCACACTTCGCTCTGCATCGCAAACAGCTCCGAGCTAAAGCCCAGGCTGCGCATCACGGCAAAAATGTTCTGTTCTTTCAGCGTGCGTTGCGCATTATTTTCCGCTCCGCCCTCTCGCACGAACATGCAGCGCAGCGAAAGTTTGGTCGCGGTATCGCAGGAGGTGCCTTTAAAAGCCACCAAATTCTTCTCTTTTGCCATCAGCGGCGTGGTATCGCGCCCGTAACCGAGCAACCCCATGTGATCCCAACGGGTGGTTTCACCAATAATAAATACCACGTAGGTATCGTCGATACCTTCAGGAGGCTGATAGGTGTAGGCCTTGGCGGGATCGAACAAGTCTTGGGCGTCCTGTCTTTCATCAACCTGCGTGTAGGCAAATAAACCCAGCGCTGCCAACCAGTTAGATGGCAAATAAGAGTGCGCCACCACGCCGCCATAGCTCGGCATATCGACATTACTGGTTTTTTCGGTGCTCTTTTGCTGCTTGTCCATGACCCGCAGCGGCAACCAAACCAGCAGACCGGCGATAATCAGCACCAGCAGCGGTTTTATCCGCTGGCCCGGCGTTTTCATCTGCTCAAGCAGCGTGTAACGCATTGATCCAATAAGTATAATCCACAAAGGCAAGGCGCTGACCAGCAGCATCCACAGCACGAACTTGTAGCCGATCACCTCTTTGCTGAGGTCAATGTCCGTGGTCATTACCGACATAATAATGCCGTAGCCGATCACCACGTTGAAATAGGTCATGTAATAACTGGCGGCGACTGAAATCAGCACCATCAGGCTGGCCATGATGCGGAAAAAGGTTTTGCCGCCGAATGACAGCAGTCGCAACACGAAGAAGCTAAACAGTACGGTAGTGGTGATTTCGATGGCGGCAGCGATCGACTCAGCAGAATTCGGTGAGGCAACGAGAGGCGCGAAGCGACGCACAAATACGGAAAGGTTTAAAAAGATGCCGATGTAAACGGCTAACAATAAACAGATTTTTTGCTGCGAAAGAGCTTTTACTCTAATCATGTCAAATTTTAATCCAAGATCTCTGAAATATTTTGAATCATTGTGACACGATTAAAGCGTGAGCGTTTACATAATCTATTAGGGGATCGTCTTAAAGCGCGCTGTCAAAACGACAAACGGGAAGCCGAAGCTTCCCGTGATGACAACTCTAACGTAATGAGTCGCAATGAATTATTTGACGTTTAAGGTCACGTCGATGTTGCCACGGGTCGCGTTGGAGTAAGGGCAGACTTTATGCGCTTTCTCGACCAAATCTTCAGCGACGCTGCGCTCAACGCCAGGCAGGGTGATATCAAGCTGAACTTCGATGCCGAAGCCGCCCGGGATCTCGCCAATGCCGACCGCGCCTTCAATTTTCGCATCGGCAGGAATGCGTACTTTTTCCAGTGACGCGACGTGTTTTAGCGCGCCCAGGAAGCAGGCGGAGTAACCTGCGGCGAAAAGTTGCTCAGGGTTGGTGACTTCACCGCCCAGACCGCCCATCTCTTTTGGCAGACCCAATTTAACGTCGAGCACGCCGTCTGAAGAGGTTGCGCGGCCGTCACGACCACCGGTTGCAGAAGCATGAGCGCGGTAAACGACTTTTTCGATAGACATAATGAGTTCCTTTAAGGTTTGGTGGTAAAAGTTTAGTTCAACTTTGCCGGTTTAAATAGCCGCGCTATTAAATCGCTCGCTACTTATATTTTCTAAAAAAAGTATTTTGCAAATAAAGGCGCAAACCTTGCACCTCTATTGTTATCAAATATTGTTATCAATTTATGACGACGTTACGCCCTGTGCTGCAGATTTCGGCGCAGGCTTTGCATCTGCTCTTTAATCGCCGTCATGTCTTCGACGCTGCATTCAGCGGCACAGGCGATCGCTTCCGGAATGCCCAAGGCTTTTTCCTGCAACGCGCGCCCTGCATCGGTCAGAGAAATAATCACCTGTCGCTCGTCGATTTGCGCCCGACGTCGCACCAGCAGGCCCGACACTTCAAGGCGTTTCAGCAGCGGCGTTAACGTGGCCGAATCCAGAAACAGCTTCTCGCCGATATCAGAGACCATTAATTCATCCTGCTGCCACAGCACCAACATCACCAGATACTGGGGATATGTGAGATTCAGCTGGCCGAGCAATTTTCGATAGACTTTATTCAGCGCCAGATTCGCGGAGTACAACGCAAAACACATCTGTTGATCTAAGTGAAGCGCAATCGGAGATGCCGCTTCTGCGTCGTCTTTTGTATTCATAAAATCTGTCTCTTTGCTCATGATTGAAAAATACATCGCGCGCTATTTTATAGCAAGCATATTTACAAAGGGTGCTTTTTACTGCGTCCATGATATAACGATAGCAGGCATAACCCACGGGGAAAAATTCATGAGCGAGATAGTGGAAAAAGCAAGACGTTATGCCACCAAAGCACACGCAAGTATCGATCAGCGGCGAAAATACACCAACGACCCGTATATCGTGCATCCGCACGCGGTGGTGAATATTGTCAGCACGGTGCCGCACGATGAGATTATGCTGGCCGCCGCCTGGCTGCATGACACCGTTGAAGATACGCCAACCACGCTGGAAGATATCCACCAGCATTTTGGTGCCGAGATCGCCGAACTGGTCGCCATGCTGACCAATGTCAGTTGCGATTCACAGGCCGATCGTATCGAGCGCAAAAACCTCGACCGCCATCACAGCGCCAAAGCCTCTGCCGCCGCCAAAACCATCAAGCTCGCCGATCTCATCGACAATCTGCGGTCGCTCATTACTCACGACCCCGATTTCGCCAAAATCTACCTGATCGAAAAACGCCTGCTGTTAGCGGTTTTAAAAGAAGGTGACCCCACGCTGTGGCAACAGGCACAACATATCATCAACGACGGGCTGCAACGCCTGCTCCAACCGCCCCACAATATCCCGAACAGCTGGTTCGATGGCACCGAAGCGGCGTATTTGGCGGGAGAATAATATTATAGATCGCCCATTTATTGCCCTGAAAATGCTCAAATGCGCCGCAATAGGGATGCAGGGTTTTGCACGTTACAGCAGTGAATTAATAAATATTCCATTAAATCATAAAGATAAATAATGGCACGCCACTTGCTTAGTTGAATTCAATCTTGTGTACTAGATGGAATTCAAACTATGGCCTCAGTATCCACTCCTTATACCGGTTTTCAGTTACGTGACTGGCAGCACCATTATCAAAGCGCGCCCGACAGTCTGCGCAGCTCTCTCGGTATCGTCGTAAATAGCCTCGATGCGGCAGATAATGCCTGGCTTTATCGCGTCACGCCTGCCCAGCTCGACGAGCAAATTGCCCTGCTCGAATCTCTGCGCGATCAGGCTGGCGGCTCGCTCGCCTCGCTGCCGCTGTTCGGCGTGCCTTTCGCGGTAAAAGATAATATTGATGTCGCAGGCTGGCCCACCAGCGCCGCCTGTCCGGCCTTCGAATACGTGGCAAATGCCGACGCCGCCGTGGTCGCCAATCTGCGTGCCAAAGGCGCGGTAGTCATTGGAAAAACCAATCTCGATCAGTTCGCCACCGGCTTGGTCGGCACCCGCTCTCCTCACGGCGCGGTAAAAAATACCTTTAATCCTGAATACGTTAGCGGTGGATCAAGCTCCGGCTCGGCGTCCGTATTGGCGCGCGGCCTAGTCGCTTTCTCTCTCGGCACCGACACCGCCGGTTCTGGCCGCGTTCCTGCCGGTTTCAACAATATTGTCGGCCTCAAACCGACCAAAGGCTGGCTGTCGAATCGCGGCGTAGTGCCTGCGTGTCGCCTGAACGACGTGGTCTCTATTTTTGCCCTGACCGTTTCCGATGCCTATCAAGTTGCATCGCTGGCGGGCGGATATGATGCAGAAGACGCCTATTCCCGCGCTAATCCGCACACCGCGCCCGCGGCAATGTCGACGCAGCCGCGCTTTGCCGTGCCCGACACGCTTGAGTTTTTCGGCGATACCGAATCGGAAAAAGCCTTCCAGCAGGCGTTGGATAAGCTGGTCAGCAGCGGTGTCAATCTGGTGAAAATCGATTTCACGCCGTTTAACGCCCTTGCCGAGCAGCTTTATTACGGCGCGTGGGTCGCTGAACGCACCGTCGCCGTCGGCAAAATCTTCGAAGAAACACCGGAAGTAATGGACCCCATAGTGCGCGGCATCGTCGCCAACGGCCTCAATTATTCCGCCTGCGACGCGTGGAAAGCCGAATACCTGCGCGCCGAGCTGTCACGCACCATTAATCAGGCGCTGGAAGGTTTCGACGCGCTGGTTGTGCCCACGTCGCCCACCATTCGTACCCTCGAAGAGATGGTGCAGGAGCCCGTGCTCTACAACTCGCAGTTTGGCACTTACACCAATTTCACTAACCTCGCCGACCTCGCCGCGCTGGCCTTGCCGTCGAGTATTCGCGACGACGGCCTGCCTTCCGGCATTACGCTGATTGCGCCCGCCTGGCACGATGGCGCGCTGGCCGCCTTTGGCCGTCAGTGGCAACGCAGTCTTTCGCTGCCGTTAGGTGCGACCGGCAAAATGCTAAACGCCGACAGCGCGATGACCGGCCCGATTGCCGTCAGCCGCGATCACATCCGCGTGGCCGTAGTAGGCGCGCACCTTACCGGCATGCCGCTGAACTTCCAGCTCACCACCCGCAACGCCGTGCGCGTCGAGCAAACCTACACCGCCAACGATTACAAACTCTATGCCCTCGCCAACACCCAGCCGCCGAAACCGGGTCTGGTCAAGGCCGAAGGCGGCAGCAGCATCATCGTCGAACTCTGGGATATTCCGCTGGCGCGCTTCGGCGAATTCGTGGCCGAAATCCCTGCTCCGCTGGGCATTGGCACCTTGCAGTTGGCCGATGGCCGTCAGGTGAAAGGTTTTATCTGCGAGCCGTGGGCAATTGCCAGCGCGACCGATGTGACCTCGTTCGGCGGCTGGAGAAGCTACGTCGAGCATTTGAAATCCACCGCCACGAAAAACGCCTGAGGAGCCACGACCATGTTTCATACTGTCCTGATCGCCAACCGCGGTGAAATCGCCTGTCGCGCTATTCGCACCTTAAAACGCCTCGGCGTCACCAGCGTCGCGGTCTATTCCGATACCGATCGCAACGCGCCGCACGTCACCGACGCCGATATCGCCATCGCGCTCGGCGGTGAAAAAGCCGGTGAAAGTTACCTGCTGATCGACAAGATTCTGGCCGCCGCCAAAGAAACCGGCGCGCAGGCGATTTATCCGGGCTACGGATTTTTATCCGAAAGCGCCGAATTCGCCGACGCCTGCGAAGCCGCGGGCATCGCGTTTATCGGCCCGACCGCCCATCAAATCCGCGAATTTGGCCTCAAGCACCGCGCCCGTGAGTTAGCCGCCGAAGCCGACGTGCCGATGACGCCGGGCACCGCGCTGCTCGACAGTATTGAAGACGCGGTCACTGCCGCTGCGCGAATTGGCTATCCGATCATGCTGAAAAGCACGGCGGGCGGCGGCGGTATCGGGTTAACGCGCTGTGACGACGAAGCCGCGCTGCGCCTCGCGTGGGACAGCGTAAAACGCCTCGGCGAGCAGTTTTTCCGCGACGCTGGCGTGTTTTTGGAGCGTTTCGTCGACCGCGCGCGCCACGTTGAAGTGCAGATTTTCGGCGACGGCAAAGGCACCGTCGTGGCGTTAGGCGAGCGCGACTGTTCGCTTCAGCGCCGCAATCAGAAAGTAGTAGAAGAAACGCCCGCGCCGAATCTGCCGCAGGCGACCCGCGAGGCGCTGCATCACGCCGCCGTGCAGCTTGGCGAGTCGGTCAATTATCGCAGCGCCGGGACCGTTGAATTTATTTACGACGCCGCGCGCGACGAATTTTATTTCCTTGAGGTCAACACGCGCCTGCAGGTTGAGCATCCGGTAACCGAAATGGTGACTGGGCTGGATTTGATTGAGTGCATGCTGCGCGTCGCCGCTGACCAGCCGCTCGACTGGCCGCGCATGAAACAGGCCCCGAAAGGCGCGTCGATTGAAGTGCGTATTTACGCCGAAGATCCGCTGAAAAACTTCCAGCCAAGTCCGGGCGTGCTGACCGAAGTCTATTTCCCCGCTGACGTGCGCGTCGACGGCTGGGTTTCAACGGGTAGCGAAGTCTCGGCATTTTATGACCCGATGATCGCCAAACTGATCGTTTACGGCGACGACCGCCAGCAGGCGCTGGAAAAAATGTCCACCGCGCTGGCCGCGACCCGTTTGCACGGCATCGCCAGCAATATCGACTATTTACGTCAGGTGGTCGCAACGCCCGTTTTCCATCAGGGTGAAATGTGGACCCGCATGCTCGACAGTTTCGACTATCGTCCGCACGCGGTCGAAGTGTTGTCGCCGGGCACTTACAGCAGCATTCAGGATTATCCGGGCCGCCTCGGCTATTGGGATATCGGCGTGCCGCCGTCCGGTCCAATGGATGATTTCGCCTTCCGTTTGGCTAACCGCATCGTCGGCAACCATCTCGACGCCGCCGGTTTGGAATTTACGTTACAGGGCCCGACGCTGCGTTTTCACTGCGACGCGACTATTGCGCTCACCGGCGCGGCGTGTCCCGCCTCGCTCGACGACGAGGAGATCGCCTACTGGCAGCCGATCGCCGTTAAAGCTGGCCAAACGTTAACGCTGGGCCGCGCGAAGTCGGGCTGCCGCACTTATCTCGCCGTGCGCAACGGTTTTGACGTGCCGGTTTATCTGGGCAGCCGTTCGACCTTTGCTCTGGGTCAGTTTGGCGGTCACGCCGGACGCACGCTTCGCGTCGCCGACATGTTGACGGTTTCACAACCCGATTTGCCGGCCTGCACCACGCCCGCGCCGGTCGATTTACCGCAGGCCGCCGCGGCCAATATTGTGGCGGCCTACGGCGACGTCTGGAATATCGGCGTGCTTTACGGCCCGCACGGCGCACCCGATTTCTTCACCAAAGAGTCAATCGACCGCTTTTTTGCCGCCGAATGGCAGGTGCATTACAACTCCAACCGCCTCGGCGTGCGGCTTACCGGCCCGAAACCGCTCTGGGCGCGTCTCGACGGCGGCGAAGCAGGTCTGCATCCGTCCAACGTTCACGACTGTGAATACGCGATTGGTGCAATCAATTTTACCGGCGATTTCCCGGTGATTCTGACCCGCGACGGACCAAGCCTCGGCGGTTTCGTTTGTCCGGTGACCATTGCGAAAGCCGAGCTGTGGAAAGTCGGTCAGGTGAAACCGGGCGATCGCATTCGTTTTCATCCGATAAGCTTCGAGCAGGCGCAGGCGCTGGAAATGGCACAGCAGGGCACTATCGATTCGCTCATGCCGATTGAGGCAATGGAAATGCCCGCGCCTTCTTTATTACCCCTTAAAACGGCCTCGGCGGCGATTCTGGCCGAGCTTCCCGCTACCGACGGCCGCCCTTCCGTGGTTTATCGTCAGGCGGGTGACGGCTACGTGCTGATCGAATATGGCGACAACGTGCTGGATTTGGCGCTGCGCTTGCGTATCTATCTGTTAATGAAGGCGATTCGCGAAGCGGCGCAGGAGGGTATTGAAGAGCTGTCGCCGGGCGTGCGTTCGTTGCAGGTTCGCTACGACAGCCGCGTGATGCATCAGTCCGCCTTGCTGCAACACTTGCTGGCGCTGGAATATGAGCTGGCCGACTTGAGTCATTTGAAAATTCCGACCCGTATCGTGCATCTGCCGATGGCTTTCGAAGACAGTGCCACCTTGGGCGCGGTCGAACGTTATCAGCAAACCGTGCGCGCCGACGCGCCGTGGTTGCCTAATAACGTCGATTTTATTCAGCGCACCAACGGTTTGGCGACGCGTGAAGAGGTCAGAGACATTATTTTCGACGCCAGCTATCTGATTCTCGGCCTCGGCGACGTTTATCTCGGCGCGCCGTGCGCGGTGCCTGTCGATCCGCGTCATCGCCTGCTGAGCTCGAAATACAATCCGGCGCGAACCTACACCGCAGAAGGCACCGTCGGCATTGGCGGCATGTATATGTGCATCTACGGCATGGATTCGCCGGGCGGCTATCAGCTGGTGGGCCGCACGGTGCCTATCTGGAATAAATTCCTTAAAAACAGTCAGTTTGCCGCAGGCGAGCCGTGGCTGCTGCACTTCTTCGATCAGGTGCGTTTCTATCAGGTAACCGAAGCGGAGCTGGAAGAGCAGCGCGACGCTTTCCGCGAAGGCCGTGCGCAGGTGCGTATCGAGCATTCAGAGTTTGATTTCGCCGAATACACGCGCTTCCTCGCCGATAACGCAGAAGATATCGCCGATTTCCGCGAACGTCAGCAAACCGCGTTTATCAACGAGGTTGCACACTGGCAGGCCCAGGAAAGCGCGGCGGTGGACGCGGCCGTAAATGGCGAGCAGCCGACTGAAGACCTTGCCGATCAGCCGGGCGAGCTGGTTAGCGCCGATTTGAACGGCAACATCTGGAAGATTCTGGTCGAACCGGGTCAGCGCGTTGAAGCCGGCGAGCCGCTGATTGTGGTCGAAGCGATGAAAATGGAGCTGTCGGTGAATGCGCCTTGCGCAGGCACGGTGCTGAAAATCGGCTGTCAGCAGGGTCGTCCTGTTGGTCCGGGCGATGCGCTTCTTTGGATCGATAAAGACGGGATCGATAAAGACGGGATCCATAAAGACGCGATAGATAAAAACGCTTAACGCCAAAAGGATGAATGATGCAGTTAACTGGCGCACGACAAGGACGGACCAAAACTCGCCCGGAAGGGTTGGCGGAGCGAATTTATCTCCAGCTGAAGGACGATATTTTCAGCTTTCGCCTGCTGCCGGGCGACAGGTTTAGCGAAAACGAAATCGCCGAACGGATGGAAGTCAGCCGCACGCCGGTGCGACAGGCGCTGTTCTGGCTGGAGCGCGAAGGCTATGTAGAGGTGTTTTTCCGCAGCGGCTGGCAGGTGCGGCCTTTTGATTTCGAATATTTCGAGCAGTTATATGACCTGCGCATCGTGCTGGAACTTGAGGCGGTCAAACGCCTCTGTGCGCAAATCGAAACGCCCGTGGCACTGCACGCGCTGAAAACGTTCTGGATAGACGAACCGCAGCGGGAAGACGGGCTGGAAGTGGCCCGTTTTGACGAGGAGTTTCATATGGCGCTGGTGGAGGCCGCCGGTAATGGCGAAATGGCAAAAATCCACCGCGATTTGACCGAAAAGATCCGCATTATCCGGCGTTTAGACTTCACGCAGGATGCACGCGTCAACGCAACGTATCACGAACACGCGAGCATTTTGCTCGCCATCATCCAACGTCAGACAGAGGAGGCGCAACGCCAACTACAGGACCACATTGCCGTCAGCAAGGCCGAAGTGCGCAAGATAACGCTGCACATGCTGCATCAGGCCAGACCGGAAAACGATAACACAGCGTCTTGATTTTTATGATTTTAAGGTTTTCACACAACAATATCGCCCCACTCTGAAACAGGAGCTTAAATGAAAAAATTTATAAAAGCATTCGCCCTTTCCGCAACCGTGGTCAGCATGGGTTTGGCTTTCGCCGCGCAGGCTGCCGATACTATTAAAGTCGGCATCATGCATTCGCTTTCCGGCACCATGGCCATTTCTGAAACGCCATTAAAAGACGTGGCGCAGATGACCATCGACGAAATCAACGCCCACGGCGGCGTGCTTGGCAAAAAGCTGGAAGGCGTGGTGGTCGATCCGGCCTCCAACTGGCCGCTGTTTGCCGAAAAAGCCCGTCAATTGCTGACGCAGGACAAAGTCGCGGTCGTTTTCGGCTGCTGGACGTCGGTATCGCGTAAATCCGTGCTGCCGGTGTTTGAAGAGTTAAATGGCCTGCTGTTTTATCCGGTGCAATACGAAGGCGAAGAGATGTCGCCAAACGTCTTTTACACCGGCGCCGCGCCAAACCAGCAGGCGATTCCAGCCGTGGAATATCTGATGAGCGAAGACGGCGGCAGTGCAAAACGCTTCTTCCTGTTGGGTACCGATTACGTGTATCCGCGCACCACCAATAAAATCCTGCGTGCCTTCCTGCATTCGAAGGGCGTACAGGATAAAGATATCGAAGAAGTCTACACCCCGTTTGGCTACAGCGATTATCAGACTATTGTGTCCAACATCAAAAAATTCTCCGCAGGCGGTAAAACGGCTGTTATTTCAACCATTAACGGTGATTCCAACGTGCCGTTCTACAAAGAGCTGGCTAATCAGGGCGTGAAAGCGACCGACGTGCCGGTGGTGGCCTTCTCGGTCGGCGAAGAAGAGCTGCGCGGCATTGATACCAAACCGTTGGTCGGCGATTTAGCGGCCTGGAACTACTTCCAGTCGCTGGATAATCCAACCAACAAAGCCTTCGTGGCGCAGTGGAAGGCCTACGCCAAGGCGCATAATCTGCCAAACGCCAGCACGGCGGTCACCAACGACCCGATGGAAGCGACCTACGTCGGTATTCATATGTGGGCGCAAGCCGTTGAAAAAGCCGGAACAACCGACGTCGATAAAGTCCGCGCGGCGATGGCGGGTCAAACCTTCAAAGCGCCGGACGGCTACACGCTGACCATGGACGCCACCAACCATCACCTGCATAAACCCGTGATGATCGGCGAAATCCAGTCTAACGGTCAGTTCAACGTGGTGTGGCAAACCGATAAACCGGTGCGCGCCCAGCCGTGGAGCCCGTATATCGCCGGCAACGACAAGAAGCCTGATTATCCGGTGAAAACCACGCAGCAGTAAAACGTCGTTAACCTGACGCTTTGTCTCGTTTCGCCCTGCCTCGTTTGGCGGTGAATCGGGACAACGCGTCAGCGTATAAAATCACTTAAAGCGATGATGATTATGATGAAACTCTTGCGCTTTGCCGATCTGCGACTCGCTCGAAAACTGAGTGCGCAAATCCTGACTTTCCTGCTTTGCTGCCTGCCGCTGTGGGCCAATGCGGGTCCGGCCGACGATTTTGCCGCCGCCAGCCGCGCCAATCAGGCCACGCTGCTGCAACAGTGGGCCACCGATCCGCAACCCGAGCGCTTGCCGCTGTTAGAGGCGTTAAAGCAGGAAAATGTCGTCATTGATGAGGCGCATCACGCCTTTGTTAAACAGGGTGAAACGCTAACACCGCTGGAAGGCAGCGCCGCGCCGCAGGGTGAAACCAAAAAAGTCTGGTTAAACAACCGACTGCGTAATCTTATCGCCAACGCGCTTTCTACGCATCGGCTGGTAAGCAAAGAGAGCGCCGTGCGTTTGCAGGCCGCCAAATCTTTGCAGCGCGAGGCGCAGGCCGACCAGTTACCGTTGCTGACGCAGCGTCTGGCGCTAGAGCAAGACAGCGCGGTACACGCCGCGTTGAGCATCGCGCTGGCCAATCTACAGCTCAGCGACCCGAATCCGCAGGTGAGATTGCGCGCCGTCGAGCTGCTCGGCGACTCGGCCGATCCTGATACTCAGGGCCATTTACAGCCGTTAACCGATCCGAAAATCGAGCCTGACGCCATCGTGCGCACCGCCGCCGCCGCCAGTTTGAAAGCCGTGCAACACAGTTTGATGATTGGCGATTTGCTCGGCCAAGCCTTTACCGGCCTCTCGCTCGGCTCGATTCTGCTGCTCGCAGCATTGGGTTTGGCGATCACTTACGGCCTGCTCGGCGTGATAAATATGGCCCACGGCGAGATGCTGATGCTCGGCTCTTATTCAACGTATATGGTGCAGTCGCTGTTTCAGCACTACGCGCCCGGCATGCTGGCGCTCTATCCGCTGGTCGCGCTGCCGGTGGCGTTCTTTATTACTGCCGGGATCGGCATGCTGCTCGAACGCACCGTGATTCGCCATTTATATGGTCGTCCGCTGGAAACCTTGCTCGCCACCTGGGGCATCAGCCTGATTCTGATTCAGGGCGTGCGGGTGCTTTTCGGCGCGCAAAACGTCGAGGTTGCCAATCCGAACTGGCTCTCTGGCGGCGTGCAGTTGTTGCCAAATCTGGTGCTGCCGTATAACCGAATTGCCGTGATTATTTTCGTGCTGCTGGTGCTGGCGCTGACCTGGCTGCTGCTGAATAAAACCCGCCTCGGCATGAACGTTCGCGCTGTGACGCAAAACCGTGCGATGGCCGCCTGCTGCGGCGTGCCGACCGGTCGCGTCGACATGCTTGCGTTTGGTTTAGGGTCAGGAATCGCCGGACTCGGCGGCGTCGCGCTGTCGCAGCTCAGCAACGTCGGCCCCGAACTCGGACAGGGTTATATCATCGACTCCTTCCTCGTCGTGGTGCTCGGCGGCGTTGGCCAGCTCGCCGGCACCGTGGTCGCCGCCTTTGGTCTCGGCATCGTCAATAAAATCCTCGAACCGGAAATCGGCGCGGTGTTAGGTAAAATCCTGATCCTCGCGCTGATTATCCTGTTTATTCAGAAACGTCCGCAGGGACTCTTCGCCTTCAAAGGCAGGGTGATTGACTGATGACGCAACCTTTAACGATTACGGGCGTACAAAAAGCGCCGCGCGTGGCGATAAGCGTGGGCGCGCTGGTGCTGGTGATTCTGCTGGTGCTGCCGTTTCTGGCGCTGCTGCCGCAGACTAATCCGCTGGCGATTTCGACCTACACGCTGACGCTGGTCGGCAAGATCCTCTGCTATGCGATCGTGGCGATCGCGCTGGATCTGGTCTGGGGCTACGCGGGTTTACTCTCGCTCGGCCACGGGCTGTTTTTTGCGCTCGGCGGCTATGCGATGGGCATGTATCTGATGCGACAGGCGGCGGGCAGCGGCTTGCCGGACTTTATGTCGTTTCTGTCGTGGAACGAATTGCCGTGGTTTTGGGCCGGAACCCAGCATTTTGCCTGGGCGCTGTGCCTGATTGTGTTGGTGCCCGGCGTGCTGGCCTTTGTTTTCGGCTATTTCGCTTTCCGTTCCAAAATAAAGGGCGTCTATTTCTCAATCATGACCCAGGCGCTGACCTACGCCGGTATGTTGCTGTTTTTCCGCAATGAAACCGGCTTCGGCGGCAACAACGGTTTTACCGGCTTTACCACCCTGCTCGGCTTTCAGGTCACCGCCACCACAACCCGCGTCGGGCTGTTTATCACTACGGTGCTGCTATTGGTCGCGAGTTTGGCGCTCGGTTTTGCGCTGGCACGCAGCAAATATGGCCGCGTGTTGACGGCGGTTCGCGATGCTGAAAACCGACTGATTTTTTGCGGTTATGACCCTAAAGGTTTCAAGCTGTTTGTGTGGACAATCTCCGCGATGATTTGCGGGCTGGCGGGCGCGCTGTACGTGCCGCAGGTCGGGATTATCAACCCGAGCGAGATGTCGCCGACCAACTCCATCGAGGCGGCAATTTGGGTCGCGCTCGGCGGACGCGGCACCTTGATTGGCCCAATTTTGGGCGCGGGCATCGTCAACGGCGCGAAAAGCTGGTTTACCGTCGCCATCCCGGAATACTGGCAGTTTATTCTCGGCGGGATGTTTATCGTCGTGACGCTATTCCTTCCTGACGGCGTGATTGGCCTGCTGCGCAAGAGGAAATCGCAATGAATTCAATGACCACCACGGGCGAGCTTTTTACCCAGCCGATGCCCGCCGATAGGCACCGCGATCAGTCCGACCCGATTCTTACGCTGGATAAAATTAACGTCAGCTTTGATGGATTTAAAGCGCTAACCGACCTTTCGCTGCGCATCGGCGTGGGCGAGTTGCGCTGTATTATCGGCCCGAACGGCGCGGGAAAGACCACGCTGATGGACGTGATTACCGGCAAAACGCGGCCTAAATCGGGGCAGGTAATGTACGACCAAAATATTGACCTGACGCGACTGGATCCGGTGCGAATTGCGCAATCTGGCATTGGCCGCAAGTTTCAGAAACCAACGGTATTTGAGGCGTTAACCGTTTTCGAAAACCTCGAGATTGCGCAAAAAACCAATAAATCGGTTTGGGCCTGTCTGCGCGCCAAAATGAACAGCGAACAGCGCGACCGAATTGACGAGATGTTAGTGACGCTGCGTTTGCAGGGCGAACGCCAGCGCATGGCCGGCATGCTGTCGCACGGTCAGAAACAGTTTCTGGAAATCGGCATGCTGCTGGTGCAGGAGCCGCACCTGCTGCTGCTCGACGAACCGGCCGCAGGCATGACCGATGCGGAAACGGAATACACCGCCGAGCTGTTTAAATCGCTGGCCGGCAAGCATTCGCTGATGGTGGTTGAGCACGACATGGGTTTTGTCGAGACTATCGCCGATCACGTGACGGTGCTGCATCAAGGGCAAGTTTTGGCCGAAGGTTCGCTGCGCGACGTGCAGGAAAACGAGCAGGTCATTGAAGTTTATCTGGGCCGCTAAGCCGCGCTGCGCAAAGAGCAGAATAAGGAGAATGTTATGTTGCAAGTTAACGAATTGAATCAGTTTTACGGCGGTAGTCATATTCTGCGCGGACTCTCTTTCGAGGCAAAAATCGGCGAGGTGACCTGCTTGCTGGGCCGCAACGGCGTGGGAAAAACCACGCTGCTGAAATGCTTGATGGGGCTGATCCCGGCGAAATCCGGCACCATTAGCTGGAACGGCGCGGTGATTAATGGCCGCAAACCGCACCAGCGAGTGCAGTCGGGCATTGCCTATGTCCCGCAGGGGCGCGAAATTTTTCCGCGCCTCACCGTTGAAGAAAATTTGCTGATGGGGCTATCACGATTTTCGGGCAGTCAGTCAAAAACGGTGCCGGACGAGATTTATCATCTGTTCCCGGTGTTGCTCGAGATGAAACATCGCCGTGGTGGTGACCTGTCCGGCGGACAGCAGCAACAGCTGGCGATCGGTCGCGCGCTGGCCTGCAAACCCAGTTTATTAATTCTCGATGAACCGACCGAAGGCATTCAACCCTCTGTAATCAAAGAGATCGGCGCGGTAATCCGCCAACTCGCCGCACGGGGCGACATGGCAATTTTGCTGGTCGAACAATTTTATGATTTTGCCGCCGAATTGGCCGACAGCTATTTGGTCATGTCGCGCGGCAACATCATCAAACGCGGCCCCGGCAGCGAAATGGAAATAGAAGGCGTAAGAGGGCTGGTGGCGATTTGAATAATGAGGCGATGCCATTTAAATGATATCGCTCTCTTATAATAAAATAACACTCCGCCACTGATACGTTATTATGCGGTTATTTAGACCCAATCAAATTTGGTTTATTTTACAGACAAACTACGTATTATTCTTATATTCTTATTAACAATGCCCGTCACAATAGTTTCCATTCCATTCAAAATGCCAGTGCAATTTGCACAGGCGACGAAAGCTTGGCCAGCGAGTACAGTCGGACTATCAAAAAGTCTGTGCGTAACAATATAGGCTTGTCTCAAATGCTTAGCATTGGCTTTATCCAACCTTATTATTTCTTCGTTTTCCTCTTCAGTAAGAGAGGTGTTACTCCTTTGTAATTCGGCAAATTCTTCGTGTGATTTATCTAACTCTGTAAATAGATAATTTAACGCTTGTACTTCAGCGTGCGTGCCCGCTATACCCGCCCCGGTACTCAAAATATAATTTTCCTTTATAACATGCCTTCGAATCCTTTTTCTAATTTCGGGATGCAGCTCTATTCCAGCTTCCGATTTTTTATATGCCAATGCAATTTCATCTAAAAATTCCTCAATATCTTCAACACGATAATGTGGCAGTTGAGAAACAGGTCTAAATATTCTTCCTGGGTGATCTTTTGATGCCGCCAATGCTCTATTAATTTCAGCATCTGAAGAATAATAACCAGTTGAAACAGTGTTCGGTATATCAAGCAATTTTATCCCTTTAAAAAGATCATCGGGAGATAAACTTGCTTGAATATTGGTAAAACTCTTATTCCCTAAGAAAACACCTCCATCTCTTGCACCTGTTTGATTGTGTTCATTTATTTCTATTATTCCTGCCCTAGCCGTTAATCTTTTTAACTCAGTTGACGTATAAACTTTTTTTGCGTTTTTATTGATTTTCTTTGGTTTCTCGGGTTTTATTTTTACACCTGCTACAGGTATGTTCCCATTGTTTAGATTTTTATCATTAACCATTTTTAATGCTTGCGCAGTTTTTATATCTCTTGCTGGCTTTATCATTTCCTCGGTTTCAACATTGAAAATTTTAAGATAATCTTTTAATGACTTATTATTTTTTCGAGCATTATTTACGCGTGACTCTGTATTGTCATGCAAATCAACGCTTAAATAGTCTATATTCCGGATATTACCTTCTTGATTAGTTGAGGGCGGAACATCAGCATTCGGGTATTTCGAGGTAACAAAATGATATTTTTCAGGAAGGGAATGAGAAAAACCATATTTTTGTAACTGGTCACGGTATCCTAATATTCTATTTAAAGCCTCGTTATCATTTTTAAGCTTTTCTTTCCTTTTTTTCATGGCATCAGTTTTTTTATCTTGTTGTTCTTTAATAAAATTATTGGGTTTATTTTTATTTACAATAGAATTTTTGGAAGGTAATGTTGATGCTTCAATATCTTTAGTGTTATCTACTATAGAAGTTTGTTTTTTTTTGAGAAGAGGAGATAATTGTTTATGGCTTAAATCTGAACCTGTCTGCTTTTGTGGATTATGAAGGTGATTATCTTTAGAGTTTTTTTTCATAACCTGCTTATGGCTATTCTCTACATTCTGTACATTAGCATGGCTTGGCATTATTTTTTACCTTATGGCATAGCGCCAGAGTTTCAAGGCTATCTATCCAACACCACAGAAAATCTTAATTATGCGAATTTACTCCACTTAGAATATAAGAGTTCTCTGTGCATTTAAAATGTATAACTTATTGCTACTCTACCATTACAATTTTTGGCTATAGGCTATACGACCTAAAGATGTCTTATTATCCGCTTCATAGATCACCTCTAATTGATGACATATCAGTTACATTAGGTAAATTCTGCTAAGTAATATACTTTTTCACTTGTGCCAAGTGAAAAATTAAAAATTCACTTAATCGACTTGTCATTTCCAGTAACCTTGTAAATGGGCTGGTTAAAAGCAACATTAAGCAGAATAGAGGACTATATCTACAGTGCACTATTCCACCTAAAAAATAGTCATTATTATAAAAACCAAACTTTTAAAGTTTATAAACCAATCTACAAAGTTGTCATATATAACAATTTAAATCGATATGTTTGCTATCATTGGAAATGATGGATTGTTATTTTGTTATTTTGTTATTTTGTTATTTTTTCGAGATATCCAGTTTTTGAAACGCTCTGTGGCACTTTGAGCATGCCCAATATAGTCACCACTAATTACTCCTGGATGCTCCAGTTTATCAATAGCATCGGCGATTCCTGGTGCCCCGTTGATGAGTAACTTTTTCAAACGTCCCATAGTAAAAATGTTTTTTGTTATAGCGGGCATATTTGTTTGCATAATATTTATTAAGTCATTGGGTGCTTGATCTTTGTGGAATTTGGTAATTTTTTCTGCCGTTTTTTTCCAGCTGGTTGAATTCGGCCACTTTGTATTAGTTTGACTCTTGTAATCCCAATAATTTTTATTATTGCCTTTGTACTTATGCACCATAATAGCCAAGTTTTTATTTTTCTCTAAAACATTAACTGTCGCAGATCCTAAATTCTGGTCGTCAAGGTCAGCTTTAATAATTTGATTGCTTTCATCAAGCCCTAATGTCTGTTCAAAAAAGGCATCCCCATCGGACTTAGTAGTCCCTTTATTAATTTTATCATCTTCTATAACAAACTTAAGTAAGTAGAAGTTTCTTTTATCTGTTTTTGTATGTTCTAACAACGAGTTAACGTCATTAACTGCATTTCCCCCAGCAATACTGCCACCATGTATGAAGCCAAAAGAACCATCCTTTCTTTTTTTCACACGTATATCAAAATATTTAACCCCTTTTTCTGCCTGTTCCCTAAGTGTCAGATTTTGAGTTTTGAAAGCAAAGGGAAACAGTGCTCCCATGCTATTGAGCTTGCCGTCATTTTTTTTTCTACTATAAGCATACGTCCCTGCATCATGACTGCCTAACATAGATATTTGAGATAACTTGGTATTTACCGGCAGAGTGATATGATCTGGTGATAATGAGTTCATTTGATGGTTATTTGAACTTTCTGAAATATCACTTATGCCAGAGCCGCTAGACTCATTATTTTCAGATTCACTTGATGTACCTTGATGCTCAGTATCATTAGAAAAGTTTGCTCGTTTGATAGATTGTTTTTTGAAATTTTTATTACGATATTTTCTTGTTGACATATCTCACCTTGCACCAAAAATGTAATCAACGAATATCTCTATTAAACACGTTGAGCGCAGTGATATCTACAAGGTGCGATTCCACCTAAAACGACGCTATCTCCGCCTATTTCTGGATCAGCAAAAACAAAAAAGCCGCGACAGTGCGCGGCTCTTTTAACTCGGGTGTTACGACTACGAGCGAATCTTGCGATAGATAAACAGCACCACAATCGCACCGATTACTGCGACAACGAAGCTGCCGAAGTTGAAACCGTCTACGCGGCCAAAGCCGAAGAAGGTACTGATATAACCACCGACAACGGCACCAATCACACCCAAAATTACGGTCAGAATAAAGCCACCACCGTCTTTACCCGGCATGATCCACTTAGCCAGAATACCTGCAATCAGACCAAAAATAATCCAGGATAAAATACCCATTTGACGTCTCCTAAAACATTGGTGTTACCGTGAATGTTGTTCAGCCAAGCGGCCAAACCAAAAGTAGAAGTTCCTTATCTACATTCCCTTTCTACATAACAGTCCGTACGTAGCGCCCCAGACTTTTTTGTTACTCGCGTTCAAGTTTAGCAGAGATACAGAAACTCGCTCAAAATCAGCCACAAGCCCGTTTTTTAAACTAACAGTCACAGCCTTGCACTCTCCTTTCGCCTACCGTTTCTTGGGCCACTTTTTTTGTTACCCTAGTCGTTATCTTAGTCACTATCAGCAAACGCTGAACTTTTTAACTCTATCTTCACAAGGCAATGGCAATGAAAACCCGCATTACCGCAGCACCGACTCTCGACGAAATTGAAACCGTGAAAGCTGGCCTGCGCGCCTACAATAAAAATTTTATTCCGCAGAATTCCTTTAAAGAGCTGGGCATTTTTATCGAGGATGAATCGGGTAACAAAAGCGGCGGCCTGATTGGCGAAACGGTCGGTAATTATTTGATGATCAAATATTTGTGGGTCGATGAATCGCTGCGCGGACAAGATTGCGGCACGCATTTGATTCGTCAGGCAGAAGAGGAAGCGATGGCTCGCGGCTGCCGCTATGCGTTGGTTGATACGTTCAGCTTTCAGGCGCGTCCGTTTTACGAGCGCCAAGGCTACGCGTGCAAAATGACGCTGGAAGAATTTATCGCTGACATCCGCCCACTCCCCGAGCTCGAAGCCACCCACCAGCGTTTTTATCTGACTAAAAAGTTGGGTTAACTAAGGAAAACAAATGGATACCCTAACGCGTGAACCCACTTCCGTGGGGGAGATTTTGGTTAAGGAATTCCTTAAGCCTTTGAATATCACGCAAGCGCAGCTTGCTCAGGCCATGAATTTTTCTCGGAAAACCGTGAGTGAAATTTGCAATGATAAACGTCGTCTCAGCGTTGATGATTCAATAATGTTGGGCGATCTTTTTGAAACATCTGCCGATTTCTGGATAAATTTACAAGCTGCACACGATCGCTGGGAGGCTCGTCAAAAGCATGCTCAAGGATTAGTGTTCAGGCCCATTATCGAAATATTGGGCAGAGGTTCAGCTATTTGTTAATGATTTACCGCGTAGTGCAAATACTACGCAGTAATGTGCTATTTTTTACCCGATAACGCCAGCCACTCTTTGACCGAGTCGCGCTGCCATTGGCGCTCAACGTATTCGACCAGTTTTTCAGGCAGGGCGTCGCCGTTCAAATGCAGGCGATTAAGCATCAGCGCTAAATCGGTATCAGCAATACACCATTCACCAAACAAATTATTCCGCTCATCAAGTAAACGCAGCGCGGCGTCGACAAGCTTGTCGGCGGCGGCCTGTCCGGCTGAGGTCAACGGCGGGCGATGCTGACCGGCAAATACGATTTCTGTCGAACGCTCTTCGCGAATAGCCATTAAATCACTGCGCAACCACGCCTGAATCTCGCGGGCTTTTGCCCTATCTTCGGGATTGGACGGGTAAATGGCGGCGAACGTCGGCGCGGGGAACAGCTCTTCAATATATTCGTCAATCGCCGAAGATTCAGAAAGCTGGAAACTGCCGTTCGACAATGTCGGCACGCGACGGGTAGTAGAAATAGCCGAATAGCTCTCTTTAAGGTTCTCCGCCTGCGCCAGATCGACCGTTTCAATCTCAAACGGAATGCCTTTTTCCGTCAGCGCAACAAATGCCGACATCACATACGGACTATAATAATTAGCATCGGAATAGAGCGTTAAAGTAGGTTGTTGCACTTTTGTCTCCTGAAAAAGAAGGGTTTATTCCCTGTCCTGATCGTTGAAACATAGCCTACTCTTTACTCAATAACTATATGTCTTACTCAATAACGCTGCGGCTGATGAATAATTCCTTTGAGGAGGCTTAATGAAGAGATGCGTTCTGACAATGGCGGTGCTGCTTGCTACGCTTTTTTCCGCCCATTCTGAAGCCTCTTCGGCCCAGGAGATTAAAGAAAAATTTAACCGCATGGAGATAGGCGATCGCACGCTGTGCCTCAGCGACATTCTTTATCCCAACGAACAGGCAATGAAAGTCATCGAAAACGGTTTTTTGGTGCAAAAATCGAAAGATGAGCTGGTTTATCAAACGGTTTTAATCTATCTGCTTGGCAACGACGTGACCGTCAATATTCACGCGCTTATCGTCAGCCGCTTAAATAAAAATTCTTTTTCCAACGAGTTCAGGGATACCTTTATTCAGGTGACCGGCCTCGACCAACCGACACAGGCGGCGGCCAAGGCTAACATCTTGAAAAGCTATCAGGAATCGGTCGTAAAGCAGATTAATGTAGTGCCTTACAGCGCGGTGCTGCTTAACGAAAAGGGCTATGAAATCAGCCAGCAAGAGGATGAGGTCAGCGAGCTGAGCACCTGCTACATTTCACCTATCAAAACAGCGGAATGAAGAGACAGATTAGCGCTGAAATTGCCTTTATCATTTCCATACCCGCCGATTAATCAGACGCCAGTACGCAATAATAAGCTCAAAATAAAGACGATTGTACGCTTTTCCCCACGATGATAATCTCAACCTCTTTGATCTTTAACGTAAAAGCATGATTCCCCGCTTTTGCGTCTTTCTGCACGGCAACTAAAAAACAGGGTCAGTGGATGAGTTTTTCAAAATGTAGTCTGCAAGATTGGTCATTTTCAACGATTATCGCCGGATTTGTTGCCGTATTAGTAGGCTACACCAGCGCCGCCGCGATTGTCTTTCAGGCTTATCAGTCAGCGGGCGCGAGTCTTGAACAGATCGGCAGCTGGTTCACCATGCTCGGCTTCGGCATGGGCCTTACCACGATGGGCCTATCACTCTATTATAAAACGCCGATATTAACCGCGTGGTCAACGCCGGGCGCGGCGCTTTTGGTCACCAGCATGCCGGGCATTTCGATTAACGATGCGATTGGCGTGTTTGTCTTCGCCAACGGACTGATATTTTTAGCAGGCGTGACCGGGTTATTCGCGCGACTGATGCGCTATATTCCGCAGGCGCTGTCAGCGGCGATGCTGGGCGGAATTCTGCTGCGTTTTGGCCTCGACGCCTTTGCCTCGTTGCAAACTAATTTGGCGCTGGCGGGCAGCATGTGTGTCGTTTATCTGTTCGCAAAACGGTTTATCGCCCGCTATGCCGTCATTCTTTCCCTTGCTGTTGGCCTCGCGATTGCGGCGCTGCAAGGTGATATCGCCTCTCACGGACAGACGCTGCATTTTGCCGCGCCCGTGCTCATCGCGCCGCATTTCTCCTGGTCAACGATGATAGGCATCGGCTTGCCGTTCTTTATTGTGACCATGGCGTCGCAAAACGCGCCGGGAATCGCGACTTTACAAGCCTCGGGTTATAAAGTGCAGGTTTCAATCCTGATTGCCGTTATTGCGCTGGTTACCCTGATTTTGGCACCTTTCGGCGTCTATTCGATTGGTATTGCTGCCATTACTGCGGCGATGTGTATGGGAAAAGACGTGCATCCCGATCCCAAAAAATGTTACACCGCTGCCGTAGCGGCGGGCGGCTTTTACCTGCTCGCTGGCTTATTAGGCGGCTCAATCGGCTCGCTGTTTACCGCCCTGCCTGCGCCGCTTATTCACACCATTGCCGGCCTGGCATTACTCGGTACGATTTCGGGCAGCCTGTTCCGCGCCCTTTCTGAAGAGAAACAACGCGACGCCGCGATAATAACTTTTCTGATCACCGCTTCGGGCATTCAACTGTTTGGGGTCGGCTCTGCCTTCTGGGGTTTGATCGGTGGCGTCATAACTCATGCCATTGTGAGCTTCTCATTTAAATCCTCACAAAAAAATCAGCAAAAAATCAGTAATTCCGCGCCTTAAAATCCATCAGGGGTCTCAAAAAGTTGAGGCCCTTCATGTTATGGGTAACAAGATTCGGTAACACGCCATTTAGTGACACGCATCACATTTTCACTCTCGCAAAGCCTTTTAACTGATCTAATAAACCGCCAGACAAAGAGCAAAATGAAATGAAAATCGAGACAAAATCTTGCGTAGTGACCGGGAAAAAAGACGTGGCTGTGGTTGATCAACAGCTTGAATATCAGGGCGAAGGCACCTTGGTTAAAGTGACACGCGGCGGAATTTGTGGCTCTGACTTGCACTATTACGAGCACGGCGCGGTCGGCGATTTTAAAGTCCGTGAGGCGATGGTGTTAGGCCATGAAGTGGTTGGCGTGGTCGAACAGTCCGATAACGCCGCACTGAAGCCCGGCCAAAAAGTGGCGTTAAACCCGAGCAAGCCTTGTAAAGCCTGCAAATATTGTCTGGCCGGCGAAGAAAACCAGTGTACGACAATGAAATTTTTCGGCAGCGCGATGTATTTCCCTCACATCAACGGTGCTTTTACCCAGTTCAAAATCGTCGATAGCGAACAGTGTATTCCATTTGATAACAGCGTAAGCGACCGCCTGATGGTATTTGCAGAACCCTTGGCCGTCGCAATCCACGCCGTCAATCAGGCAGGCGACGTGCAAGGCAAAAGCGTGTTCGTTTCTGGCGTTGGGCCAATCGGCAGTCTGATTGCCGCTGCGGCAAAAGCTAAAGGCGCGGCAGAAGTGGTCTGTACTGATTTAAGCCCCCGCTGTCTGGAAATTGCCAAAGCGATGGGCGCCACCAAAACGCTGGATGCCGCTAACGGCGATTTCGCGCCATATCTGGAGCAGAAAGGCTATTTCGACGTCTCTTTCGATGCTTCGGGCCATCATTCCTCGATTCGTCGCTGTCTGGAAGTTACTCGCGCCAAGGGCACATTAGTGCAGGTTGGCATGGGCGGCGCAATTCCTGATTTCCCGATGATGATGCTGATTGCCAAAGAGATTAAGTGGGTCGGTAGCTTCCGCTTTACCGAAGAGTTCGTCACCGCCGTCGAATGGCTGGCCGATAAGGTGATTGACCCGATGCCGCTGCTCTCCGCCGAGTATCCACAGGATCAGTTAACCGACGCGCTAAAATTCGCCGCCGACAAAACCAAGGCTTCAAAAGTGCAGCTGGTGTTTTAGTCCGCCTGCGTCACCATCATGTCCGTTTTTGGCCTTCTTCTCCCGCTCTAGTGCGCGCACTATGGCGTTAACTTAACGAGAGGAGGGCCGAAAATGTCCAACAGCGCATTATTGATCATCGACGTACAGCGTTCATTCGAGCACAGACCATTCTGGCAGGAAGAGGATTTTCCGGCGTTTAAACAGGCGATTTCGCGTCTAATTGAGGGCTGTGAAAGCCGCAACGTGCCGCTGGTCGATATTTTCCACGTCAGTCAGGGCCCTTTTGCGCTGGAATCCGGCTTTGTTACGCCGATGTCCTTCCTCCAACACGAGCCGCAGGCACGTTTTTACAAACACGTGCATAATGCCTTAACGGAATCGGGGCTGGATCTATGGCTGCATGAAAATAAAATTAATCATCTTATTATCAGCGGATTACGCACGGAACAGTGCTGCGAGACGACTACCCGCGTGGCATCGGATCTCGGCTTTAACGTCACCTTTGTGACGGAAGCGACGATGACTTTCCCGATGACGCACGCAGACGGCAAAACGTTCTCTACCGATGACATCAAACGTCATACCGAGTTGGTGCTGGCAGAACGTTTCGCCACCATTACCGACGTTGACGGCGCGCTGGCGGAATTGGATGCTAACATTCCTTCATTATCAGTAAATTAGCCTTTCTTGGAGCACTATGCAGCGCGATGTTTTCTTTGTGACTCTGCCGGGCACCCTGGCGCTTGATTTAACGGGACCGGCTGAAACGCTGCGTCTGAGCGGCGAGTTCAAGATGCATTACATCAGTCCGCTGCAAGAGGTGGAGCTGACGACCGGTCTGGTGGTCAGCCGCCTGTTGCCTCTGCCCGCTATTTTGCCCGACCACAGCATTGTCGTGGTGCCGGGCGTGAGTGATTCTGAAACCCTGTTCGACACGCCGCCCGCGCAACAGGTCTGTGAATGGCTGAAAACGTTGAAAGAGTCTATCGAGCTGGGGCGTTTGCAGTTGGTGTGCATCTGTTCGGGAAGTTTATTGGCCGGAATGGCCGGATTACTGGATGGTTATCAATGCACTTCGCATCACGAGGTGATCCCGCGCCTGCGTAAACGGGTGCCTGCTGCGCTTGTAAAAGACAACCGGATTTTTGTTGAAGATCGCCACGTGCTGACCAGCGCGGGCATTACCGCAGGCATCGATTTGGCGCTTTATTTAATTACCCAGCATCTTGGGCCGCAGGCCGCGCTAGACGTCGCACGCGAGATGGTGGTCTATTTCCGGCGTGGCGGCGAAGATCCGCAGCTTTCGCCGTGGCTTCAGCACCGAAATCATCTGCATCCGGCCGTACATCGCGCGCAGAATGTCATTTCCGCCGATCCTGAAACGGCGTGGCAGGTCGAAGACGTCGCGGCAAAGGCCCACATCAGCGGCCGTCACCTCACCCGCCTTTTCCGTCAATATCTCGGCATTAGCGTACGCGATTATCACGAGCAGCTACGCATCGCGGTCGCCAAACAGCGCATGCAGCAAGGCTTCGGACTCGAAAAAGCCGCCCTAACCGCCGGATTCTCTTCCGGCCGCCAGCTTCGCCGCGCACTGCTGCGGTGGAGCGAGTAAAAAGCGTAGCTTGAGGTTCATCAACTCACCCAATGGCGGCGATCAATCTTGCCGATAAGGATGGCGAGCAGCAGGCCGCCGCCGAGGCCGCAGGCATAGAGGAAGGCGATGTTGAGCAGCGGATGCGCCGGGAAATCGAGATGTTTGCCGCGCAGCGCGATAATGATCAACGCGTGCAGCCCATAAATTGCCAGCGAATGGCGCGAAATCAGCGCCAGAAAGCGGAGATTGATCTTTTCCAGCAGTACCTTGGCGAACACCAACAGCGACAGCGCCGAGATAAACACCAAAGGCCCGCAGTAGGTGTAAAAAGTCCCCGCAAAATTCTGATTAATCAGCGATTGTCGCTCTGTGCCAAACGCAATCGCCAGCGTGCTGGCAATAAAGATTATGCCCGCCATCCAGCCGTAACCCCGACTTTTAATCTGTAGCGTGCCCAAAGCGCGGCCTAACAGCGCGTAAAGCAGATAATAAAAGGCGTCACCGCTGATATAAAGATTGATCGGCAGCAGGTGAATCTTCTGCCAGTTCACTACGGGTAACTGAGGATTTGCCAGCACGCCCAGCACGCACGCGGCCACCAATAGCAGGCGCGCGGGGACCTGTTTTATTTGAATAAACGGCGAAAGCAGATAAATAAGGCCGATAGCATAGAAAAACCAAAGATGATAAAAAACGGGTTTTTGCAGGATTAGCCGCAAAGATGGCCAAAAACCGATCTTTGTCATCGAAATGATATAAACCAGCGACACAGTGCTGTAGAAAATCAGGCATAACGCGATGCGCAGAAAATGTCGCGGCTGGGCGCTTTTTTCACCCCAAAAGAGGTAGCCGGAGATCATGAAAAAAACCGGTACCGACACGCGGGAGGCGGAGTCGAGCAGGTTTGCCAGCCACCAGGAGACGTTATCGATTGCGCTAAAATTTACCACGTGAAAACTGGTCGCGTGGATCATGACCACCATCAGGCAGGCGATGCCGCGCAGGTTATCAACCCAGGCTATTTTTTGGCTCATGTGCTGCTTAATCCTTAACTATTTTTAAACTTAATACCTGTTTCCGGCAGCTTAATCGACTATTTAATGGCTAACATGTTAAACAATCACTCTCAATCCGTGCTTAACCACAGAAAGATCGTTGCCATTTGCTCAAATTATCGGCAGAATACTCGCCATTACTGACTCAGCTAGCAAAACCTTTCCGAGCAGTCCCTATTTTCTTGCTAATTATCAAACCATTAGCTCTTTTTTGTGAAGTGATTATGCTTAACTCTCCAAATACTGCGTCGCTGTTAAGTCGGCGGGCACTGTTATTTCCACTTTGTCTGGTTCTGTTTGAATTTGCGACTTATATCGCCAACGATATGATTCAACCCGGCATGCTTGCCGTGGTCGCGAATTTCAATGCCAGTGAAGATTGGGTGCCCACGTCAATGACGGCCTATCTCGCGGGCGGCATGTTCCTGCAATGGCTGTTAGGGCCGTTGTCAGACAGGCGCGGGCGTCGCCCAGTGATGCTGGCGGGCGTAGCTTTCTTCGTAATTAGCTGCCTCGCGATTTTGTTTGCCCAAACCATAGAACAATTTATGGTAATCCGCTTCTTCCAAGGCATCAGCCTGTGCTTTATTGGCGCGGTGGGTTACGCCACGATTCAGGAATCTTTCGAAGAATCGGTCTGTATTCGCATTACGGCGTTGATGGCCAACGTGGCGCTTGCCGCACCGTTGCTGGGTCCGCTGGCAGGTGCCGCGTTGATTCAAATTGCGCCGTGGCAGGTGATGTTTGTGATTTTCGCCGTGCTGGCGAGCATCTCTTTCTGGGGGTTGCACAAGGCGATGCCGGAAACGGCGTCGCGCATTGGCGAGCTGCTGTCGGTGAAAGGGCTACTGGCCGATTATAAAATCGTGCTGAGAAATCGCCCCTTCCTTTATGGCTCGCTGGCGATCGGTTTTGCCAGCCTGCCGCTGCTGGCGTGGATTGCCCAGTCGCCGGTGATTTTGATTCGCGGCGAAGGGCTGTCGGCGATGGAATACGGCCTGCTTCAGGTGCCGGTATTTGGCGCGCTGATTATCGGCAATCTGCTGTTGGCGAAACTTTCCGGCAAGCGCAGCGTTGAGTGGCTTATCAAGCTTGGCGCGGTGCCGATGGTCGCGGGACTGTTTATTGCCGCCATCGCCACTCTGTTGGCGGGCCATGCCTACCTGTGGATGACCGCCGGACTAAGTCTCTATGCGTTTGGTATTGGCGTCGCCAATGCGGGTCTCTATCGCCTGACGCTGTTCTCGAGCGAGATGAGCAAGGGCACGGTTTCAGCCGCGATGGGCATGATCAGCATGCTGGTCTTTACGTTGGGCATTGAACTGGCAAAATTGGCCTATTTGGGCGGCGGCAATCCGCTGTTTAATCTGTTCAATCTTGCAAGCGGGCTGCTCTGGCTTTCGCTGGTGGTATTATTTATCCGTCAGCGAAAGCCGGTTATTGATGGCGCAGCGGTTTAAAACCTTAATTTGATAAAAACGCTAATTTGATAAAAAAGTCAGGGTGGCGTGGTGCGGGCGAAGCTTTCACGCTGGAACAGTCGCTCGACCAGCTTGATCAGCGTCGGGCGTTCAACACACCATCCCGGCGCGATGCGGCGAAAATTCAGATAACCCAGCGTGCACGCCACGCTGATGTCGGCCACGTTTAGCCCTTCGCCATTGAGCCACTGCCGCTCTTTGGCATACTGCTCCAACTTGTCGAGCCCGCGCAGCACCTTGCCGCGCTGATTGATCACCCACTCTTCATTGCGCTGCGCCGCGTCGCGACGATTTTCCAATACCAGCGCCACGGCCGCATCGGTTACGCCATCGGCCAACGCTTCGACCTGTTTTACCCGCAGTGCATCTAAAGGCTTCCACGGCAAAAAAGTCGGTGAAATATTAAGAAGTTCAAGGTATTGCACAATGATCGGCGAATCGTAAAAGATTTCGCCTTCATCCGTTATCAACGCCGGCACTTTGCCTAGCGGATTAAAATCCGTCACTTTACTGCCCTCAACAGACGGGGGGTCATTGACGAATTCAAACGGGATGCCTTTTTCGATCAGCATCACCGAAATTTTGCGTACATAAGGACTGGTATAGCTTCCGATTAACTTCATTAAACCCTCCTTATCAAAGTTCGGAGAAAACCGAGAAAAAGCCGTTTACCCTCTATAAACCTAGCAGTCGGCCGATTTTTTACCAGCCTTAGGCACAGAATGCGATTCAAATTCGGCAGGCTTGGGTCTACCCTATTCTTCTCTTTACCGCGACTGAACTTATTGCGGTGAATAAACTTATTGCCATTGAACATTGTTAACGTTAAACGGGATCTGCCTTGACCACGCCTCTTACTCCTCTTTCTGACCCACAGCCAAAGAAAATTGGCCTTGAGCAACGCCCCGTGGTGCAGCGCCGCGATCTGGCCGTCAGTCAGCCTGACTGGGTAGCAGAAGAAGTGCCGGTCGCGTTGGTTTATAACGGAATTTCTCACGTAGTAATGATGGCGTCGCCAAAAGATCTCGACGCTTTCGCGCTAGGTTTTTCGCTTTCTGAAGGCATTATCGAATCGGTTAACGATATTTTTGGTCTGGATGTGACGCCAAACTGTAACGGTATTGAGGTTAATATCGAGCTATCGAGCCGTCGTTTTGCCGGATTAAAAGAGCGCCGCCGTGCAATGGCGGGCCGCACGGGCTGTGGCGTCTGTGGCATTGAGCAATTGGGCGACCTCTTCCGGCCCCTTGCGCCGCTGCCTTTTACGCAGACTTTTTCACTTGCCGGGCTGGATAACGCGCTGCGTCAGCTGACATCGGTGCAGCCGATCGGTCAGGAAACCGGCTGTACGCACGCGGCGGCGTGGATAAATCTGCAGGGCGAGCTGCTGGGCGGCTGCGAAGATGTGGGTCGTCACGTGGCGCTAGACAAAATGCTGGGCGTGAAAGCGCGCGAGCCGAGCTGGCAACACGGCGCGGCGCTGGTATCAAGCCGTGCGAGCTATGAGATGGTGCAGAAAACGGCGATGTGCGGCATTGAAATTCTGTTTGCGGTTTCGGCTGCCACTTCTCTGGCCGTCGATGTCGCGCAGCGCTGCAATCTCACGCTGGTTGGATTCAGTAAACCCGGCCGCGCGACGGTTTATACGCATCCGCAGCGTCTGGTCGATTAATCGGAACATTGAGAAACTCAGCGGCAGGGCGATTCTGAAAATAGGCCAAAAGGCTTTAGACGGATTTTGCCCTTGGATAGTCTTGGTTACTCTAAGCCACTGATTACGCGGCCTTGCAGAATGCCCACACAAAGTGTGGAGCATAGATAATCATTTTCAATATCAATTTATTAACTATAATGATCCGACTGATTACGCGGTGCTCACCCTAATCTGCACCGCCCAACTAAAATGGAGCTGATGAACATGAGTTATTCACTACCATCCCTGCCTTACGCTTACGACGCTCTTGAGCCGCATTTCGATAAAGAAACGATGGAAATCCATCACACTAAACACCACCAGACTTATGTAAACAACGCCAATGCGGCGCTGGAAAGCCTGCCAGAACTGGCTGCGCTGCCTGTTGAAGAGCTGCTGGTAAACTTCGATAAAGTGCCAGCTGACAAGAAAACTGTACTGCGTAACAACGCGGGCGGTCACGCTAACCACAGCTTCTTCTGGAAAGGCCTGAAAAAAGGCACCACCCTGCAGGGCGACCTGAAAGCCGCTATCGAACGTGACTTCGGCAGCGTTGATGCTTTCAAAGAAACCTTCGAAAAAGCTGCTGCAACCCGTTTCGGTTCTGGTTGGGCCTGGCTGGTCAAGAAAGACGGCAAGCTGGCGGTAGTTTCTACTGCTAACCAGGATAGCCCGCTGTTAGGCGAAGCAATTTCTGGCGCATCTGGCACCCCGATCGTGGGTCTGGACGTGTGGGAACATGCTTACTACCTGAAATATCAGAACAAACGCCCTGATTACATCAAAGCCTTCTGGGACGTTGTAAACTGGGACGTCGCGGCAGAAAACTTCGCTAAAGCCTAAGTTTCTGTTAAGACTCATGCTGACGTTTTCAGTAACGTCAGCAGGCTCTCTTTGGCTTAGTCATGCGTTGGCTTAGTCATGCGTTGGCCTAGTAACGCGTTGATTTTTTAATGCATTGCTTTTGTACAACAGCCAAAAATAGCCGAAAAAAAACCGACGGAGCATGCTGCGTCGGTTTTTTTATTTCTATAATTCGCCTCTTTTCAGAAGCGGCTTTTAGAAAGGTTTTTTCGCATAACCCGTCACGGTTTGCAGGTTCATTTCACGGCCCAGAGCAGTCATTGGGTGAACGACGATGATGCCGCGCACGGCCTTCTTCAACGTGCCCATATCCGCCTGCTCTTTCTTGGTGATTTCACGGCTGTATGGCAGCTTGGTCAGCTTTTGCGCTTCAGCACTCAGCTTCACTTCACGCACGCCACGCAGGCGTTCGATTTCGGCCGCCAACTTCTCTTTTTCTTTCATGTGCTGGTCAATCAGCTCGCTCACGCCCTGCTGAATAACGGTCGCATCTTTGTGGTTCAGTGCATCCAGCATGTCGCTCAGGCGCTTAATTTCTGCTTTTTCTTTTTCGATCATTTCGGTAACCCGTATGCCATCAGGCGCCGCGAGATTGCGGGGCAGGACGACGAAGTGTGGAATTCAACCTGTAGTGTAACAGGAATAGTGTAACAGGAAGTCGTCTATTCAGCAGCCTGTGTGACGATTCCCGGCGGTAATCCGCTCATCTCACAGGCCCTGCGCCCCACGCGCGCCAACGCATCGGTGTAGCGCGCATTGAACGGATAGCAGCAGGAAAGCCGCAGCGCATTGCGATAACGGCCGCTCGGCGAGTAGAGCGTGCCGGGCGTCATGCTTATTTTTTCTTTAAGCAACAGTTCGAAAAGTTTAACCGTATCGACGCCCGGCGGAAAATCGACCCAGAATACAAATCCGCCCTGCGGCTGGGTGGCGCGCGTGCCCTGTGGAAAATATCGCATTATTAATGACTTTGCCTCATCGACCTGCGCCGCGTAACGACGTCGTAAAGAACGCAGGTGATGATCGAATCCGCCCGACTCGAGAAATACGGCCAGCGTTTCGGATAAAAGCGAAGATTCGGCCATCGACGACACCGCTTTTAAATGACGCAGCTTTTCGCTAAAACGCCCGCCCGCTATCCAGCCAATTCGAAAATCAGGCGCCAAGGTCTTGGTAAAGCTGGTGCAAAACAGCACCCAACCGTTTTTATCGAACGATTTTACCGCCGGAGAAAGCGTCGCGCCGAACTGAATTTCAGCATACAGCCCATCTTCAATCAACGGCACCTGATGATCGTTCATCAGCCTTGCCAACCTTTTTTTGGCGGCCAGCGGCATGGTAAATCCCATCGGATTCTGCGCCGTTGGCATCGCGATCACCGCATTTAAGCGCTTTTCGTTCAGCATTAATTCGAGCGCATCAAGCGAAAGGCCGTGCTGCGGATCGGTCGGAATTTCAATCGCTTTTAATCCCAAGCTGGCAAGTAGAGGCAGCAGATAAAAATAGGTCGGCGTTTCTAACCCGACGCTGTCGCCCGGCTGCGTAGTGACGCGCAGCGCAAGTTGGAGCGCCTCCATGCAACCATGCGTTAGGGTGATATCTGTCGGCTCAAGCATCATGCCGAGCGTCATCGAGCGGCGGGCAATCTGCTGGCGAAGATGCAAATTGCCCGGCGGCAGCGCGTATTTGCCAATCAGCTGCGGCTGACGGCGCAGCAGGGAGGACATAATGCGGCCCAGCTTGCCGCCCGGATAAAAATCGTCTGACTGCGGACAGGCCAGCGAAATATTGGTGTACTCGGGATTAATTTGCGCGGCGAACACGGTATCAATCAGCGCCAGCACCTCGTTGGCGGGTTCGGCGGCGTGAGAATGTTCGTCAACGCGGCTTTCGAGCACGGGCAGCGCGTTGCTGACGTAAAATCCCGACTGCGGCCGCGCCTCGATTAACCCGCGATCTTCAAGGCGACGATAGGCGGCCACCACGGTATTAATGCTGACCTGATGCATCTCGGCGCAGCGTCTCACCGACGGCAAACGGCTGCCGGGCAGCAAAGTGCCACGGTTAATGGCGTCGGCCAGCTGATCGGCGAGCTGGTGATAGCGCGTTTCGCTCGGCTCGGCTGGCTGCGCGAGCAAAGATTCCGGTAATAAGGCCGGCAAAATATCGGTCATGGTGACAGTTCCCATTTTAAAAGAGGGTACAGTTCAATTTTTAAGCCACTGTAACCCCAACAATAGCGGATATCTGGTTCTGTAACCTAATTAATTCTCCCCTTATGCTAGTCACTCATCAGCCCTGACGCCGTAGAGTGCGCAAACATAAGGAACGCCCAATGCTGGATACTGCTTTTGTAAGTTACGTGACCGTGATGTCTATAACGCCGGGGCCTAATAACCTGCTGCTGGCCTCGTCGGGGGTCAATTTCGGGCTGCGAAAAACGTTGCCAATGACGATGGGCATTACGTTGGGCTGTGCGCTGCAATGCGCGCTAACGACCTCGTTGCTGGCGGTTTTACTGAGCTGGATGACCGTTATCCGCCTGCCGATGGCGGTGCTCGGCTGCAGTTATCTGTTTTGGCTGTCGTGGAAAATCTTTCGTTCTTCGACGCCGAAAAACCGCGCCGAGCAGCGCCCTATGCGGCTGATTAACGGCATGCTGTTTCAAGCGGTGAATCCGAAAGCCTGGCTGATGGCGACCAACGTGGCCATTCTGTTTACGCCACCGGAAGGCAATATGCTGCATCACACCTTGGCCAACTGTTTAGGCTTTGCGCTGCTGAATTTCCCGTGCGTGCTGATTTGGGCGTTGATGGGCGACAGACTGCGTCAGGCGTTGCAGGTCGAATGGAAGTTAAAGGCGTTTAATACTTTTATGGCCGCACTGATGGCGTTGACCGCGCTGTGGCTGATCGTCGATGAATTAAAAAATGTGTGATTTAAAAGATGCCGAGTAATGGTATGAGATGTTAATGAATAAACAGTTAAAAACGCCGTGATTCATTGAATGCCTGCGCCATTTTTAGTACTTTAAAAAACCTTTTTGGATCGGACGAGTTGAAAAAAATATCGGCTTATCCGCTCTAATTTTTTGTATAAAGTCATTTAATGGATAGAGAGCAGGCATGATAAAGGCATATTTTCTGGTAGGGTTTTCATTCGTGTTCGCCTTATTCGGCTATTTTTCGCTGGATTTATTAGTGTCGCAATATTTAGGCGACCATCGCGGAGCTATCGCCGACTTACGCGCCTTTATTATTTTACCCGTTACGCTGGCGGTAGAATATGTGATTTATTTTATCGTCTCTTATTTCTTGTTCGATAAAGTAAAACGTCTCTCGTATAAAAAAGAGTGCAATTTTCAGGCTTTGTCTTTGATTGTTAACGCCGTCTTGCTGTTTATTTTCACTGCGCTTTACAGCCGTGGTTTCAAGGAAGGTATTTTAGGCGACGCAGTGATGCAGGTCGATAATTTCCCTGCGGCGAAAATCTATTTAACCACCATGGCGGTGTCGCTGGTTTGTCTGCTGGGCTGGCGTAAAATTTGGCGTGCGGATTAACGTTTGACTGGAGAAAGCCGCGAAGGCTGCTGATTGCTGATGTGAGCAATCAGCCCGGTAACGGAAAGCACCATCGTTGAGCGAACAATCTGCTGATAGCGCTGGCGCTGCATGGCGATCAGCGATTCATCGGCTTCACCGGGTTTGAGAAACGTCGGCGCGGGCGGCAATAGCGCGACGCAGTGCAGCTCGCCAAACGGCCCAAGAATTTCGTCGTCAGTGAAACGATACTCGTTGGCATCGTGATTCAGCTCTTCACGCAGCGCCATTAACAGCTCGGCGTCTTCGTACTCATTGCGGTTAATCACGCCAAGCGCGTACATAAGTTTTAAACGAACCGACAGATCGCCGAGCGGGCCGCTGCCTGTCAGCAGCGGCTCGACGGCGTATTTCACTGCGTAATCATCTTTTCGAAAGACCTCAATCACTAGAATGTCCAGCGCTTCGGCCAAAAGTTCGACAGCCGTTATCAGAAAGCTGCGCACGGTTTTACCCGCGTTCAGCTTTTCCAATACCCGATTCTCAAACGCCTGTGCTTTTTCCATGGTCGCTATTCACGATGTTAAGTGAGTCTTTCAACGCCCACGGCGTCATCCTTGATCGGCCCTGTCAGAAGAATTTTCCTTCCGCAGGGATTTTTTCACCTGGTGTTGGCTTAACCCGTCGGACCGATTTCGCGGCTGCCCTGCCGCAATCTCAAAGCCTTTGGGTCAGTATTCAGCTTTTAGTGATAATGAAAAATCAGTGCATTTTCTCGTAGGCGCTGACGGCTTCTGCCACCACGTCGCTCTCGGCCGGCAGGCCGGAAATTTGCGCCAATGCCGCTTTCGGACCCAGCGTATTCAGCAATTCCACCAGCTCCTGCGCCTGCTGATCCTGCTCGCTGCGATAACGCATCGCGGCGGCAATGCCGTGCACCAGATTGGCGTGAGGCAGCGCGTACTCTTGCGTGCCGAGCAGCGGTTTAATCAAACGATCGCCCGCGCTGAGTTTGCGCAGCGGCTGACGGCCCACGCGCTCGACGTCATCTTGCAGATACGGATTTTCGAAACGAGACAAAATTTTCTGAATATAAGCCGCATGTTTTTCTGAATCGAAGCCGTAACGCTTGATCAACACCGCGCCGCTCTCTTCCATCGCGCCTTTAACAATGTCGCGCACTTTCGGGTCAAGAATGGCATCACGAATCGTGGCGTGGCCCGCCTGCTGACCTAAATACGCCGTAATCGCGTGGCCGGTATTCAGGGTGAAAAGCTTGCGCTCGACGAAGGCCATCAGGTTATCGGTCAGCTCCATCCCTTTGATATCAGGCAAAGGACCTTTGAACTGGGTCTGATCGACAATCCATTCGGAGAAGGTTTCGACGGTCACTTCCAGCGGATCGGTAGTGCCCGCAGCCGGCGGTGGCACGATGCGATCGACGGCGGAGTCGACGAAACCAACGTGCGCCTCAACCCAGGCTTTTTCTTCTTCCGGCAGCGCGTTGATAACGTGCTGTTTAAACTGGCTGGTGCCGCGCACCATATTTTCGCAGGCGATGATATTTAACGGGTTTTCATTGCCCTGCTGGTGACGCAGCACCAAACCTTTTGCCACGTTCGGGGCGATTTTTTCTAAAATAGTCGGGCCGACGGCGGTGGTGACCAAATCAACCTGCGCGATAAGATTGATGGCGTCCTGACCCGCGCTGTTCACGGCGTTAACGTTTTTGACCGTCTCGATAATCTTCTGCTCGCCCACCACGTGGACGTCGTAACTGTTGCGACTGTTCAGTGCGTCGAGCAGGACCGGACTAACGTCGGCGAAGGTCAATTCAACCTGCGCATCGGCGAGCAGTTTGCCGATAAATCCGCGGCCAATATTGCCTGCGCCAAAGTGTAAAGCTTTCATGATGACTCCCTAAAATGGTGACAAGAACCAGGAAGCTCTGGGCTTCGAATCAACAACCGGGTCTGCTCTCACCATGCTTTATCGACATGTTGAAGAGTGCCAAACCCGGTTAGTAACGTTCTCGAATGATGACATTCGATAACCCGGAGATTATCGAATAATTGCCGTTAGCCGCGAATGATCTGCAACACTTCTTCTACACTATTGGTGGTCGCCAGACGGTCGATTACGCCATCTTCGTCCAGTGCGGTGGTCAGCTTGGTGATCACGTTAATATGCTCGTTGTTACGCGCGGCAATACCGATAACCAGACGGGCAGAATCGTCTTCATCGTCGCCCCAGCGAATTCCCGCCGGATACTGGCAGAACACGATGCCGGTTTTCAGCACGCGATCTTTGGCTTCAATGGTGCCGTGCGGCACGGCAATCGACTCGCCCAGATAGGTTGAGGTCAACTGCTCGCGGGCCAGCATCGCGTCGACGTATTCCGCCTGCACGTAACCGCCTTTCACCAACTGCTCGCCAGCGAAGCGAATCGCCTCTTCTTTATTGGCGGCGGTCAGATTGAGGAAGATATTTTCAGGACTCATACGGAACAGATTGCTGTTGTCCGCTTCAGTCACGACGCTATCGCTCAGCGTGGTGTTGACTTTGTCTTTATACAGGGTGGTTTTATTGGCTTCTGACAGACGCGACACCAGGTCGGTATACAGGCCGCTGTCGAGGAAGTTGGTCAACGAAATATGCTGCGCGTGTGGCACCTGACGCATGGCGCGCTCGGTGAGGTCGCGGTGAGTAATCACCAGGTCGACATCATCCGGCAAGTTGTTGATTGCCATGTTAGTTACCGAAATATTGCTCAGCTTCGCGTCTTGCACTTTCTTGCGTAAAACGCCCGCGCCCATCGCACTTGACCCCATACCGGCGTCGCAGGCTACGATAATTTTACGCACGGTAGAGAGGTCGCCCGCTACGCCAGCAGGTGCCGCCGCGCCGGTCGCCGTGGTCACGCCTTTTGACTGCGCTTTCATATCCTGAACGCGACGAGTGGCCGCTTCCAAATCGTCTTCATCTTTCACTTTCGAGCTTTTCAGCAGGATGGAAGAGACAACGAAAGAGACCAGGAAGGCCGCGACGATAGCGGAGATGTTAGCGAAATAGGCGCCTTTTGGCGTCATCGCCAGAACCGCAAGGATGGAACCCGGAGAAGCCGGAGAAACCAGACCGCCGTTAAGCAGAGTCAGCGTAAACACGCCGGTCATGCCGCCCAGAATAACCGCCAGCAGCAGGCGCGGGTTCATCAGCACGTACGGGAAATAGATTTCGTGAATACCCCCGAGGAAGTGGATAATTGCCGCACCGCCCGCAGACTGCTTGGCGCTTCCGCGTCCAAACACCATGTAGGCAATCAGCACGCCCATGCCCGGACCCGGGTTGGCTTCAATCAGGAAGAAGATAGATTTACCGGCTTCCGACGCCTGCTGAATACCCAGCGGCGAGAAGATACCGTGGTTGATGGCGTTGTTCAGGAACAGGATTTTCGCCGGTTCGACGAAGATGGAAGCCAGCGGCAGCAGGTTATGGATAACCATGATGTGCACGCCCGCCGCCAGCAGCTTGGACAGCGCTTCGACCAGCGGCCCGATTGCCAGGAAGGAGAGAATGGCCAGCAGCATGCCGATAATACCGGCAGAGAAGTTGTTAACCAACATCTCGAAGCCGCTTTTGATCTTACCGTCAACCCAGCGGTCAAAATGTTTGATACACCAGCCGCCCAGCGGACCGGCAATCATTGCGCCCAGGAACATCGGCATATCCGCACCGACGATCACGCCCATGGTGGTGATGGCACCGACCACGCCGCCGCGATCGCCCGCGACCAGACGTCCGCCGGTAAAGCCAATCAGCAATGGCAGCAGATAAGTAATCATCGGGCCGACAAGTTTGGCGAGCGTCGCGTTCGGGATCCAGCCAGTCGGAATGAACAGCGCGGTAATAATACCCCACGCGATAAATGCCCCAATATTAGGCATTACCATGTTACTCAGAAAGCGGCCAAAGTTTTGAACCTTAACCTTTACGTCTGGTGAAAACATAAAACACACCCCTATTGATACGCGCTAACAATAAGAGCGCGCGATACGTGATAATTATTGGGACGGTATCAATACCCAAAACTGTGGGATCCCGTCGAATTGCTGTCTGCAAGGCGAACTCTAGCACGTCATTATGACCACGCGTAGACAGGGCTCGGCCCGTGATTGGGATCACTGCTTTACCCCCTCCTCCCCCTCTCTTTTGGTGATCTGCATCACATAAAAGTGCTGTAACTTAAGCAGAATGGGTGGAAAGCAGGGCAAAAGGTAAACTAATTGTGATCAATGTCACTTTTTTGTGGGCGATCTTTATCGTCAAAGCGTGATAACGATCACAATTTATTTTCGCTATCCAACTGAAATTGTGGTTAAAAAGGCAACAAAAAACCGGGGCGCTTTTTTTAACGCAAATTTAACAAGTTCTAGTGAAAGAAAATTACGCCTCATCCGCAGGGCCTTTTTGTCGTCATGATGAAACGCCCCGCTTTTGCTCGTCGTTAAAAACAGGTCAATTTATCCAAGAATTTCCTCCGCTGATCGGCGGCTTGTCTGAGTACGAAGTTCGCCGTTCTTATATAACCTATACTTAAGTACAGGTAATATCGCTTTATTGATTGCCCTCGTGAATAGCTTCTTAACTATTCATCATCGTTTAAAATATATAGAAAAGCGTTAACTCAACGCGTTAAAGTTTTTGTTGCTTAAAAAATGGTTAGGCTAAAAAAGAGAGGTTTTGGATGATGTCTATTACACTCATTCTAATTGTGATTAGAATCATTAACTTAGCGTTAAGCATAATTGTCAGCGTGAAAAAGTTATTAAATAATATTGGGTAAAGATAAAAATTTATATAATTAATCTATCGTTAAATAGCCTCACTCTGGCTATTTTAAAAATAAAATATTTGGATCCATAAAAAATAAAACCTATACTTAAGTACAGGTAAAGTACAGGTGCAATAAAGATGCTGTAACAATAAAAGCCCGTACAAATGCAAATTTAATTAATAAAACCGTCAAAATACAGTTGTTATAATGCAGTTTTTACGAATACAGCTGTTACTTATAAAGAGAGTGAATTCCCTGGTGTTGGCCACGTTGGCATCCCCTTATCTCGCCGAGAATAAGGGGCTTTTTTTTGTCATAGGTTTATCAGAATGAGAGGAAAATAGATTAGAAAGAGAGGGGAAATAGTTCAGAAAGAAATGCGATAGAGATTGGAAAGAAAATAGGCATTCTTTTAGAAAAAGAAAGTTATTTGGAAACTAATAACCCATTATTTTCCAACCCCGCCGCTTTCATATAAATCCTCAAGACGCGCTAGCTTGGTGAATAATATCCAGCACCTGATGCAAATTATGCGCTTCAACCTGACCCGGCGCGGAAGATTGTCCTACCATGCCAAACGCCAATGCGGAGCCGGTTAATTCCCCCGTTAAGCGCGAAACCACGCCCGTGCCCCCCATCGACATCGTTAACAGCGGCTTTTTGGCATATTTACTGTGCATTTCCCACGTGGCGTTCATCAGCGCGAGCACGTCGCCGGCGTTTTTTGGCATCGCGGCTATTTTAAGCACGTCGGCACCCATCTCCTGCTGCAATCGCAAACGACGAATCATCTCTTCCTGCGGCGGCGTTTGCTCAAAATCATGGCTCGACATCACAATGCCCACTCCGATTTCATGCGCGTGCGCCACCAGCTTGTGCACCAGCACCTGATTGCGGAACATCTCGATATCCAGTAAATCCGTTTTACCGTAGGTTAAAATTTGCTGATAAAGCGCGCAATAATCGGCGTCGGCGATAGCTTTTTTGCCGCCTTCGGGCTTGGTGCGGAAGGTGACCAGCAGCACTTTGCTGGCGATAATGTCATAAACTTGCGACGTGAGACGGGCGATGGACAAGGTGTCCGCGACGCTATCGAGCGGGTCCAGCCGCAGCTCGACCACGTCAACATCCTTACGGGTGGAGAGTTCGCGCGCCTTTTCCAGCACGTTGGACTGCATACTTTCGGCGATGGGCACGATGAGTTTTGGCCGGCCTTCGCCAATGGTGATACCTTTTACATTCACTGTGTCGATCATTATCTCTCTCCTGACTTTTTTAGGATAGGCAGCTAAGAGGCGGCGTTAGCGCGAAGTCTGGTTTTCATGCTGATAACAGGTCGCTTTCAGGGCCTGCATGGCTTTACGGGCAACCTCGGTGGCATCCTGCTGTTTTAGCTCATCGTTAAACACTTCCAAACCGATTGGCCCCGCGTAGTCATGTTGCTGCAAATACTGCATTAAAGTATCGAGCGGGAATTTCCCCTCTCCTGGCAGCAGACGACTGTGACGCGCCGTATCGACCAAATGATCCGCCGTCGGCTCTTCGGCCAAGTCAGAAAGCTGCACCAAAAAGATTTTATCCATCGGAATGCCTTCGAGATCTTTCACCGTGCGATGACGAACAAATATGTGGAAAGCGTCGACCACCAAGCCGAGGTTTGGCGCATTGATTCGCTGCACCAGCTGCCACGCGTCGGCGGTGTTATTGATCGCCGTGCTCCACGCCATGCCTTCATAGGCGATGCGCAATCCGCGCTGCGCGGCCTCTTTTACCAGCCAGCGTAAATCGTCTTCAACCCGCTCCTTGACGCAGTCTTTGTGCGTACAGGCGGGCGTCAATACCGTGGTTGCGCCAAGTTTGACAGCGGTATCAAGCAATTGCAGCGCTTCCTGGCGTTTATCTTCACGAAGGCTGTCGGGCGCGCCGTCAAAGTCCAGCAGCACCTGATAATCGGTTAAAGCGATCGGCAACGCAGCCAGCAGGTCTTTAATCCCGCCACAGTCGCTGTCCGTTGCTTCAACATCTTGACGCCACAGTTCAACCTGATCAAAACCGGCGGCGTGCGCGGCGCGCAGTTTTTCCTGCGTTGTCCCACTTAAACAGACGGTATTGATAAACAGCTTGTTAGCTATTTGCTGATTGGTGATTTCTTTGTTGGCTATTTCTTTGTCGGATAGGTTTTTCATCACTTCTCTCCCTGATCAAAATAGTGACTCATTAAAATAGTCACTGGCTTAAATAGTCATTTGCCTAATTAAAAAGCAGATCTTAATAACAAGATATTAATAATAGTCGCTGTGACGCGTTGTACCGTGAAATGAATATATTGTTACTTTATTGATGACAAATATTAATAGCGCAGCCAGCAACTGTAGAGGGATGAATATAGATGATAACGAGGGTAAGCATATGTTTCTGAAAATAGCGTCTATACTGTTTATCAAGAGTCAGGTTATTGAAAGCTAGGGTTAACTCAAAGCTCAGATTAACCAAGCATCATGATTAACCAAGAAGCAGGGTTAACCGAGAACCACCAGTAGACTCACCCTTAAATTCATTGAAAGAAGAGCGTGTGTGATGAAAAGATCCCTTCCCTCAATCGTTATAATTGTTGTTGTTATCATTGGCGTGGCCGTGTGGTGGTTTAATAGAACGCCAGACCATAAACCGGATTATGATGCAGCAACCTGCGCCGCCGTCGCCCAGCTGGGCAATAAGCCGGTCAACGATAACGACCTGCTAGAAGGTATCAAGGCCAGTATCAGCAATCAAAACAGCTCTTATGCCGTGAATCCGGTGGAATTCGATCAGGATTTGGCAGAGGCGTCGGCTAAACGTTATCAGTCGTTGAGCACCCAACAGAAAACCTTCGCGGGTGAAAGCCTGGAAAATTGCCGCAAAACCATGGCAACCGGCGCGGCGGATAAGACCAATCAGTAATCAAATCACCATGGCATCGCTAACGTTAAGAACCAAAAAAAGCAGAGTCCGAAAGGGCTCTGCTTTTGTTTTTACGTTTTGCTTATAATCACTTGCCTATAAGCCCATGATTATAAACAGTCTTATTTGCCCTGCGCTTTACTGATCGCGGCCTGCAATTCTTCGGCAGAGACAGCGCCCGGCAGCACGGTGGTGTTGCTTGCGCTAGCGCCGTTCACTGGCATCACGATGAAGCCCGGTGTGCCTTGGAAGCCCAACGCTTTTGCCAGCTCGTCATTTTTAGCCAGCGCCGCGTGAGTTTCCTGACGGTGTGCGTCGCTTGGCAACGCGCCGTGCACTTTCTCGACCACGGAAGAAATATCGGCGTCGGTCAGCTTACCTTCGTCATGACCCGTGGCGTAAATGCCGTTGTGGTAATCCAGATAAGCCTGCGCGCCTTTCTGTTTCCAAATAGACAAACCGGTTTCAGCGGCAGTAATCGACGCTTTCCAGCGATCGCCGAAGATTGGCCACTCTTTAAAGATGAAACGGACGTTTGGATTGGATTTCACCGTTTGCGCGACCACGGGTGCCATGTGGCTACAGTACATGCACTGATAGTCGAAGAATTCAACGAAGGCGACTTTGGCGTCTTTCGGGCCGTAAGAAGGGGTATCTTTGTCCTGCAAAAGCGCCGGCGCGTTGGCGAGTACGGCGGTTAACGCCTCAGATGCCTGCTGCTGTTGCTGCTGTGCCTGCAACTTTTGACTCGCCTGCACCAGCACTTCCGGATGCGCGATGATGTAGTCAGAAGCAATCTTGCCGATTGCCGCCTGCTGCGCATCGGTGAAGGTGGCGCTGCTGTCTGCGGCAGAAGCCAGGCCCGGCGCGGCAATCAGCGCGGCCAGCAGGGTCATCATGTGACGTTTCATAAAAATTCCTTTGAGTATGAGACTAAATATTCACAAATATAAAACAGTTGAGTGACATAAAAACTAAAGGATTACGTCCTCGCGTGCAGCGTTAAATTGTGAGCTTTTATTAATCCTGCCATGCCAATAAAAAAAAACCACGCGCAATGACGTGGTTTTATGATGCAAATCATCTGAATTTCAACTAATTACTTAATGCCAGCAATCATTAGAACGGTTTAGCAACCGACGTTTATTAACGATTTATATTACTGCGTATTTAAAAGTTACCCGCGATTATTTTCTGCGCGTCGACCATCGCCTGCTGCTTGCCGAGTAATCCCGTCATCATCGCATTATATTGCGTAACCTGCTGCTGGGTCGGGAACTGCACGCTGCCATTGGCGAACGCAACCTGATTGCCTTGCTGACCCAGGAAATCGCCGACGCCAATAATGTCTTGCGTAAAGCTCGCCAGTGCCGGAACCACCGGAATTAGCGCGTTGGCGGGCTGCGTCACATCCTGTGCGTAAACGCGATTATAAACAGCTTTCAAATCGTCCGGCTGCTTAAGCGCGGCCTGCGCCGTATCGGCGGTCGCTTTGGCGGTCTGAATTTGCTGTGCCAGCGTAGTCAAGGTGCCGGAAGCCTGCTCCAACGCGGCTTTCTGCTGCAGATAATCCTGCGGAACGCGGATCTGGGCGATAGTATTGACCGCCGGGGAAAGACTGTTATCCACCGACTGTTTCAGCTGACGCGAGAAGGTCAGGATGATGGTGTAATCGTTGGCATAATTGCCAAATTTCTGTTTCTGATCTTCGCTCAGCGTCGGCAGATTTTGCCCGCTGCGAATCACCGTATTTTGTAAATAATCGATGAATGCTTTCCGTTGATCCGGCTCTTTATCGCCACAGGCGGTGAGTTGGAAAACCACCAGTAACGCCAATACAGGCGCTAGCCAGCGCGCGAAGGTCCTGCTCCTGATCCCTACAGCCATGTCCTGACTCCTGATTCAATATTCTTAATAAGTTTTTCTACCCCGAGAAGAGCTTAGTAGAATAGAACATCCTGTGTACTTAGGATACAGCAAAGAGAACCGCCAAATTTCGCGGAACCCTTTCCTACTGTCACAAGACCAAGATCGGAGTGTTCTTCATTAATAGTGACAACCACGATTTTTCTGGCAGCGGGCAACATTGCCCGCTGCGTTTTATCGCCGAAGGCGATCGATTTATTTTTTGAAAATTGGGCGGATCAAAAAAGGGTCAGGCCGATCGCCAAACCCTTTATTTTGCCTAAAAAGCCGACGTTTTTAGTGCTATAAATCGGCAAGTGCCTGTTTAAAATCAGCAAGAAGATCTTCAGTGTCTTCAATACCGATACTAATTCTTACCAGCCCGTCGGTAATCCCGCTTTCAAGACGGATTTTTTCCGACACCGCGCTGTGCGTGGTGGTCGCCGGATGACAGGCCAGAGAATCCGTGTCGCCCAGCGAAACCGCCTGCGTCACCAGCGTGAGATTATCGAGAAAATGCCGCGCCGCCTCTTTGCCGCCCTTCAATTCCACCGCCATAATGCCGCCAAACAGCTTCATTTGCTGACGCGCCACCTCATAACCCGCGTGGGTCTTGAGTCCCGGATAGAACACCTCGGCGATCGCCGGATGGCTCTCAAGATATTCGGCAATTTTTTGTGCACTAATTGAGCACGCTTCAACGCGCAAGGGCAGGGTTTTCAGCCCACGGGTCATCAGCGCGGCTTCGAACGGGCTAAGGCAGCCGCCAAACTGCTTGAGACATAGCGTACGAATCGGATCGATCAGTTCACGACGTCCCGCGACCACGCCGCCGGTGGCATCGCCGTGACCGCTGATATATTTGGTTGCCGAATGCAGTACCACATCGATACCCAATGCCAAAGGTCGAGTGAGATACGGCGTTGCGAAGGTGTTATCGACCACGCTAACCGCGCCGGCTTCACGCGATAACCGCGCGACCTCCTGCAACGAGACGATGCCCATTACCGGATTGGCTGGCGTTTCGACAAACACCATTTTTGTTTTGTCGGTAAACGCCTCTTTTAAGGTATCGAGATCGGCGACAAACACGGGTTTAATGCCGTAACGCGGCAGCAAATTACGAATAACGCCTTCCGTGCCGCCATACAGCGCGCCGATGTGGATCACTTCGTCGCCGGATTTAAGCAGCGCAAACAGCGTGGCACTGACCGCCGCCATGCCGCTGGCGCAGGCAACGGCCGTTTCGGCGGCTTCGAGCACCGCCATTCTTTCTTCAAACGCCGTCACGGTCGGATTGCCAAAACGACTATACATATAGCCCAGATCTTCGCCGCTGAATCGCCGCGCGCCGCTGTCGAAATCGCCGTAAGAGAAGGAAGAGGTCGCGACGATCGGCGTTGAAATCGCCCCGCTTTGCGCGTCTGGACGCTGCCCGCCGTGCACCGCCAGCGTACGCATACCTAATGCCGATGAGTTATCTGGTTTTTTCATAAGAAAGTCCTGCTTATATTTTTTTATAGGGGTCTTTCTTAAGGGTAGCAGGCAAAAAAAAACCGGCTCAGGCGCGAAGCCGGAACCGGTTTTTTGATGTCATTACGACATTCGGCAAGACATTACTGCAATACGGAAATATCCGCGACTTGCAGGAACAGCTCGCGCAGCTTGCTGAGCAACGTCAAACGGTTGATACGCACCGCCTCGTCTTCCGCCATCACCATCACGCCGTCAAAGAAGGCGTCGACCGGCTCGCGCAGCGCAGCGAGTTCAACCAGCGCTTCCTGATATTGGCCCGCAGCAAACAGCGGCTCCAGCTTGTCACGCAGCACCACCAGATGGGTCGCGAGTTTAACCTCGGACGGCTCTTTCAGCACGGAAGCGTGAACCTGGTCGTACAAGGCTTCTTTCGACTTAGCCAGAATGTTGGAGACGCGCTTGTTCGCCGCCGCCAGCGTGGCCGCCGCGTCGAGAGTACGGAAATAACTCACGGCCTTAACGCGGGCGTCGAAATCGGCAGGCTTGGTTGGACGACGCGCCAGCACGGCTTGAATGGTATCAACCGCGTGACCTTCTTCCTGATACCAGGCGCGGAAACGTCCGAGCATGAAATCAACCACGTCATCGACCACTTTCTCGTTGGTCAGCTTGTCGCCATACAAACGCACGGCTTCTTCCGTCAGCGTTTGCAGATCCAGCGGCAGGTTTTTCTCGACGATAATACGCAGCGCGCCCAACGCAGCACGACGCAGCGCAAACGGGTCTTTGTCGCCTTTTGGATGTTGACCGATACCGAAAATACCGGCCAGCGTGTCCATCTTGTCGGCGATAGCCAGCGCGCAGGCTACCTGTGACTCTGGCAGCTGATCGCCCGCAAAGCGCGGTTGGTACTGTTCGTTCAGCGCAACCGCAACTTCTTCGGCTTCGCCGTCATGACGAGCGTAGTGCATGCCCATCACGCCCTGCGTGTCGGTGAACTCGAACACCATGTTGGTCATCAGGTCGCATTTTGACAGCAGACCCGCGCGCTTGGCGTTCTCGACGTTAGCGCCGATCTGTTCTGCAATCCAGCCAGCCAGCGCCTGAATACGATCGGTTTTGTCGCGCAGCGTGCCCAATTGCTTCTGGAACAGCACGGTTTCGAGGCGCGGCAGGTTATCTTCAAGACGTTTCTTGCGATCGGTATTAAAGAAGAACTCGGCATCGGCCAGACGCGGACGCACGACCTTTTCGTTACCGGAAATAATCTGCTGCGGATCTTTCGATTCGACATTGGCAACGAAAATGAAGTTTGGCAGCAGCTTGCCCGCGGCGTCGTACACCGGGAAATATTTCTGGTCGCCTTTCATGGTGTAAACCAGCGCTTCTGCCGGTACAGCCAGGAATTTTTCTTCAAATTTGGCAGTCAATACCACCGGCCATTCCACCAGCGAGGTGACCTCTTCCAGCAGGCTTTCGCTCAGGTCGGCGATACCGCCAATCTCGGCGGCAGCTTGCTCGGCGCCCTGCTTGATAGCGGCTTTACGCTGCTCGTAATCGGCAATGACCTTGCCACGTTCCAGCAAGATTTGCGGATACTGATCGGCGTTGTCGATAGTAAATTCCGGCTCGCCCATAAAGCGGTGACCGCGAATAGTGCGCGCAGCGTCAATACCGAGAATTTTAGCAGGGATCAGTTCGTCGCCCAGCAAAATGGTCACGGTGTGAACCGGACGCACAAACTGCACGTCGGAATCGCCCCAGCGCATCAGTTTCGGGATTGGCAGCTTTTGAAGTGAGGTCGCAATCATCGCAGGCAGCAGCGTTTGCGCGCTCTCGCCTTTCAAATGTGCGCGATACACCAGCCATTCGCCTTTATCACCCACCAGACGATCGGCTTGATCGACGGTGATCCCGCAGCCACGCGCCCAGCCTTCGGCCGCTTTGGTCGCTTTGCCTTCAGCGTCGAACGCCTGAGCAATCGCCGGGCCACGCTTTTCAACTTCGCGATCGGCCTGCGCCGCGCTGAGGTTGGCAATTTTTACCGCCAGACGGCGCGGTGCTGCAAACCATTCAACCGCGCCGTGCGCCAGATTGGCAGCGTCAAGCTCGGCCGTCAGATTGGCGGCAAAAGATTCGGCAAGGCTACGCAGCGCCTTTGGTGGCAGCTCTTCCGTGCCGATTTCCACCAGAAATGTTTTTTCAGTCATCACTGTTTCTCACTTCTCGTTCTTTTTGCACATCGGGAAGCCCAGCGCCTCGCGGGACGCGTAATAAGCTTCGGCGACCCCTTTGGTCAGGGTGCGGATGCGCAGAATGTAGCGCTGACGCTCGGTCACGGAGATAGCTTTACGCGCATCGAGCAGGTTAAAGCAGTGGGCCGCTTTCAAAATTCGCTCGTAGGCAGGCAGCGCCAGCGGATTCTCCAGAGCCAGCAGCTTTTGCGCTTCTTTCTCGTGCTGCTCAAAGCTGTGGAACAGGAATTCGACGTCGGCGTGTTCGAAGTTATAGGTGGATTGCTCCACTTCGTTCTGATGGAACACGTCGCCGTAGGTGGTTTTACCCAGCGGACCGTCGCTCCACACCAGATCGTAAACGCTGTCGACGCCCTGAATGTACATCGCCAGACGCTCGAGACCGTAGGTGATTTCGCCGGTTACCGGCTTGCATTCAAGGCCGCCAACCTGCTGGAAATAGGTGAACTGCGTGACTTCCATGCCGTTCAGCCACACTTCCCAGCCGAGGCCCCAGGCACCCAGCGTCGGGTTTTCCCAGTTATCTTCAACGAAGCGAATGTCGTGAATGGTTGGATCCAGACCCAGCTCCACCAGCGAGCCGAGGTACAGCTCCTGAATGTTGTCCGGCGAAGGTTTGATCATCACCTGGAACTGATAATAGTGCTGCAGGCGGTTCGGGTTTTCACCGTAGCGGCCGTCGGTTGGACGACGGGAAGGCTGCACGTAGGCAGCCGCAAACGGCTCGGGGCCCAGCGCGCGCAGGCTGGTCATCGGGTGGGAAGTTCCCGCGCCGACTTCCATATCCAATGGCTGCACGATAGTGCAACCCTGTTGTGCCCAGTAATCCTGAAGCGTCAGGATCAGGCCCTGAAAGGTCTTGGTATCAAACTTTTGCATGTTGGTTTCGCACGCGAGACAAGTGAGTTTATAAAGGGTCGATAGTATACCCGCTGCACGGAAGATAATCAGCTATCAGTTGGGATATCTGCTATTTGCAGGATCCTCCGCGTGTCGTTAAAAAGCGCGCCACCTTTGCCACAAAATAGCGCACGGCAATAATGCACCTGCCTGCTGGTCGCGCATTTTCGCTATTTTCGCGTGTGTTTTCGAGTGTTCCACTGCCTGCCAGCGCCCATTTTCGGGCCGAAAGTCAGACTGGCATCAAGATTGCTAGCTTCCTAACAATAACCTTGTTAAGGAGGCACGCTATGTCTACCGATCATCTTCAGTCCAGCGCTCACGTTCACCCTCACTCTGAGGGTAACCCCAACTATCGCTATCGCATTTTCGCGATGGTGTTTTTTATCGCCCTGATTAACTACATCGATCGCGGTGCGCTTTCGTTTGCCGCCAACGATATTGCCGCCGAATTCAATTTCAGCAAGGTACAACTCGGCGCGGTGCTTGGCTATTTTGGATTTGGTTATTTATTCGGATCGCTTTGCGGTGGCGTGCTCGCCGATAGAATCGGTACCAAAAAGGTCTGGATGATGGCGGGCGGACTGTGGTCGGTGCTGGAAATTGCCACCGCCTGGGCCGGAGATGTGGGCGTGGCGCTGTTTGGCGGCTCCGCTATCATGGGCTTTGCCGCGCTGCGCATTCTGTTTGGCTTCTCGGAAGGTCCGGCTTACGCGTTGATGAATAAGACGATTGCGCATTGGGCACCGCGTAAAGAGCGCGGATTTTCGCTGGGTATCGGGCTGTTGAGCACGCAGGTCGGCGCTATGCTGACCGCGCCGATTGCTGTCGGACTGCTGCTGCTCACGCACGACTGGCGCACCATGTTTATCGTGCTCGGCGTAGTTTCACTGCTGGCGATTGGCATTTTCGCCCGTTCGTTTACCGATACGCCTGCCAAGCATCCGAAAGTCAGTCCGGCAGAATTAGCGAAAATCAGTGAAGGCGTAGTGAAAGAGAACAGCGGCACGCCTCAACCGTGGTGGCGTTTCTTTACCAACCGCACGCTGGTGCTCAACGCGCTGGGCTATTTTTCTTTCCTGTATGTGACTTTCGTTTTGGTCACCTGGAGTCCGAAATATCTGCAAGACACGTTCCATTACGACCTGCATTCGCTGTGGTATGTCGCGATGATCCCTTGGACCGGTGCCTGCATTACCGTGCTGCTGGGCGGCAAAATTGCCGACACGCTGCTGCGTAAAACCGGCAATTTGCGTCTCGCGCGCAACGTCTTTGCCGCCGTCACGCTGCTGCTGACCGCGACCTGTTTCGTGCTGATCCCCTATGCGCATTCCGCCGCGCAAATCATCCTGTTGATGACTTTGGGCAACGCGCTTAACGCCTTGGTAAACAACGTTTATTGGTCGGTCGTCATCGACGTTTCGCCAAAAGCCTCGGTCGGCACCTACAGCGGCATGACGCTGGCGATCGCCAACATTGCCTCGATTTTGGCCCCGACGTTGAGTGGTTATCTGGCGCAATATCAGGGCTACGGCGCAATGTTTACCGCCACGGCGGCGGTGTCGTTTTGCAGCATGCTGTGCATGATTTTGCTGCAGCCTGAAAAGCCGATGTCAGCAGAACGCGTTTCTCAAACGGGTTCGATTGCGTTGGCCGATAAATAATGGTGCTCGGCCTATAAATGGCCGATAACGCTCAGGCTCGTGGTATCAGGGATTTCGTTATAAGAAAGCACGTTAAGACCGGAGGCAAAAAGGCTGGCGTAGCGCGACAACAATGGGCGCAGCTGTGGCGTCACCAATAACACCGGCGTTTTGCCCAGCGCTTTCATTTGCGAATAAATAAGCGGCATGTTGATTTGCAGTTGGTTCAGGATATTCGGATCAACGGAAAAACTGTCGAGCGAAATTTTTGCCGCCTGCTGTGACTGATTTAGCGCGCCCAGCAGAATATTTTCCAGCGCATCGGCCAAGGTATACACGGCTAAATCGGACGCTTCGCCGTTGATTGCATTAACAATGGCGTGGCGTAAGGCATAACGCACGTCGGCGACCAGCAGGAACGGATCCTTGGTGGTCGCCGAAGTTTCAAGCAGCGTTGACGCTATGGTTACAATATCTTTTAATGAAACCTGCTCGGTCAGTAGCTGTCGATAAACGCGTAAAAGCTGGCTGAAATTCAGGCTGGCATTCAAATCTTCGGCCAACTTCGGCGACAGCTGAGACAGCCGAATATTTAAATGCGTAATATCGTCGTAATTAAACAGCTCAGCCAATTTTTGACGCGCCACTTTATTCACGTGCGTCGCCACCACGCTGGCACAGTCGACCACCTGATAACCTAATCCCAACGCTTTAGCCTTATTTTCTGCACTTATCCACGTTACCGCCAGTCCATAAGAGGGGTCGGTATCCATGATGCCGTCTATTTCGCCATACAGTTCGGCCGAGGGGATTGCCATCATTTTATCGGCATAGACTTCGCCGACGGCAATTCTTACCGCGTTGATGTAGATTGAATATTGTGCAGGTTTAAGGCGGAAATTTTCACGGATCCGAATTTCGGGTAATAATATTCCGCAGCTTTCCGAAATAACCTGCCGCACGCCTTTCACGCGATGGGTGAGCGGACTGCCTTGCTGGCTATCGAGTAACGTCACCAGCTTATAGCCTAAGTTTAGGCCGATAGGTTCAACGCGGGGAATAGAGCCCCAGTCCACCGAGGGCATATTTTCTGCTGCCATCGACTGGCTTATTAATTCAATTTCTTCGTCGGGCTGGGCTTGCTGAACTTTCTTTGCTTGCCGCCACGCTGCGAAAACTAATAGCGCGGTAAAACATAAAAAGACCAGGTGAGGCATGCCCGGCACCACGGCCAGTACAAACATGACCAACGCGGCGGTATAAAGCACGGCGGGTTTTGCCAGCAGCTGATGCTTTATTTCATCCGACATGTCCCCGCCGTCACTGACGCGGGTTACGATAATTGCGGCCGCGGTCGCCAGCAAGAGAGACGGTATTTGCGCGACGAGTCCATCACCGATGGTTAATAATACGTACTGCTGAAAGGCCTGACCGGCGCTGAGGTCATATTTGAAAATGCCGATACAGATCCCGCCAATCACGTTGATTAACAGAATCATGATTCCGGCAACCGCATCGCCGCGAATAAATTTAGATGCGCCGTCCATCGCGCCATAAAAATCGGCTTCGCTGCTGACTTCTTTACGGCGTATTCTCGCCTGCTCCTGATTAATCAGTCCGGCATTCATGTCAGCGTCAATCGCCATCTGTTTGCCGGGTAAAGCATCTAACGTAAAGCGCGCAGAGACTTCCGAAATACGCTCGGCCCCTTTAGTCACTACCACGAAATTTATTGTTGCGTCGGTTCCTCAAAAAAATCGTCGTGAAATCGTCGCTGCGTTAGATGATTCAGCAGAAAATCACAGTCGCGATTTCACGGTTATCGACTGGGACACGCTTTCGCCTAGCCAAAACAGCGATGCGTCATATTTACCCCTTTCCCCCGCGATAATTATGCATGACTCATCTGATTCAAGGGTTGAAAGCGTGGGGAGTAAAGTTAACGCGGCCAGCCTCGCTGAAGCTGCGCAGGTGGACGCATCAAAAGCGGAAATGGACGAACTCTCGCGCGCTATTTTAAAAATTACCGCCGACAGCCATGCGCAGGCCAATCTGCAAATCGAGATAGTCCCTCAAGGCGTGCGAATAAATATCAAAGACGATCAGCATCGCGAAATGTTCCCGCGCAGCAGTGCCCAACTCGGCTCTTTCTTTACCGATTTACTCAAGAAAATCGCCCCGACCTTGAATAAATTAGACAACAAAATCGTGATCACCGGCCATACCGACAGCACGCGTTTTCAGGATCAGCGGCTTTACAATAACTGGAAACTTTCTGGCGACCGTGCCGTCGTGGCGCAGCAAACGCTGTTGGCAAACGGACTCAGCGAAGAGAAAATTTTGCAGGTCAGCGCGATGGCGGACAACATGTTGCTCAACCCTACCATGCCCAAAGCCGCAGAAAATCGTCGCATCGAAATTCTGGTATTGACGCATTCCGCTTCAGACAGCCTATACCAGTTCTTTGGCAAACAGGGCGTGAACGTCATCGCGCCCGGCAACGCTGCACCGAGTCATTTAACGCCTAGCCCTTAATCTGTAGACCAGACCCCAATCTGTAAACCAGCCCTAATCTGTAAACAAGCCCTTAATCTGTAAACAAATAGCGTAGATTTTCTTTCACTCTTCCAGCAAGCCTCGCAAGTTGATAAAGCAGGGCTTGCCGGAGGTTGAAGAGGGGTTAAGATAGCCGTCATCACTTCAAAAAATCCTGAGAAAAAATGATGCGTTGCAATTGGGTATCCGGCGATTCGCTTTATATGGACTATCACGATAATGAGTGGGGCGTGCCGGTAAAAGATGGGCGTGAGCTGTTTGAATTACTGTGTCTCGAAGGCCAGCAGGCGGGACTGTCGTGGATTACGGTATTAAAAAAACGCGAAAATTATCGTCGCTGCTTTCATCAGTTTGATCCTGAGAAAATTGCCAGCATGACCGAGCAGGATGTCGATGAGCTGGTGCTTGATAGCGGCATTATTCGCCATCGCGGCAAAATCAACGCCATTATTGGCAATGCCAAAGCGTGGTTAGCCATGCAGGCCAACGGCGAAGATTTTTCTACTTTTGTCTGGCAGTTTGTCGAGCATAATCCAGTGATCAATCACCCCGAAGGGCCTGCCGATGTTCCTGCCAAAACTGAAATCTCCGATGCTCTGTCGAAAGCGCTGAAAAAACGCGGCTTCAAATTTATCGGCTCCACTATTTGTTACGCCTTTATGCAGGCTAGCGGCATGGTGAACGATCATCAGACTTACTGCCAATGCTACCCGCAAAAACAGACGGCTTAAGTGTTCTGAGTAAGGCGATTTACTGGTTTGGATGAACCGGCAAACCGCCTTAACGTCACATTTCTATCTTAAATCAGAGCCAATCAAGCCAGACGTTTTTGGAGCCGATATCCATATCTTTGACTCGCCCATCGTCAAAAAACGGCTTATCGTTCGAGAGGTGATTGTCGCAGACGATGGCATGAATGTTTAAAGTGGCGAATGAAGCCCCCTCGTGCGTGAAACTGGCATGGGAGGTGTTGGTTTCAGTTTTAACGGAATAATAGCGGGTTGGCGTTCTCTCTCCGGCTACCCTGAAACAGACTCTGATCGCGGGTTTTGACGGCTCTTCATGCTGATCGGCGAGTTTTACCTCCACCGTGTATTTTGCACCTGACACGCCCAATTGGACATAATTGTAACGCAGCTGTGTTATCTCATATTGCAGGTCATTTTGTATTGCAGGGGCTTTAAACGACTGCGTTTTACTCACATATTTATTAAATGACCAGTTTACCAGCGTGATATCCACGGTCAGCGCCTGATCGGCAAACGCCGGTTTATCCAGCGTCAAAAATTGCCCGGTTGCCTTGGGCAACGCGTTGCCGTTGAGTTTCCACTGATAGTGCGGCATGTATTGCGCCGATTCATTGCCGTCATACACGAGATCAATACCGACCTTTTCGCCGACTTTAAACGTGCCGGTAAAGGCGTGGCTTTTGATGCGCGGGATGGCGTCGATAAAAAATATTTCAGTCTCGTCGCGGGCTGATTTATTGCTGCTTGCCTGCGCCGTAACCTGGTCATTGAAATCCTTATATTTTTTAGACGCTTGTACGGCGACCGTTGCTCTCCCTTGCTGGTCGGTTAAGGTCTCGTTTTCATCAAAAATCACCAAGTTCAGCGCGCTGCTCCAACGCACCACTTCGCCAACAACCGGCTTGTCGAGCGCATTCTTCACCGTCGCCGTCAGTATTACGGGCTCTCCGGCAATCAATAATTCGCTTTTATGGCTATTCAGTTGCAGTGAAGCCGCCACCGCCGGTTGCACATAGCCCTGAGACGATGATGACTTCACCTCGCCTTCCATTCCGTCACTGTTGCGAGGCGTGACGGTGAAACTTACCGAGGTACCGATATCTTCCCGGGTCAGCAGGTAGCTTTTTTGCGTTGCTCCGGCGATAGGCGTTTTATTGCCTTTCGCATGTCGCATCCACTGAATTGTGCTTCCTGACTCGGCAGCGCCGCCGTGAGCCGCATAAACATAACTTGCGGCGACCGTGTAGCCGACCTCAAGACGATCTTTTTTGACCTCCAATAATCCGGCGGAAGGAGGGATAAAAATCATAAGCGAGCTGGATTGCACGAGCTTGCCCTTGAGACCGCTTGCGCTGACAGGCGTAACTTCGGCATAGACGCTATGTTTAAGATCAGCAGGTTGCAGCAGATAAGTCGCGCCTTTCCCAATCAGGGTCGCGCCCGCTTTACCCTGCGGCGTTTTAAACCATTTAATGTCTGTCGTCGTTTCCGCGCCGCCGCCACGACCGTCGTACTCATAGCTTAAGGTCAGCGTCTGGCCGACTTTTGGCGTGCCCGTGAGCTGAAGATTGCGGGCTACCGGCAGGCCAATAATCGGCGCAGTCAGTTCGGACTTTTGCAGCGTTCCGGCCATGCCCGCCACATTTTTTGGAATGACCTCAACCCAGATTTGCGCGCCTACGTCTGCGGCATTGAGCCGATAGGTTTTTTGACTCGATTGATAAATACCTTCGATTTTATCGCCGATGCGGCTGAACCAGTGAATCGACGACTCTTTCTCTTTGCCCGTGCCGTTCTCCATAAATTGATACGTGACGGTCAGCCGCTCGCCTTGAATGAGTTTTCCGCTAATCGCCACGTTTTTGACTTCGGGCACGCCTTTGAACAACACATCTTTACTTCGGATCACGCCTGCTGCCGTTGCCGTGATGAGATGTTTTCCGGCTACGACAGAGGTAATTTGCACTTCAGCTTTGCCCTCTTTGTTGGTTAACGAGGTCGCACTGCTAAATGTCACGTTAGGTGAAGACCAGCTAATCTGTTTTTCTGACAACGGGTTATCAAACACATCTTTGGCTATAACGCTAAAAGTCAGCGCGCTGCGTCCGTCAGCCTCGGGCTGTTTGTCTTCAGCGGAGAGGTACAGATTATAAATCGGTCCAGAAGTGACAGTGACGTTAAAGGTGACAGCCTCGGGTGAGGCAAAAATTTCCGTCGCGGCCTGCGAAACCGTAATTTTTGCGCTTCCCTTGGCAAGAAACGTTAATTCACCGCCGTCGCCAGACGCCGCGACCATTGCCGTATTTGGATTGTCAGAACTCAACTGCAACGGACCGCCGTTACCGCCTTTAACCAAAAATTTTGTTTTTGGCTTATCCGGGGCAAATTCGCCGACGATATCTTCAAGCGCTTCAAGCAGCGGAGATGCCTGACGCAAAAGTTTGAGCGTGATGCTGGCGTTTTGCGTTTCACCTTTCACGGCGGCGGTGATCGTCCAGCTTTCGGACGTAGCAACATTAGTTGGAATATCAAACGAATAGACGCTCACCCCGTGCAAATCCGTAGCGGATTCGGCAACGATTTTTCCGTTCGCGGACCAGATAATCGTTGAGGCGATGCCCTCTCCCTCTTCATCGGTGACGTTAACGGTAAAGTCCATTTTCCCGCTGCCGATCACCACCTCGGTTTGCGGCGAGGTAAGAGTGACGGCTTTGGGCTGGCTAAATCGCGCCTTTAACTCTTTTTTGCTAACACGGTTTATACTGGCGCGGTTTTGACTGGCGCGCTCGTTTAAGCCATGGGCAGACGTTGCCGCAAAAGTTGCCGGCTCATCAAGACTGGCTGTCAGCGTCGCCGCGCCCTCCTGTTGAATATTGTTGTAATGCACGCTGGCGTAACCCTGCGCGTCACTGAGTGAGGTTTGCTGACTTAGCGAACCGAGCGCGTCCGATTGCTCACGCCAATGCACGGTAACGTTGGCAATTGGCGCGCTATTTTCATCAACGACTCGCACCTTCGCTTCGATACTGCCAAGCGTGCCCTGCGGAAATTTAATGCTTTTATCCGCCTGCTCGACGCCATTGACCGGCAGCAAAAACAGCTCCTGCAAGGTGGTAGTCGGCGCGGCAATTTCGGCCTGCTCGGCGACCCCTTTTATTCCTGCGGCATTCACAGGAATCACCTGAAATATCAGGCGATGATCGAGGTCCGCATTCGTCAGCGTGTAATCGGCCACGTGACTGATCGCCGTCGACAGATCGTCGCTACGATACCAGCTGATTTCCGAGCCTTCGGGATGTTCGTCGGCCCCTTCGTGGGTGACGAAATCATAATGACCGCTGATCACGCTGCCCACTTTTGCCTCGCCGGAAATGCTGACGTTTTGGGCAGAAGGTGCGACGTCGGCGGGCAAAATTTCGAGACTGTAGCGCGCCGTGCCAATCGGCACCTGTGAATCTGCACGCGCGAATTCATAGGCCGAGATCTGCACGTTGCCGTGTTTCAGGGGTTTCACCCTGCCGCTTGCGGGATCGATTTCTGCCAGCAGCGGATTACTTGAGGCGTAAGAGATATTGCCGCCGTTGCCGCCTTTTACGGCGTTGATGTACTCGCCGCCGAGGGCTTTGACCGAGGCTTCAAGCGGATCAAAGTAGATACGCTGGAGTTTGTTTTGCTGCTTGTAGGCCAGCACAATATTGTTGTTGCGAGTCACAAAATCGTGGCGTGAGTGCATCAGCGAGGTCAGCGCGCTGGCCTGCGAAGGGTCCATTTGCTGCGTGAAGCTGCGGCCGAAATCCCAGTTGAAGCTTAATCCGGCGTTCCATTCCCCTTTCTGGTCGCTTATCTGGCTGTGCTTGACGTTAAAACCGACTAAAGAAACCGGCTGCCAGTTTACACCCAAGGTGAGGCCATACGGATTGCGCGACGCGTCGTTTCGCGTGCCGAGCACGTCAACCTTATCGCCGTACCATTGAAAGAAGGTCGCTTCTGCCGAAGTGTGCTGGCTCAGGCCGGATTTGAGGTTGAGATCCCAACCTTTCGCCGCGCGCTCATAGAGTTGAAAACGAAAAGTATCGTCGTTAAACATATCATCGTGCGATTTTTTCCAGCCACTTAAAGGCTGGTAATAATTGACCGCCGTGCGCAGCTGCTCATTCCATATTTCAATACCGCTGCCAATTCGGCTGTGATGGCGTGTGGCATCGAGATCCAGAAAAACATTGCCGCCCAATATAAATTCGGCGGTTATATTTTTTCGATACCCAAAGCCTAAATTTATTATATTCCGCTCATTCCAACGCTGCGTGCCGAGTTGAGAAAATAGCGTTGAAGAAGGGTTTTCGCGCCACGGATATAAATAGTCCAGCCCATAATTCCATTGCGATTCGTTTAGCCCGCTTTCAATATTGACTTTCGCCTTGCCGCCGCTTCCCGTTAACCAATTTTCAATTTGTGAGGAAGCGGAATTATTAATCAGCGTTTGTCCCTGCTGTTTTGCCGTGCCTGCCAATCCGCTGTCCTGAATTTGTGGCGCCAACTCGTTGAACAAGCTGCCCATTTTATTTTGTTGAACAACTTCGGGCTGCTTTTCCGTTATTTCATTAGACGCCGCTGAAGGAGTTAAAAAATCCTGAACGTGGTTTTGTGGCGTTTTTTCAACCGTGCTCGGCAAAGACCAGACCGGAAAGCTAATTAACAACAGAGAGAGTAGTGGGGGAAATAATAATGTTAGCGCACTTATTTTTTTAATAAATAGGTTATCCGCTGATAAAAGCCTTCGATTTCCATGTGCCATTGCAATCGTCCTGAATATTCAAACAATGAAAGGGAGTAAATAGAACAACGCGCTCATTTTTATGGAAACAAAAAAGAGATTTATAAAAAGAGAGTGATAAGCATTAATTTATGACCATTAATTTATAAACAATTATTTGTAAAAAACTCTTGGCGCCTTGATAGTTATTTATACCTGACATGACTATTAGAAAGATATAACGGAACGCATATTAAGCATTACATTAAATAAATTAAAACACTTAGACTGTCTGTTATTCAGTTTTTAATATAAAGATGAACAAGCAGATTTATCTGAGTGATTAATAGCGTCTTTTCTCGCATAAAGAGCGCAGGTGATTAACCCACGTATTGACGAATCTTTGGGACACCTGTCGAGGAAATAAATCGATGGGTAAAGAGTAATAAAAGGAAGCATAAAAATGAATAAACGTATTTTAGTGGTTGCCGGCACCCTTTGCCTCACACTCGGCCTGTCAGCCTGTACCACCAATCCTTACACCGGCGAATCGCAGGCCGGTAAATCTGGCATTGGCGCGGGTGTCGGCGCAGCTCTGGGCGCGGGCGTTGGCATGCTCTCTTCTTCGAAGAAAGATCGCGGCAAAGGCGCGCTGATTGGCGCAGCGGCGGGCGCGGCATTGGGCGGCGGCGCGGGTTATTACATGGACGTGCAGGAAGCCAAGCTGCGTGACAAAATGAAAGGCACGGGCGTCAGCGTGACCCGTCAGGGCGAAAATATCGTGCTGAATATGCCAAACAATGTGACCTTCGACAGCAGCAGCAGCACGCTCAAACCGGCGGGTGCCAACACCTTGACCGGCGTGGCGATGGTCCTGAAAGAGTATCCGAAAACTGCCGTCAATATTGTCGGTTACACTGACAGCACCGGCAGCCAGGCGCTGAATCTGCGTCTTTCCCAGCAGCGTGCCGACGGCGTAGGCAGCGCGTTGATTACGCAGGGCGTTGACGGTTCACGTATTCGCACCACGGGCGCAGGTCCGGCGAATCCAATCGCTTCAAACAGCACCGAAGAAGGCAAGGCGCAGAACCGCCGCGTAGAAATCACCCTCAGCCCTATTCAATAACTTTTTATTGAGTAACTGCTGATTCAATAACTATTGATTCCATAACTGCTGATTCAATAACTGCTGTAATCCTCTAACCGGCAAGAGATTGCCGGTTTCTTCCTGCATCAAATTCTGCCTGCCCTGATCTAATACAGTGTGCTAGTCTCCTTTTTAACAACTTTTCCAACCATCGCAATCGGTTGGCGATCATTAAAGGAGACCGACCGTGAGCAGGTCCAAGACATTTTCAACACCTACTCCGCGTGCCACCATCAGGGACGTGGCCAGCGCCGCCAAAACCGGAAAGACCAGCGTTTCGCGTTATCTCAATGGCGAACAGCATCTGCTTTCCGACGCGCTGAAAGAGCGAATCGAAAGGGCCATCGCGCTACTCGAGTATCAGCCAAGCCAAATGGCGCGCTCTTTAAAAAGTGGCGAAACGCGTCTTATTGGGTTGATCATCGCCGATATTACTAATCCTTACTCTGTCGAAGTGATGCGCGGCGTTGAGGCAGCCTGTCGTCAGCAAGGGTTGACGCTGTTGGTCTGCAACACCAACAACGAATTTGATCAGGAGAAACACTATCTTCAGCTGCTCGGCAGTTATCGGGTTGACGGGATTGTAGTGAACGCCGTCGGCATGCGCGAAGAGGCGATTTCTTCCCTTCAGCAATCGCAAATGCCGATGGTGCTTATCGATCGTAAAGTGGCGAATTTCTCCTGCGACGTGATTGGCCTTGATAACGCCGAAGCGACTACCGAAGTGACCCAACACCTGTTGCAGCAAGGCTTTGAGGCGATTTTGTTCCTCAGCGAACCTGTCACCATCAATACGCGTCTCGACCGTCTGCACACGTTCCTTAAACAGATGCAGAAAACGCCGCACAAGTTTGCCGAACAGGGCGAAGTCGAACTCGAAGATGAGCAAGGGCTGGAAAAACTGTTACTGGATTTTGCCGCGCAGTATCCCGATAAACGCCGCGCTGTGATTTCGGTTAATGGCGCGCTGACGCTGGTGATTGCCCGTGCGATGCGTCGAATTGGCATGGTGTGGGGAAAAGATATCGGCCTGCTGGGCTTTGATGACCTCGAATGGGCCGAATTGGCGGGCGTGGGCATTACGACGCTTAGACAACCAACGTATGACATGGGATTTGCCGCGCTCGGCCAACTGGTGAAACGTATTCACGGAAGTGATGAGCCAATCCGCGAACATTCGTTTTCTGGCGAGCTGATTATCCGTGGCTCAACCCAATCTGCTTAATCTTCCTCTGGAAACGATACGCTAAAATCGTGACCTCGATCTCGTTCTAACCCACGAGATCGTGTTTTCCTGTGTTCGACCTTTATCTTGGGACCGGTTCCAGTTAACGTAATGTTAACAGAAACTACGCCTCTCGCGAAAATTGACCTACCTTTAACTATCGGGTTTCGCGCACTATTTCGCTTCCCGACAGGGCTTAACAACGTCGACGCATCAAGGAAAATTGGCATGAGCACTTCAAATAACGTGGCAGAAATCGTGATTGTAACCGCCGCTTATGGCTATCAGGCGGTCAAGGATTTGGGCGGCCAGTCTGCGCTCCTTACACACATTGCCGAAGCAGGCGCGGACGGCGTTGAAATTCGTCGCGAGCTGTTTGCCGACGGCGAGATTGAACGGCTTGAAACCTTAGGCCAGGAAATTCGTCAACACGGGCTGTTTGCCTTCTATTCCGTGCCTGAATCGCTGTTTTTGGCAAAAGGTGAGGTCAATCCTTCGCTGGCCGATTTTCTGGCCGAGGCCGAACGTCTACAGGCCAAAAAGCTGAAAATTGCGCTGGGAGCCTTTGTGCCGGGCGAAGATTTAACGGCGTTGAAAGTGTTGCTGAAACAGCACGCCGTCGAGCTGGTCGTTGAAAATGACCAAACCCCTGACGGCGGAATTCTGCATCCAATGAACGCCTTTTTCTACGCCGCAGAAGCGCTGCACCTGCCGGTCGCCATGACGTTTGATATGGCAAACTGGCTGTGGGTCGGTCAGGACGCGCTGGAAGCCGCCAATACGCTGCGTGAACACGTTAGCTATGTCCATGTAAAAGCGGCAGAATCTCGCGACGGAAAATTCCACGCCGTGGCGCTCGATGACAGCGACGGCAGCTGGAAACCCGTGCTCGCGGCCTTGCCAAACACGGCTCCGCGCGGCATTGAGTTCCCGTTGGAAGGCGATGACCTTACCGCCGTTACCCGTCATTACGTTGATTTGCTGCGTGCCGTGTAGTCAGCAACGAATCACTTATTTTTAAATGAATCTATTATTTTTCAAGGAAGTCGGGTAATTCGCCAGGAAGCGACAGGGACTGAATAATAATCAGGGGGCAAGATGAGCCGTTTTTTACCCGTTGAATGCCAACAAAAAATAAGCCTGACGGCGCGAAATCCGTCGATTTGTTCTGACAAGGAGCCTGAAAATGAGCAAGGTTAAATTGGCCGCCAAACGTTGGTGGTTCATTATGCCGATCATTTTTATCTCCTACAGTCTGGCATACGTCGACCGTTCCAACTTCAGCTTCGCGTCCGCTGCCGGTATTAATGACGATCTTGGTATTACCAAGGGCATGTCATCACTGCTTGGCGCGTTGTTTTTCCTCGGCTATTTCTTCTTCCAGATCCCCGGCACCATTTATGCCGAGCGCCGCAGCGTTAAAAAGCTGGTCTTCTGGTGCCTGGTATTATGGGGAGCCTTTGCCTCCTTAACCGGCATTGTCAGCAGTATTCCGCTGCTCGCGGTGATCCGCTTTATGCTGGGAATCGTCGAGGCGGCGGTAATGCCCGCGCTGCTGGTGTACATCAGCAACTGGTTTACCCAATCCGAACGTTCACGCGCCAATACCTTTTTGATTCTGGGTAATCCCGTGACCGTGCTGTGGATGTCAGTGCTGTCGGGTTATCTGATTCACGCCTTTGGCTGGCGCGAGATGTTTATCTTCGAGGGCATTCCGGCGGTAATCTGGGCGGTTTTCTGGTGGTTTCTGGTCAAAGACAAGCCCGAGCAGGTTAACTGGCTTAATCAAGACGAGAAAAAAGCGCTGGCCGATGCACTGGCCGACGAGCAGAAGAATATCAAGGCCGTTAAAAATTACGGTCAGGCGTTCCGTTCGCGTAACGTGATTATTCTGTGCATTCAGTACTTTACCTGGAGCATTGGCGTCTACGGTTTCGTGCTGTGGCTGCCGTCGATTCTGCGTGCCGGAAAATCAATGGGCATGGTCGAAGCGGGCTGGCTCTCGTCGGCGCCCTATCTCGCGGCAACGATCGCCATGATTTTGGCCTCGTGGGCCTCCGATAAAATGCAAAACCGTAAGCTGTTTATCTGGCCGCTGCTGCTGATTGGCGCGATTGCCTTCTTTGGTTCGTGGGCGGTAGGTCAGCATAACTTCTGGATTTCCTACAGTCTGCTGGTGATTGCCGGTGCGGCGATGTATGCCCCTTATGGTCCGTTCTTCGCCATTATCCCTGAAATGTTGCCGAAAAACGTCGCCGGTGGCGCGATGGCATTGATCAACAGCCTTGGCGCGTTGGGCTCATTTTTCGGTTCGTGGTTTGTGGGATATCTGAACGGCAGCACGGGAAATGCCGCCGCGTCGTTTATCTTCATGGCCGTCTCTCTGCTGCTGTCGGTTATCTTGACCTTGATGGTTAAACCCGAAAAAACAGCGGAACCGCTTGAGGCTCATTAGAATAGTCTCTATTTTAATCAATGAATTGTCTTACTGAACAAACAGTCTACTAATCGTTAGCTTGATGGAGTAAGTAATGAAGCCGTCTATCGTTCTCTACAAAAAAATCGCAGCCGATCTGCATGAACGTCTTGAGCAGCACTACAAGGTCGTTGAATTCAATGGAATTAATGACGCCAACCGCGCTCAGGTATTCGAAGCCTTGAAAGAGGCGGAAGGATTGCTGGGGTCCGGCGGCGCAATTAATAAAGAGTTACTGAGCCACGCGCCCCGCCTGCGCGGCGTTTCCACGGCGTCGGCCGGTTTCGACAGTTTTGACGTCGAAGAGATGAGCCGTCGTGGCATTCCAATGTTTAACGCGCCTGCCGCGTTGACCGATACCGTCGCCGACCTGGTGTTTGCGCTGGTGCTGGCAACCTCTCGCCGCGTGGTCGAACTCTCAAACCTCACCAAGCAGGGTGAATGGGACGGCAATGCGCCAACCGACTGGTTTGGCCTTGATGTGCATCACAAAACGCTCGGCATCGTGGGCATGGGCCGTATCGGCCTGGCCGTCGCCCAGCGCGCGCACCTCGGCTTTGATATGCCGATACTTTACAACGCCCGCAGCCAGCATAAAGAAGCTGAAGAGCGTTTCAACGCGCGTAAATGTTCGCTCGACCAGCTGCTGGAAGAGTCTGATTTCGTTGTTATTATTCTGCCGTTGAGCGACCAGACCTTCCACATTATTGGCAAAGAGCAGTTAGCCAAGATGAAATCGACCGGCATCTTGATAAGCGCAGGCCGTGGTCCGGTTATCGACGAGCAGGCGCTGATTGAAGCCCTGCAAGACGGCACGATTTATGGCGCAGGTCTCGACGTTTATGAAAAAGAGCCGATGCCTAAAGATTCTGGCCTGCTCAAACTGCCAAACGTGGTGACCTTGCCGCACATTGGCTCGGCAACCGCGCAAACTCGCTACGACATGGACGAGCTGGCGGTCGAAAACCTGATTACTGCCTTGTCAGGTGAGAGCAACGAGTTCTGTGTCAATGCAAAAGACCTGAAGAAATCCTGATTTTTTTGCTGAGAACTGTGATTTTTTCCTGATTTTATTGTGATATCGACTGATATTAAAGAAAATTGCGTGGCGCGTTGCTTATACAAAGGCACGTGCCGCGCGCTTCCTTCCCGCTTTCCTCGTTCTCTCTTCGTTCTCTCCTCGAAACCTCATTAGTTATCTCCGCCGATTGCACAGCCGCGACGCAGGCGTTAAGGTGGGCGTCACATTTTGATAACACGCAAAAAAAGCTATGACGTTCTCTGTATTCGGTGAAAAATTTACCCGTTTTTCCGGCATAACTCGCCTGATGGGCGACATGAATGACGGTTTGCGTACCCCGGGCGCTGTGATGCTGGGTGGCGGAAATCCGGCGCAAATTCCTGAGATGCAGGAATATTTCCAAACTCTGCTGGCCGATATGCTGGCGGAAGGCAAGCTGACGGAAGCGCTGTGCAATTACGACGGTCCGCAGGGCAAAGACGTGCTGCGCCACGCGCTCGCCAAAATGCTGAGCGAAGAGCAGGGCTGGGAGCTGACCGCCGATAATATCGCGCTGACCAACGGCAGCCAGAGCGCGTTTTTCTACCTGTTCAACCTGTTTGCGGGCCGCCGCAGCGACGGCACCTTGAGCAAAGTGCTCTTCCCGCTGGCACCGGAATATCTGGGCTACGCCGATGCGGGCGTCGACGAAGATCTGTTTGTTTCGGCCAAACCAAACATCGAGCTGCTGCCTGAAGGCCAGTTTAAATATCACGTCGATTTTGATCACTTAACGATTGGCGACGATATCGGGCTGATTTGCGTGTCGCGTCCGACCAATCCGACCGGTAACGTGCTGACCGATGAAGAGCTGATTCGCCTCGACGGTTTGGCGCAGCAGCACGACATTCCGCTGCTTATCGACAACGCTTACGGCGTACCATTCCCGGGCATCGTGTTTACCGACGCCACGCCGCTGTGGAATCCAAATATTATTCTGTGCATGAGCCTTTCCAAGCTCGGCCTGCCCGGTTCGCGCTGCGGCATCGTGGTGGCCGATGAGAAATACATCAAGGCTATCAGCAACATGAACGGGATTATCAGCCTCTCTCCGGGCAGCGTCGGCCCGGCGATGGCCAATGAAATGATTGCCCGCGGCGACCTGCTCAGGCTGTCGCAAGAGGTTATTCGTCCGTTTTATTATCAGCGCGTGCAGGAAACTATCGCCACGCTGCGCCGTTATCTGCCGGAAGAACGTTGCCTGATCCACAAACCTGAGGGCGCGATTTTCCTGTGGCTGTGGTTCAAGGATCTGCCGATTACCACGGAAGTGCTGTATCAGCGCCTGAAAAAACGCGGCGTGTTGATGGTGCCGGGCGACTATTTCTTCCCGGGGCTTGAGCATCCGTGGGCGCACACGCAGCAGTGTATGCGCATGAATTACGTGCCTGAAGCCAGTGAAATCGAACGCGGCGTGAAGATTCTTGCCGAAGAGATTGAGCTTGCCCATCAAGAGCATCGCGTCGCCTAAAACAGCGGGTGAGAGATGAAAAAAAACCGGAAGGCCAGTAACAGCAGGCGCTTCCGGTTTTTTATTGCCGTTTAAAACGACGTAGTCGATGAAAATGACTTAGGCGGGATGATTTTCCAGCGCCGGTTTTTCCGTCGCGTCGCTGTCAGTGCCAATGGCGATGCGCTGTGGCTGCAACGCAGGCGGCACATCACGAATCAGGCTAATATGCAGCAGGCCGTTAACGAACTCGGCGGCGGCAACCTGCATGTGTTCGGCCAGCGTGAAGCTCAACGAGAAGGCCTTGCAGACCAGCCCCTGATGCAGATATTCGACTTTACTGTCGGCAGGCGTCGGCGTGCCGCTTACGGTCAGCCTGGTGCCCTCAACCTCAATATTCAGCTCGCTCTGTTTAAAACCGGCGAGCGCCAGCGAGATGCGATAATGATTATCGTCTGACTTCTCGATATTGTAGGGAGGATAACTGGAATCGCTGCCTTGCAGGTTGCTGGCTAATTTATCAAAGCCAATCCATTGACGCAGCAGTGGGGAAAGATCGTGGTTACGCATATTAACTCCTTCATTGAAGCGAGATGATTCACATTTTCTGATGTGCAGTGACGCCATTGCCAAAGCACGACTCCCTTACGGCGAGCGATTCAGAGGTTTTTATTTACTGCTTTTATTTACGTCTTTCATCTACATCTTTCATCTACATAAACGCAGATAAGCATTGATAGAAATTTCATGTAATTTCACTGAAACAGCAAAGTATTAAATTATTTCAATGCGACGCGGTTTTGATGCTTCAGGCACCACGCGTTGTAAATCGATATAAAGTAAACCGTTCGCCAGATTGGCCGATTTAATTTGAATATGTTCTGCCAGCTGGAATTTACGTTCGAAATTACGCTCGGCAATGCCCTGATATAAATAGGTTCTTTCCGCCGGTGGATTAGTATGTGCGCCTTTCACCACCAGCATGTTGTCCTGCGCGGTTATCTCTAATTCGGATTCGGCAAAACCCGCCACCGCAATAGCGATGCGATAGTGATTTTCATCAACTAATTCAACGTTGTACGGGGGATATCCGCCGCCCTGATTCTGGCCTGATTCAATTAAATTAAATAGACGATCGAAGCCAATGGCGGAACGATAAAGTGGAGAGAGATCGAAATTACGCATTAATACTGCCTCCTAACATGCAGCGAGGAAAAATAGAGGCTTTCCATTTGGACAAGCCGATAACGCGCGAATACCCTGACGGCGTATTCTTTAGCAGCGTCGTGTGATAAAAATGGTGCTGAAAAATTTGATTTCAAGCATCAAAAACAAAAAAATTTGGATTAATGTTGGTTAGGTTACAAAAGGTCTACCTGCTCATCGGTATAATGTCGGCGAGATAAGGCGACGTAAAGCCAGATTTAATAGACGATTTAACCGGTGATTTATAAGAATAATCACGATAGTCGCGTAAATCGGTACTACAATTTTAAACGCACTTTCTGAACCTGTTTTGTAGGTTTTAAAGAACATCCTCAGCCCGACAGTTAGAGATGAGTTTAAAGATGAAGAAATTTTTTTTATTACCTGTAGCGACAGGATGCGCTTTTTTAGCAAGCGGTTGTTCAAGCGTAATGAGTCACACCGGCGATTCTCAGGGGTATTATTCCGGGTCTAAAGCCGATATCAGAATGATTGGCAGTGATGAAACCAGCTGGGCGATGACGCCGCTGCTGATTGTCGATCTCCCCTTTTCGGCCGCGCTGGACACACTTTTACTGCCTTACGATTATTATCGCCGCGACAGGCCGGGCACGCTTGAGCGCATCAAGGCGAGCGAAGACCACAACCTGGCGTTGAGCCACGGCGTTGATATCAACCACGTTCCCCCTGTTCCTGCGGCCGCAAACTGATTGCGGCCTTCGTTCAGCGATTTTTATGGGTGAACGGCCGTCACGAACAGCTGATTAAATCCGGAAATCTCGCGCATATACGCCACCCACGCTCCATCTGGAGAGACGACCACCGCATCGCCACTTGGCGGCACGTCGGTTCTTTCCGTCAAACGCTGCATGTCGCCGTTGGCAACGGTCAGCAGCATCACCGAGTTGTCACAGAGTAGCGCGAGCCGCTTTCCATCCGGATGCCAGTTAAACGCCGATTGAATAGCAGACGGCGCGCGGCTGATTTGCCACGGCTCGCCGCCGGTAGGCGAAACGCCCCACACTTGCACAATGCCGTGGTCATCCTTCATCAAAAAGGCGATCGTGCTGCCATCGGGCGAGGCGCGTAGCCAGTGACGCGGCTGGGAAACCAGGCCCGGAAAATCGCGATCGCCGGTAAAGGTGATTCTGCGCTGCCTCACCTTGGCGGGCGGCGCCGGAAGCCGCGTGGCGGTGCCTTGCAGCGGAAACGCGCCCGCCTGCTGATAATCTTGCACGTCGTCGGGTAAATCGACCACAAACACTTCCGGCAGTTTCTCTCCGTTTTCCGACAGCGTGTCGCCAATAAACGCCAGCGCCCAGCGCTGACGCTCTCCGTCAGCCTTCAAATAACCTTGCTGACCTATCCAGCCTTCTTCATAGGCGCGATTAATTTCGTCACTTCCGGCCCGTGGCGTCGCGGTCGTTTGACTCACCAGCAGGCAAAAATGGCTGCCGTCATATTCGCGCGGATGTTTTTTAGCGGATAAAACCGGGCTGTCGGCCAGCGCGACGCCGACGTTGCGCAGGTCTTGGGCGACGTCGTACTCGTGCATGACGTGGTCGTTGTAGGTAAAGCTGACGCGGCTGCCGTCGGGGCTAAAAACGTGCACGTGCGAGCCGCCGCGTAATGCGCCAGCCGTGTAGGGCTCGGTGATGTCGAACGCATCAAGCGTGACGGGTGTGGCAGACGCTTTCGGGTCCAGAATCACGCCGCGACGATGGTGGAAATCATATTTCCAGCCGTCGTCAGGATTTTCGGGTCCGTGAATAAAGACATAACGAGGCGCGGCGTCGGCGCTGACCGTCACTACGCCGACGTGCGCGCCCTGCGTCGCCTGATACAGGGTTTCCACTTCGCCCGTGACAATATTGATGCGCTCAATGGTTGCGCCACTAAACTCGCTGCCTTTCGGGCGAACGTCGTAGGCTAACCACTGGCTGTCGGCGGTCCAGACATTAATATTGGTCAGCTGGTGACCCCGTGCATCAAAGGTTAACTGCTTTTCGCCTGCCACGTTCTTCCCTATTTATTGCGTATTTATCTGTTTAATAGTTACTTATTCAGCACAAATTTATCAATCGCGAAGGCGACGCCATCTTCGGTATTATTTTTGGTCACAAACTGGCTGACGGCTTTTACGCTGTCCAGCGCATTGCCCATCGCCACGCCCAACCCGGCATATTCCAGCATCGCAATATCATTTTCCTGGTCACCCAGCGTCATGATATTTTCGCGCGCGATGCCCAGTTTTTCGGCCAGCTTTTTAACGCCCTGTCCTTTATTCACCGTCTTATCAAGGATTTCGAGATAATAAGGCGAACTCTTCATGATGGTGTAACGCTCTTTGGCATCCTGAGGAATTTGCGTGATCGCGTGGTCCAGCATCTCGGGGTGATCGATCATCATCACCTTAGGGAAACGCATGCTGCGATCCATCTGCTCAACCGAGCGATAGTGCAGCGGAATGCCGGTGATATAAGCCTCGTGAATAGAATACGGGCTGATATCCTGATTGGCGGTATAAAGGTCGGAATAGGTCAGCGCGTGATAGCCCACGCCCAGCAAACGCGCCAACGATTCGAAATAGAGATAATCGTTAAAATCCAGCGTAGTTTCGGCGACAATGCTGCCATCTGCGGCGTTATGCACTAATGCGCCGTTATTGGAAATGCAATAACATCCTTCCTGTTGCAGATCCAGCTCTTGCAGGTAACGCTTGATGCCTATAAAAGGTCGTCCCGTCGCCAGAACGATTTGAACCCCTTGCTTTACGGCGGCCGACAGCGCCTGCTTCACAGCGGGCGTGACTTCATGCTGCGGATTGAGCAATGTTCCATCCATATCAATTGCAATCAATTCAATAGCCATAGCGTCCTCAGAGTTAAGGTGATGTTTCCCATGCTAGCGCGATTGTGCGCCGTAAAGCGAGGCTGAAAAGGGCTATAAAGACACTTTGTCGCCAGTGAAAATATTTTTCACGTTTAATATACGATGATAGGGAATTTCTTCCAGCCTGATAAAATAGACTTCTTTGGGCGATCGCCCCGGATGGGTCTGCCACAGGCTGGTGATGGCTTCTATCCTGAAAAAGCTTTTCTGTTCAAATAGATACTCACTTTCGAGCTTCACCTGACTGGCGACTCGCAGCATCAGCGGCTTCGCGCGTTTCCCTGAGATAATATAGACCGCAATCACAGAATCTGGATTGTTAATCCACTTCGGGTTGAACAGCGCGCCGCGATAAAGGGCAATATTTAGTAGCCGCCCTTCCGCCGAGGCCGACATAAAGATCGGATAATTACTGACAATATCCCCCGCGCGGAAACGCAGCATATTATTGAGCGGCATATCGACCACGCGGATCAGCCGCTGACGCGAAGGGAGATCGGGCAGCATTCTCAGCGCATTTCTCAGGTCACCGGCGCGGCGCAGCATGGTGGCATCGGGAAAAGTCTTCACTAGCTCTTCATTGAGTTGGAAATTGACATTGCCCATGCCTTCGGGCGAGCTGTTTTTGCGCGGATAGTTATTGTAACGCCGCTGTTTGGGCATAAACGACCAGTCGCGGATCGCGCGCTGCTGCTCAATATTGAGCTGGTGGAACGCCTTGATATAGCTGTGTCGATACTGGCGGTTGAATATCGTGCCATGCCAGGTGACGGGCGTGCTCACCAATTTTGTCAGCAATTTCTCCCATTCATTCAAATCAAAGCCATTGACCGATTGAGTAAACGGCAGGCAGGCGCCGCCTATGGCACGCCGACAGCGTCTTGTGAGCTGTTTTCTGATTAATGGCTTTCTTATCAATTGATTGCTGGCCGCTTTATGAATTTTTCGACCCACCGCGCGCAAGGGTTTACGCAGTAAGCGCGCAAGATCAACAGGAGGAACCACAAAGCCGGCGATTTCCAGCGCGGTTATTTTTGCCATTTTATTGACCGTCGGCTGGATAGCCTTGAGCACGAAGTTTCGCAATATTGCGCCCATCAATCCGGCCGCGCGCCCCGCCTTCAAGGCCAGCAGGCCAGCTTTTAGACCACTCAGACTCAATTTCATGAGAGGAATGCCCAACATAAACAAGGTGATGCCCAAATCTATTACATCAAAGGCCAGCTCTTTTAAGGTCGGATGGTAATCAGGATCGTGCAGCTTTCGCTGAATAACGTCAAAGAAAGGCACGATTGAGAGCACGCTTTCCAGCGTGGTTTTATTCAAATTACTGTCGCGCCAGCCATCGACATAGGTGTTGATCGCCTGATGCTGGATTCTGACTAGGCAATCGTTGAGCGTCGGCGTGGTGATGTTGAACTCAATCTCGCGATCAAATCGCGCCATGACAGGCTTTTTCGACGCGGTGCCCTCTATAAAAGTGGGCCATAATTTCGCGAGAACGGCGTCGCTTTCAAGCGTGGCGGCAGGAATACGCTTGCCGTCTTCGACCTTTTTAATCGTCTCGATAATCTCTGGCGTAAACAGCGCGCTAACGTCGGCGACCACCAGCGCGGGTCCCCACAGGCTCGCCGCATAGATCTTTCCCGAGTCGCCTTTCAGAATATAAATAAACGGGCCGTAATTCGTTTGTTCCGTTTTATACGCCGTGTGGGGCAGCAAGACGGTTTCCACCTCACCAATCCGCAGGGAAAACAGCGCGACATAGTGCCGTTCCAAATCAAGCTGACTAATATTCTGGAAAATAACGGTTTTCGCTACCAGCGTGGCGGCATCATCGGCGGCGTGATGGGCTAAATAGCCAGTAAACTGCGCGTAATACGGCGTTAATCCGCCAGCCTGATCGCGCGTTTTAAAGGGTTCTGCGGGTTTACGTTGAGGCTTTTTAAACTGTGCAGCATAAAATTGAACCGCCGCCTCTGGGATATTCAGGGAGTTGTGCTGACGATGAGTCGCCAGAAAATCGGCGTCGAACGTGTCGCTCGCGGCATTCAAATCCCATTCAGTCATCTTTGATTTAACATAATACAGCAGGGTTTCATGACGAATAAAACGGTGCGCGGCGGAAAGTGAATAATTCGCGGCGGCGGGATCCAACAGCCGATTGGCCCACTCTACAAGCGCCTCATCGCTGCGCATAGGCTCAACGTTTTGATGACTGTCTGTTGGATGAACAGCTTTTGGATGAACGGCTTTTGAATGGCGGTCTTTTATATAGTAAAACTTCGCGGTATCCAGCCGATTGGCGGCTAACGACGGATAGCCCGCAGGCAGCGTATTTTGCAGATTTCGTGGGCTTTGCAGATAGCCGATCACCTCTTTCAACGGCTTTTCCCAACGATGCTCCGCGGCCGGTGCTGTAACATTCCGCGTTTGCTCGAGTGCAAACGGCGGAACCGGCGTAGGCAACGCATCGAGCGGCGGCCAATAATGCTCATCGCCCTGATTTCTAGACGATTTATCGTCTCGCTCCTGCTGTTGTCGTTTAGTTCTGCCGCGCTGTACGTCACGCCGATTTACAACTTCGCCATAATTCGGCGGAACACTTTCTGTGGTGGAAGCGAAAACAGTGTCGGCATCGGGCGGCTTTGCAGGCAGCGTTTTCGGTGCGTGATGATAGCCACGCTGCGTTTTTAAGCTTGAAAGTGAGGGAATTAAGGGGGGAAAAATTCTGGCGGAAAGCGTGGATTTTTGGGTAAACCGCGAAGGTTGAGAGGAAGGTTTTTGCATGCAGTCAGGCAATGACTGCGGTAAGTGTATCGACGTCAGTCGATCGCGATTTTTTAGCGTTCGATCTGGCGGCTTTGATAACGCATTTTTAGCCGATAAAGGCGCTGCGGCATGCCTGCTCGGCAGATTCGCCAATAAACCCAGCCCTAACGCGGTGGAAAAAAAGGCTGTCGGAATCGAATTTCTATTTGATCCTTTTACCGCGTTTTTATAGAGGCTGCTGGGTGAATTCGCGACGTTTTTCGCCTCTAAAACGTCTATCTTTTCAAGATAAAGGCGCTGAGATTTGCCTTTCAGCGTGAAAAAATCACGCCCTTTTACTTCATTCTTATTGGCCCTAATCTGTAATGGCTGTGTGCCTGAAATCCGTGGCATAGTCCTGCGGCTCCTGCGCTATTTAACCTGAGATTCATGGAATTAAAGCAAAAAAAATCCGAAGCGATTTCCCGCTTCGGATTCAGTGATAGTAACAGCAGAACTCTGCGATTAAATATCGATATTCGCTGCTTTCAGGGCGTTCTCTTCGATAAATGCGCGACGCGGTTCAACGGCATCACCCATTAACGTGGTGAACAGCTGGTCAGCGGCGATAGCATCTTTGATGGTCACGCGCAGCATGCGACGCTGGTCGGGATCCATGGTGGTTTCCCACAGCTGCTCCGGGTTCATTTCGCCCAATCCTTTATAACGCTGGATTGACAGACCGCGACGCGACTCTTTCTCCAACCACTCCAGCGCCTGCTCGAAGCTGGTAATTGGCTGACGACGTTCGCCACGTTCGATGAAGGCATCTTCTTCGATCAGGCCGCGAAGCTGCTCGCCCAGCGCACAAAGCTTACGGTATTCGCCACCGTGAACGAACTCGAAATCGAGGTCGTAATCAGTATCAACGCCGTGAGTACGAATGCGCAGAACGGCTTCGAAAATCTGACGTTCGCGGTTTTCGCGGACAATCGCGCTGTAGCTGCTGCCGTGTGCTTCTTTTTCGTTAAGCAGCACAACCAAAGATTCAATCCACTGCTGGACTTTGGTCTCATCGCTGAGAGAGGCTTCGCTCAACGTCGGCTGGTAGATAAGATTGTTCAGCAGCGCGCGCGGATAGCGACGCTCCATGCGACCAATCATTTTCTGTACCGCGTAGTGCTCGGCAACCAGTTTCTCCAGCGGCTCGCCCGCCAAGGCCGGTGCGCTGGCGTTAGTGTGCAACGTTGCGCCGTCCATTGCGATGGAGATCTGATACTGAATCATCGCCTCATCATCTTTAATGTACTGTTCCTGCTTGCCTTTTTTCACTTTATACAAAGGCGGCTGGGCAATAAAGATGTGACCACGTTCAACAATTTCAGGCATCTGACGATAGAAGAAAGTCAGCAGCAACGTACGGATGTGAGAACCATCGACGTCGGCATCGGTCATGATGATGATGCTGTGATAGCGCAGTTTATCCGGGTTATATTCGTCACGACCAATGCCGCAGCCCAGCGCCGTAATCAGCGTGGCCACTTCCTGAGAGGAGAGCATTTTGTCGAAACGCGCTTTCTCGACGTTGAGGATTTTACCTTTCAACGGCAAGATAGCCTGGTTTTTACGGTTACGTCCCTGCTTGGCAGAACCGCCCGCAGAGTCACCCTCCACCAGGTACAGTTCGGAGCGAGCCGGGTCGCGTTCCTGACAGTCGGCCAGTTTGCCCGGCAGACCGGCCAAATCCAGCGCGCCTTTACGACGAGTCATTTCACGGGCTTTACGCGCCGCTTCACGCGCACGGGCGGCATCGATGATTTTCCCGACCACGATTTTCGCGTCGCCCGGGTTTTCCATCAGATAATCCACCAGCTTCTCGTTCATCAGCGTTTCAACCGCAGATTTCACTTCCGACGAGACCAGCTTGTCTTTGGTCTGAGACGAGAACTTAGGATCGGGCACTTTCACGGAAACCACGGCAATCAGGCCTTCACGGGCGTCGTCACCGGTGGCGCTGATTTTCGATTTCTTGCTGTAGCCTTCTTTATCCATGTACGCGTTTAACGTACGGGTCATCGCGGTACGGAAACCGACCAGATGCGTGCCGCCGTCGCGCTGTGGAATGTTGTTGGTAAAGCAGTAAATGTTTTCCTGGAAACCGTCATTCCACTGCAACGCCACTTCTACGCCGATGTCATCTTTCACGGTCGAGAAATAGAATACATTCGGGTGGATCGGGTTTTTATTCTTGTTCAGGTACTCCACGAAAGCCTTGATGCCGCCTTCATAATGGAAGTGATCCTGTTTGTCATCGCGCTTGTCGTGAAGGCGGATAGCCACGCCGGAGTTCAGGAACGACAGTTCACGCAGGCGTTTCGCCAGAATGTCGTACTCGAATTCGGTGTGGTTGGTGAAGGTTTTGAAGCTCGGCCAGAAACGCACGGTGGTGCCGGTCGCTTCAGTTTCGCCGACAACTTTCAACGGATTCTGCGGTTCGCCGTGGACGTAAGTCTGCTCGTGAACTTTGCCTTCACGACGAATGACCAATTCCAGCTTTTCAGACAGGGCGTTAACTACCGACACGCCCACGCCGTGCAGGCCGCCGGACACTTTGTATGAGTTATCGTCAAATTTACCGCCGGCGTGAAGAACGGTCATGATCACTTCTGCAGCAGAAATGCCTTCTTCTTCATGAATACCGGTTGGAATACCGCGGCCGTCATCCTGAACGGATACGGAGTTATCCGCATGAATAGTGACCAGAATCTCTTTACAGTGGCCAGCGAGGGCTTCGTCGATAGCGTTGTCCACAACCTCGAATACCATGTGGTGCAGACCAGTGCCGTCATCGGTATCGCCGATATACATGCCGGGGCGCTTACGCACCGCGTCCAGCCCTTTTAATACCTTGATACTTGAGGAGTCATAAGAATTCGACATCAACGTTTCTCGCTCATTTTTAGTCCTGTGATAGAACGGCTATTTTACCTTGTTCCACGCGGAACATCTTGCCCTTTTCACCCACCATATCGGTTACTTGTTCAGCGCCGATTGCGCTGACAAAAACCTGGGCGTGAGTGGCTTTCAGGCGATCGGCCAAAAGCCGGCGTTTGCCGGAATCCAGCTCGGAGGCAAAATCGTCAAGAAGATACAGGCAACGCCGCCCGCTCTGTCGGGTGAGAAACTCACCCTGCGCCAATCTGAGTGCGCACATCAGCAGTTTTAACTGCCCACGCGAAAGCAAATCCTCCACCGGCGTGCCGTCGGCACGGATGCGAAAATCGGCTTTATGCGGGCCGGATGCTGTATAAGTCAAGGCTCTGTCGCGCTCGAACTGGCGCTCCAGCAGTTCGCCGTAGTCACTTTCTTTGTCCCAGCCGCGCTGGAAGGAGAACGTGAGGGCAAACTCGGGCAGGAATTGGGCACAGGTCGCGCTAATATCAGCCGCAATTGCCTGGCTGTACTCTGCCCGCCATTCGCTGATGCGCTCGGCCAGCGGGATCAGCTCCTGATCCCAGGCGCGAATCTGCGCATAGCGACTCACCTGACGCAGCGCGGCGTTGCGCTGCTTGAGTAACCGTCGCAGGTTGCTCCAGGCGATGAAAAAACCGGGATCGTGATGAAAACAGCCCCAGTCCAAAAAAGCACGGCGATACTTTGGACCACCGTTTAATAACGTAAAACCTTCTGGCGTAATCAGCTGCATCGGCAGCATCTGCGCCAGCTCCGACACTTTATGGCCGTCAGTGCCGTCAATCCTGACCTTGCTGTCGCCGGTCCGCGTTTTGCTCAATCCGACACTCAGCTCGCGATCGCCGCCATCGTCAATGCGGCCGTGCAGCACAAACTCCGGCTGATCGTGACGAATCACCCTTCCCGCCTGCAAACTGCGAAAAGCGCGGCCATGCCCAAGCGTATAGACCGCCTCGAGCACGCTGGTTTTACCGCTACCGTTGGGACCGACCAGAAAATTGAATCCGGGCGACGGCGTCAAATCCGCCGCCTCGATGTTGCGGAAATCTTTAATCAGTAATCGCGTCAGAGCCATAAAGCTTTATTTTTTTCCAACAAACAAGGGCGCAAGCGGAGCGTACTCAAGTACGTGAGCATTGCGAGCACTGCCCAATCGCAAAATGGCAAGTAAGCTAGCCCGCAACGTGATCACAAACGCATTGGCATGACGACGTAGGCGGCACTTTTGCTGGCTGCGTCTTCGATTTGCACGCTGGAAACCGAGTCGGTCAGCAGCAGGCGTACTTCTTCGCACTTCAGCGCGTTGAGTACGTCGAGCACGTAGCTGACGTTAAAGCCGATTTCCATTTCCGTGCCGTCGTAGGCGACGTCCAGAATTTCTTCGGCTTCTTCCTGCTCTGGGTTATTTGCCGTGATTTTCAGCTGATTCTGGCTCACGTACAGGCGCACGCCGCGGAATTTCTCGTTGGAGAGAATGGCCGCGCGGGCAAATGCCTGCTTGAGCAGATCACAACCGGCTTGCAGCGTTTTGTCGGGATTCTTCGGCAATACGCGGCGATAATCAGGGAAACGGCCATCAACCAGCTTGGACGTAAAGATAAAGTCGCCGACGTGGGCGCGAATATTGTTGCTGCCGATTTGCAGCTGCAACAGCGAATCGCCGCCGTCGAGCAGGCGAACCAGCTCCATCACGCCTTTACGCGGGACAATCACCGAATGCGACGGCAAAGATTGGCCGATCGGCATTGAACACACGGCCAGACGGTGGCCGTCGGTCGCGACAGTACGCAGCTCTTCACCTTCGGTTTCGAACAGCATGCCGTTTAAATAGTAGCGAACGTCCTGATGTGCCATTGAAAACTGCGTGGCTTCAATCAGACGTTTCAGCGTCGCCTGCGGCAGGGTAAATTCAACTTCACTCTGCCAGTCGTCGAGATTCGGGAAATCGGTCGCGGGCAGCGTAGAGAGCGAGAAACGGCTGCGGCCAGAACGCACCAGCATGCGCTCGCCTTCGAGGGTCACGGAAATCTCCGCGCCTTCCGGCAATCCACGGCAGATATCAAAGAATTTACGCGCCGGCACGGTCGTTGCACCGACGTCATGAGGCTGGGACAGCGCCACTTTCGCGACCATCTCCATTTCAAGATCGGTACCGGTCAACAGTAACGCGCCTTCCGAAACCTTCAGCAGCAGGTTTCCGAGAATAGGCAGTGTCGGTCGTCCACCCAGTGGGCTACTGACCTGTTGCAGTGGTTTCAGCAAATGCTCACGTTCAACAATAAATTTCATAGCGCTAGGAGGATAGTGTCCTGATTAAGTTAGAGAAATCTTCTTTGATGTCATGGCTCTCTTCACGCAGCTGCTCGATTTTTCGGCAGGCGTGCAACACCGTAGTATGGTCTCGACCACCGAACGCATCGCCGATTTCTGGCAGGCTGTGGTTGGTGAGCTCTTTCGCCAGCGCCATCGCCATTTGACGAGGACGGGCCACCGAACGGGAGCGCCGTTTGGAGAGCAGGTCGGCAACCTTGATCTTATAATACTCGGCGACCGTTTTCTGGATATTATCGATGGTCACCAGCTTTTCCTGCAGAGCCAGCAGGTCACGCAGCGCCTCGCGCACGAAGTCGATAGTGATGGCACGGCCGGTAAAGTTGGCGTTGGCTATCACGCGGTTCAGTGCGCCTTCGAGCTCACGCACGTTGGAACGCAGGCGCTTGGCAATAAAGAACGCGACTTCACCCGGCAGGCGAATGTCGTTTTCGTCGGCCTTTTTCATCAGGATCGCCACGCGGGTTTCCAGCTCTGGCGGTTCAATCGCGACGGTAAGACCCCAGCCGAAGCGGGACTTCAGGCGGTCTTCAACGCCGTTAATCTCTTTCGGATAACGGTCGGAGGTCAGGATTATCTGCTGATTGCCTTCGAGCAGGGCGTTGAAGGTATGGAAAAACTCCTCCTGCGAACGCTCTTTATTGGCAAAAAACTGAATGTCATCGATAAGCAGGGCATCGACCGAACGGTAGTAACGCTTGAACTCTTCAATGGCGTTATTTTGCAGGGCTTTCACCATGTCCTGCACGAAACGTTCGGAATGCATGTAAACCACCTTTGCATTCGCCTTGCGGGCCATAATCCCGTTACCTACCGCGTGCAACAGGTGGGTTTTACCCAAACCGGTGCCGCCATAAAGGAAGAGAGGGTTATAGGCGCCGCCCGGGTTGTCTGCCACCTGGCGAGCAGCCGCGCGCGCAAGCTGGTTAGACTTACCTTCGACGAAGTTGTCGAAAGTGTGCTTGGGGTTGACGTTGGAGCGATAGGAGAGCTCCGGCTGAGCCGGCGAGCTGTCCCAGCTTGGACGAGAGGGCGCAGCACGCGGCAGCGTTCGCGCCGCAACCGGAGAACTCACGGTAGCAGCCACGGTTTCATTCACGCGCTGAACCATGGGCTTGCTGCCAACCTCGAAACGTAACAAAGGCGCATCCGTGCCACAAAAATCGTTCAACAGACCGTTAATGTTGTTTAAGTATTTGTCACGCACCCAATCGAGGACAAAACGGTTTGGCGCATACAGAGCCAAAGTGTTGTCACTCAATTCCGCCTGCAAAGGGCGTATCCACATACTGAATTCTGTGGCAGGTAACTCATCCTGCAATCTGGCAAGACACTGCTGCCAAAGCGAAAGTGACACGGCGGACTCCACTCGAACAAGACCAAAAAAGAAAAAGGATCAGGATATTTTTAAATCATGATTTTAGACACACGCCTCGCTCGCACATTTACAGCTACGCCACGGGATAAAACCGTAGAGTAAGTGATAAATAGTGAGGAGATGTCTTTGGGTCACCCTGTCAGCGACCGAAAGCGACGTGTGAACCGATTTGTACGGTTTTTTGTCGGCTATAAGTTTTGTTTAAAAAATCTACAAGCCGATCGGCCATCCGGGACGGATCGCGATCGGGAATGGCGGATCATAACGCAAACCGCGACAGAGATCCTCCCCTTCCTCACAGAATAGATCCTTTTTATCCACAGGCAGGGCATATCGCGTGAACAAGATTCGCCGACAGTATGAATAGTAGGAGGCTGTCTCGCCCTTTGCACAATAAAATAAGTTTTCTCGACAGCTCATTCACAGGTTTTCAACCGCGATCACATCGGCAACGCTCAAGGAATGTTCAAGGATCAAGCGGCGATCCTTGCGATTTGGGCAAGAGTCCGTATAATCCTCAGCCCTACGTGTGATGCCCATGCTCCTGATGGTCATTGGTGACCACGGGAATATTTGGTAAACATTTAGGCGCGCTTTCTAGCAATGTAAATTGACTCAGGACTGTACAATTATTACAATCCCGCTTCTTTATATGTTGCGACAAAGGCATCGGCTGCTTCTGCACCGACAGCCCACGCGTTTACTGATCAGTTTTAATTTTAAGTTTAGGTAGAAATCGCCATGAAACGCACTTTCCAACCGTCCGTACTGAAGCGCAACCGTAGCCACGGTTTCCGTGCTCGTATGGCCACCAAGAATGGTCGTCAGGTTCTGGCTCGCCGTCGCGCGAAAGGCCGTACCCGTCTGTCTGCTTCTAAGTAATAAAAGCTAACCTGTTTAGTGGTTAAGCTAGCTTTTCCCAGGGAGTTACGTTTGTTAACTCCCCGTCATTTCACTTTCGTCTTCCAGCAGCCACAACGGGCCGGCACGCCTCAAATCACCATCCTTGGCCGCCTGAACGAGCTGGGGCATCCCCGCATCGGTCTCACCGTCGCAAAAAAACATGTCAAACGCGCTCATGAAAGAAATCGGATAAAACGCCTAACCCGCGAAAGCTTCCGGTTGAATCAGCATGCGCTGCCGTCTATGGATTTTGTCGTGCTGGTGAAAAAAGGGGTAGCCGATCTCGATAACCGTGCGTTAACGGAAGCGTTGGAGAAATTATGGCGTCGACATTGCCGACAGGCTCCCGCATCCTGATTGCCTTGATACGCGGGTATCAACTGGTAATCAGCCCAATGCTTGGGCCTCATTGTCGTTTTCGACCAACCTGCTCTCAATACGGTATTGAGGCAATTGGTCGTTTTGGCATGGTAAAAGGCAGTTGGTTGACGCTGAAGCGCGTATTAAAATGCCATCCTTTAAACCCAGGTGGTGATGACCCCGTACCGCCGAAAACCGACAATAACAGAGAACATTAACGATGGATTCGCAACGCAATCTTTTCCTCATCGCTCTGCTGTTCGTGTCTTTCATGATCTGGCAGGCCTGGCAAACGGACCACGCTCCGCAACCAGCCAATCAGACCACGCAACAGACTGCGAACACAGCCACCGGTGATGCTGCCAACCAGGCTGTTCCTGGAAGCGGACAGGGCAAACTGATCACCGTCAATACCGACGTCCTCTCGTTAACCATCAATACCCGTGGTGGCGATATCGAGCAGGCGCTGTTGACTCAATACCCGGTAGCGCTGAAATCTACGGCTCCATTCCAGCTGCTCGAAACCTCTCCTAATTTCGTTTATCAGGCTCAAAGCGGTCTGACAGGCAAAAACGGTCCTGATAACCCGGCTAACGGTGAACGTCCTCTGTACACCACCAGCCAGGAAAACTTTACCCTGGGTGAAGGTCAGACCGAACTGCGTATCCCGATGACCTACAAGGCTCAGAACGGCGCAGTTTATACCAAGACTTTTGTTATCAAGCGTGGCGCATACGCGGTGAGCGTTGAGTACAACATCAACAACACCACGTCGGCTCCGCTGGACCTGACCCAGTTTGGTCAGCTGAAGCAAACCGTCGAGCTGCCTAAGCATCGTGATACCGGGAGCAACAACTTTGCTCTGCACACTTATCGCGGCGCGGCTTACTCTTCCAGCGATGACAAATATCAGAAATACGCGTTTGATAAAGACGAAAATCTGAATGTCACTACGCAGGGCGGTTGGGTTGCCATGTTGCAGCAGTACTTTGCTACCGCGTGGATCCCGTCGGCGAAAGACAGCAACACTTTCTATACCAACAACAGCAACGGCATCGCCTCTATCGGCTTTAAAGGCGCACCATTTGTTGTTCAGCCTGGCGCACAGCAGCAGGTTGCCTCCACGCTGTGGGTTGGCCCGGAAATTCAGGACAAGATGGCCGCCATCGCGCCTCACCTTGACCTGACGGTTGACTACGGCTGGTTGTGGTTCATCTCTCAGCCGCTGTTCAAGCTGCTGAAGTTCATCCACAGCTTTATCGGTAACTGGGGCTTCTCCATTATCATCATCACCTTTATCGTGCGCGGTATCATGTACCCACTGACCCGTGCGCAATATACGTCGATGGCGAAAATGCGTATGCTGCAGCCGAAACTGGCCGCGATGCGTGAGCGCATTGGTGATGACAAACAGCGCATGAGTCAGGAAATGATGGCGCTGTACAAGTCAGAGAAAGTTAACCCGCTGGGTGGCTGTCTGCCGCTGGTAATCCAGATGCCAATCTTCCTGGCGCTGTATTACATGCTGTCTGGTTCCATTGAACTGCGCCACGCGCCGTTTATCCTCTGGATCCATGACCTGTCAGCGCAAGACCCGTACTACATTCTGCCGGTAATGATGGGTATCACGATGTTCTTCATTCAGAAGATGTCGCCGACCACCGTCACTGACCCGATGCAGCAGAAGATCATGACCTTTATGCCGGTTATCTTTACCGTGTTCTTCCTGTGGTTCCCGTCTGGCCTGGTGTGCTACTACATCGTCAGCAACCTGGTTACCATTCTCCAGCAGCAGCTGATTTATCGCGGCCTGGAAAAACGTGGTCTTCACAGCCGCGACAAGAAGAAAGCCTAAACGTTAACGACGTTTACCGTAAATAATACGGTATAATAGGTGTACAGGAAGGCGGTCAATTGACCGCCTTCTTTTTTAGCTAAAAACGCAGAGAATTCTATGAATACGTCAGACACTATCGTTGCTCAAGCTACGCCGCCAGGCCGCGGCGGCGTCGGTATTGTGCGCATCTCCGGTCGGGCTGCCAGCCTTGCCGCGCAGGAAATTCTGGGCAAGCTGCCCAAGCCGCGCTATGCCGATTACCTGCCCTTTCGCGATGCCGACGGCAGCACGCTGGATCAGGGCATTGCCCTCTGGTTCCCGGGTCCGAACTCCTTTACCGGCGAAGACGTACTCGAGCTGCAAGGTCACGGCGGGCCGGTTATCCTCGACCTGCTGATCCGACGTATTCTGGCGATTCCGGGCCTGCGTATCGCGCGGCCGGGCGAGTTTTCCGAGCGCGCGTTTCTCAACGACAAGCTGGATTTGGCGCAGGCCGAGGCGATTGCCGACCTGATCGACGCCAGCTCCGAGCAGGCGGCGCGTTCTGCCGTTAACTCGCTGCAGGGCGCGTTCTCGTTACGCATTAATCATCTGGTGGAAGCACTTACTAACCTGCGCATCTATGTCGAAGCGGCGATTGACTTCCCCGATGAGGAAATCGACTTCCTTTCCGACGGCAAAATCGAAGCGCAGCTGAATGCGGTGATCGGCGACCTGAATTCAGTGCGTGCCGAAGCGCGTCAGGGCAGCCTGCTGCGTGAAGGGATGAAAGTGGTGATTGCAGGGCGGCCAAACGCCGGCAAGTCTAGCCTTCTTAATGCGTTAGCAGGGCGTGAAGCCGCGATTGTGACCGATATTGCGGGCACCACGCGCGACGTCTTGCGCGAGCACATTCATATCGACGGCATGCCGCTGCACATCATCGACACCGCCGGTTTACGCGAAGCCAGCGATGAAGTTGAACGTATCGGCATTGAACGCGCGTGGAACGAGATTGAACAGGCGGACACCGTGCTGTTTATGGTTGATGGCACCACCACCGCCGCAACCGAGCCCGCTGAAATCTGGCCTGAGTTTATGGCTCGCCTTCCGGCGTCGCTGCCGATTATTGTGGTGCGAAATAAAGCAGACATTACCGGTGAGACCTTGGGTAAGAGCGAAGTAAATGGTCACTCACTTATTCGCCTTTCGGCCCGTACCGGCGACGGCATCGACCTGCTGCGCGACCATCTTAAAGAGAGCATGGGCTTTAACCAGAACATGGAAGGCGGCTTCCTGGCGCGTCGTCGTCACTTGCAGGCGCTTGAAGAGGCGGCGCAGCACCTGTTGCAGGGTAAAGATCAGCTGTTAGGCGCGTGGGCCGGTGAATTACTGGCTGAAGAGCTGCGTCTTTCCCAGCAATCGCTTAGCGAAATCACCGGCGAATTCAGCTCTGACGACCTGTTGGGCCGTATTTTCTCCAGCTTCTGTATCGGCAAATGATCGGCAATTACAAAGGTTAAAAGTAAGCACTTACTCACAAAATATTTGATCAACGAGTAAGTGCTTAAAAGTTTTAGCCCCGCAGCTTTTGCAGCTGGGTCATCGTCTCTTCTAAATATTGGCCGAGGCTAGTCAAGTTTTGCAGGTCGAAAGAAAACGCGTTATTTTTAATCATCGCCACAGTATATTTTTTTGAAAAACCCTCGAATACTTTCATTAGTTCTCGCACCTTAACCTTGAAGCCATCTTTTCGACTATCCACAATCTTATTAATATCGTCGTGCAGTTTTTTTATTTCAGCCCTGCCTTCTTTATAAGTCGTGATACGGTTTTCCATCATCAAGATTTGTTCAGGATCTGAGGCACCATTTTTTAGCCAACTTTCCTTTTGTGCGATGGTCTCATCAAAATCAGTGATTGAGTGCTTTATATATTCTTCGATACGAGCCTTGATTTTTAAAAGCTGAGTTTTCTTAACTTGAATAGTTATCTTATTTACTTCATTGCTTCTGGTAGAGGAAAGCTCTCGCTGCTGTATTGTCCACAACCCTAATCTGGCTCTTGCCTCTGCCTTGAAGCTAGTGCCGTGACCTTTGGCATCCATACGCAGAAAATCCACGGATACCCAGCCCTCTTCCACAGGAGGAGAGATGAAATCGCGTTTTTCTCGCACTAAATCATTATTATTCAATCGGTTATTTCCCGCCCCAGCTAGAAATTTTCGATTGATAGCATAGGCAGCCCCGCCACTGAGCAGGGTCACTGCGGCTATAGCGGCGAATATTTTAACGGCCGTGAACTGTTTTTTATTTTTAAGCGGCGTTTCGCAGTGACGATAAACCCGTTCATTGTCATCGAGCGATAAAAAGGGCATGGCATAAGCATTACTTTCTGGTGAGGCACGAACGTGAGAATTAACACCCGCCACGCTGTGCGCTAAATTAGTTTTGTTGCTGTAATGTTTTTTTATTGTATCTATTGAGATATAACCTGGATTATATTTTATATTAGTATGGCAACTGCTGCTTCCGTACATACCTTCTCCTTTTTGGACGATATTTAATCTCATCCGCAAAGTACACTAAAATAGGTAATGAATAACCTTAATTAGCGCTTACCTGCCCCTTATATAATCCTTCAATGATCCCCATCAAGCGGCTAATTATTTTCTGTTCTGAATAAAGCTACCGAGTAGGCGCTAATTTAAGGGCTACGCGGCTATTAAAAACGGCTTATTCACCTTAATCCCCCCTTATAGGATTTTTCTCCTGACAAGTTATTTAGCGAATCCGCATGAAGATCGTACTATGAGCGGACTTTCATTCAAACGCTGTACGGACCATTACTCAGGGAGTGAACAATGGCGTGCCACTTTGCAAGATGGGTTACCACGGAGAGCGAGCCGAATACCGAACGCCTGCCCGCCGAGGTGCTGACGTTCGCCAACACCCTGCTCCCCAAGCTGCGCACCCGATTTATTCACGGACGCGTGCTGCTGGCAGAGTTGATGTTTTATCTTTATGGCACCACGAAATTGCCACAGGTCGTGACGCTGCCGAGCGGAAGGCCGTGCTTTGCCAGTAGCGGCCTGCCCGATTTTAGCCTCGCCTATGCTGGCAATACGATTGGTGTGATGTTGAGTAGCGAGGGAAAAGTCGGCCTAGATCTCGAGATTCTGCACGCCCGCACGCCCTTGCATCAGGCGCGCCAATCGGCGCTATCGGCGGTTGAAAAAACCTGGATAACAATGCAATCCGACCCCAACGAGGCCGCCTTGCAGCTGGAATGCATCCGCCAAAGCGTGCATAAAATTTCCGGTCTGAGCGACATCGCCTCCGATAGCCTGATTCTTAATCCCACCTCGGGCCGATTACGCTCCAGCATTACCGCCAATCTACAGGTTTTAAGTGATATTGAAGACGCCGACATCTGGTCTTGCGCCCACGCCCCTGCCGTTCAACGAATGATCTGCTGGCACTACACGCCAGACGAAAATTTCCTTCGCGGACGCACTTTCTCCGCCCAGCAGCAGGTCGATTCATTGCACTTTATGAAATTTACCAGCTTGCCGCCGGCCAAATAATATTAGCGGCCTCAAGACATAGCTCGAGGCCAGATCTTCAATTATCTTTGATATTACTTATTGTCGATAAAGACAATCTTCAATACAAACAGCAGCGTAACGACGATCACGCACGGGCTGATCTCTCTCCAGCGGCCGCTGCCCAGCTTCATCACCACGTAAGAGATAAAGCCTAACGCGATGCCTTCGGTTATCGAGAAACTAAACGGCATCATCACGGCGGTTACGAACGCAGGCACGGCTTCGGTTAAATCGTCCCACGTTACGCGCGCCAGGCTTGACGTCATCAGCACGCCAACATAAATCAGCGCACCGGCGGCAGCGTAGCCTGGCACCATGCCCGCCAGCGGCGAGATGAAGATGACTAACAGGAACAGAATGCCGGTCACCACGGCGGTTAAGCCGGTGCGGCCGCCAATCGACACGCCCGAGCAGCTTTCAATGTAAGCCGTCACGGATGAGGTGCCGATGAACGAACCCGCCACGGAGCTGAGGCTGTCGACAAACAGCGCCTGCTTCATCTGCGGGAATTTGCCTTTGCTGTCCGTTAAGCCTGCTTTATCGGTGACGCCAATCAGCGTGCCCGACGAGTCAAACAGGTTCACCAGCATAAAGGAGAAGATAACGCCGGCCAAACCGACGTTCAGCGCGCCCTTGATATCCACCTGTCCTACGACGGAAGTCACGCTCGGCGGCATCGACCAGATACCGGCATAGTGAACGTCGCCCAGCGCCCAGCCAATCAGAGTAGTGATTACGATAGAAATCAGCACGGCGGCATGCACGTTACGCGCGGCCAGAATGGCGATAATAAAGAAGCCCAGCGCGCCGAGCAGCACGGTGTGAGACGTCAGATGGCCGATAGAGACCAGCGTGTCAGGATTCGCCACCACGATCCCAGCGTTTTTCAGCCCCATCATGGCGATAAACAGCCCAATCCCGCTGGTGATACCAATCCTCAGGCTGGCCGGAATATTGGCTATCATCCAGTAACGCACGCGGAAAATAGTCAGCAGGAATAGCCCGACCGCGCCCCAGAAAATCGCGCCCATGCCGGTCTGCCACGAAATGCCCATCGCGCCCACGACGACAAAGGCGAAGAAGGCGTTAAGGCCCATCGCCGGTGCCAGCGCGACCGGAAGGTTGGCAATCAGCCCCATCAAAATGCTGCCGAACGCGGCAATCAGGCAAGTGGTAACAAAGACGGCCTGCTTGTCCATGCCTGCAATCCCGAGGATTTGCGGGTTGACGAAGACGATGTACACCATGGTCAGGAAGGTGGTAAAACCGGCGACGGTTTCAGTTTTCAGCGTGGTGCCGTGCTGGCTTAGTTTAAACACGCGCTCTAACAGTCCTTGCCCGGCGCTGGCGTTGTTGTGTGGTGTGCTCATTAGCGAGTTCCAAAAGGGAAAATCATTCGGCCGCTATCCTATACCAAATAGGGGGCTGAATGAGATGAATCTGCTGCTTTTTATTGCGGATTGTCATTTTTTAACCACGCTTTCGGATGAAGTGCACCGTTAAGCTGCTTCGCTACGCGCAATTAATCGAATCTTTACCGAGTCACAGAGGTCGGAACCGCGCCTCTTCTTCTGTAAGATAGTCCGCGACACCAAGACATACACTGAGCGATAACTCGAGAAAAGGACGAAATATGCCCCGGATTGAATGCGTTTTCTTTGACTGTGATGGTACGCTGGTCGACAGCGAACGACTGTGCTGCGAGGCCTACGTGCTGATGTTCGCCCATTTTGGCGTCACGGTGTCTTATGATGAAATGTTCAAAAAGTACAAAGGCGTCAAGCTGTACGAAATCATTGAAATCATCAATGCGCAGCACGGATTAAAGGCGAGTAAAGAAGAGATGGAGGTGGTTTTCCGTCAGCACGTTGCCCGCTTGTTTGATGAAAAGCTGGAACCTATCGAGGGAGCCAAGGCGCTGCTCGAGTCCATCAGCGTGCCGATGTGCGTGGTGTCGAACGGTCCGGTCAGCAAAATGCAGCATTCGCTTGGCTTAACTGGCCTGCTGCCTTTTATGGGCGATCGCCTCTTTAGCGGCTATGACCTGCAACGCTGGAAGCCCGATCCGACTTTGCTCTACCATGCTGCTGATAAAATGCAGGTTTCTATCTCTTCCTGTATTCTGGTTGAAGATTCCGTCGCGGGCGTGCAGGCAGGCATCGCCGCGGGTATTCCGGTATATTATTACTGCGCCGATCCGCACAATCCGCCGATTGACCATCCATTAGTGACGACTTTCGACGATATGCAGCAGCTTGCCGTCCTGTGGCGAGAAAAAGGCTACACTATCCTCAAGCAATGAGGGTTGAGACTCGCGTTAAGCTGACGCTTCATCACTTTCATTATTAAAATATTAATAAGTTATTTAATTCTGATTCAACTTCTCGAGGGTAACCTTTTTGAAAGACAACACAGGTTTCGTTAAGGAGAAGACGCTGACTAGCCAAAGTCCCCAAACGACGGGGCGCAAGAACGATCCTATAGGCCTCAAGCAGCGTATTTTTGACAGCGCGCTTAACGAGTTTGCCGAGTCCGGATTAATGGGCGCTCGGATGGAAAACATCGCGACCAACGCGGAAACCACCAAACGCATGGTGGTTTACCATTTTAAAACGAAAGAGGCGCTCTATTTGCAGGTGCTGGAGCACGTTTATCGCTGCCTGCGAAAACACGAGCTTGAGCTGGATCTCTCGGCCTATCCGCCTGCCGAAGCTATCGTCAAGCTGGTGGAAGCGAGCTTCGATTTTCACGTGGCGCATCCGGAGTTTATCCGCATTGTCTCCACCGAAAACATGCTGCGCGGCCGCTTTATTCGTCAGTCGACCAACATCCGTCAGCTGAACCAGACGGCGCTGACGCTGCTCGACGATATTCTCGAGCGCGGCAAGAAGAGTCATCTTTTCAAAGAAGATGCGCAGGCGCGCGACGTTCACCGGCTGATCAGCAGCCTTTGCGTGCATCAGGTCGCCAACCAGTACACCTTTGGCGCGCTGTTTGAAAATCCGGAAGAGCTGGACACGCAAACCGCGCACTATCGCCAGCTAGCGGTGATGGTCGCGCTGCGCTATTTGATGATATAGCGATGATATAGCGCTGATATAACAATGACTGAGCTTATAATCTAGCGCAGCCAAAAAAAAGCCCGATAATCGCTTATCGGGCTTTTTTATTGTGGGATTGAAGCGAAACGGGCGTAAAAATTAGTCCGCCTTTTTCACGTCGCCCTCTTTTTCGTTATTAGTTTTCTCATTAACCAGCAGCTTTTCGAGCGCGTCGCCGCCGACGTGACGGAAATCTTGTCCTTTCACGAAGTAGAAGATAATTTCGCAAATATTCTGGCAGCGATCGCCGATACGCTCGATAGAGCGCGCGCAGAACAGCGCCGTCAGGATGCTGGGAATGGTGCGCGGGTCTTCCATCATATACGTCATCAGCTGACGCACGATGCCCTCATATTCCTGATCGACCTTCTTGTCTTCGCGATACACACGGATCGCTTCGTCGAGATCCATGCGCGCAAAGGCGTCGAGCACGTCGTGCAGCATCTGCACCGTGTGACGACCCAGCGACTCCAGGCTTACCAGCAGCGGCTGATGCAGATGGGTGAATTTCTCCAGCGCCGTGCGGCAGATTTTATCGGCCACGTCACCAATACGCTCAAGCTCGGAAATGGTCTTGATAATCGCCATCACCATGCGTAGATCGCTGGCCGTCGGCTGACGTTTGGCGATGATACGCACGCAGGCTTCGTCAATCGCGACTTCCATCATGTTGACCTTGTCGTCGCCTTTGATCACCCGCTCGGCAAGCACGGTATCCTGATTCTGCATCGCGGTAATCGCATCGGTCAGTTGCTGCTCGACCAACCCGCCCATCGCCAACACCTGCGTACGGATGTGCTCCAGCTCGGCGTTGAATTGCGCAGAAATATGTTTATTTAGATTTAAATTATCCATTTTTCTTCCTCAACCGTAGCGGCCGGTGATGTAGTCCTCAGTCTGTTTCTGACCAGGTGAGGTGAACAAGGTGTCTGTATCGGTATATTCGATAAGCTCGCCAAGATACATAAACGCCGTGCGATCCGAGCAGCGCGCCGCCTGCTGCATGTTGTGCGTCACGATAACCACGGTGTAATCGGATTTCAGCTCGGTGATCAGCTCTTCAATGCGGCCGGTAGAAATAGGGTCCAGCGCGGAGCACGGTTCGTCGAGCAGCAGCACGTCAGGGCGAATCGCGATGCCGCGCGCGATGCACAAACGCTGCTGCTGGCCGCCGGAAAGGCTGTAACCGCTCTGATGCAGCTTGTCTTTTGACTCGTTCCACAGCGCGGCTTTGGTCAGCGCCCACTGCACGCGTTCGTCCATGTCGGTACGCGACAGCTTTTCAAACAGGCGCACGCCGAAGGCAATGTTGTCGTAAATCGACATCGGGAACGGTGTCGGCTTCTGGAATACCATGCCGACCTTGGCGCGCAGCAGGGCGATGTCCTGCTTGTCGACCAGAATATTTTCGCCATCCAGCAAAATTTCGCCCTCGGCGCGCTGGTCAGGATAAAGCTGGTACATCTTGTTTAACGTGCGCAGCAGCGTCGATTTACCACAGCCAGACGGGCCGATAAACGCCGTAACTTCATTTTTGGCGATATCCAGCGTGATATTTTTCAGCGCGTGGAATTTGCCGTAATAGAAATTCAGATCGCGGACCTGGATTTTACTGTTGGATGCATCAGTCATTCGACTCATTAAGACATCTCTCTTTAATCAAAATTTTTTGTTATTACTGCTTTTTCTTGGCGAAGATCACACGAGCCATGATATTCAGCAGCAGCACACAGACAGTAATCAGCAATACGCCGGCCCAGGCCAAACCTTGCCATTCCGCAAACGGACTCATGGCAAATTTAAATATGGTGACCGGGAGGTTGGCGATAGGCTGCGACAGGTCGGTACTCCAGAATTGGTTGGAGAGCGAAGTAAACAGCAGCGGCGCGGTTTCACCGGCAATACGCGCGATAGCCAGCAGCACGCCCGTGATAATTCCCGACACCGACGCCTTCAAGGTAATGGCGGAAATCATCTTCCATTTTGGCGTACCCAGCGCGTAAGCGGCTTCACGCAGGCTGTCCGGCACCAGTTTGAGCATGTTTTCGGTGGTACGGATAACAATCGGCACCTGCAACAGTGCGAGCGCAAGAATGCCCGCCCAGCCCGAGAAGTGACCCATTTTCGCGACCACGATAGTGTAAACAAACAGGCCCACGACTATCGAAGGTGCCGACAGTAGAATGTCGTTGATAAAGCGAATCACCTCGGCCAGCCAGGATTTGCGGCCATATTCCGCCAGATAAACCCCGGCAAGAATGCCGAGCGGCGTACCAATCACGGTAGACCAGAGGATAAGCAGGCCGCTGCCCGCGATGGCGTTCGCCAAACCGCCGCCCGCCGTATTCGGTGGCGGGGTATTTTCGGTAAACAGCGCCCACGACATGCCGTCGATGCCTTTGGTCACCGTGGTAAACAGGATCCACACCAGCCAGAACAGGCCGAAAACCATGGTCGCCATCGATAACAGCAGCGCGATACGGTTTTTCTGGCGACGCCAGGCCTGACGTTTGCGACGCGATTCAAACAGCGCGTCATTACTTTGCATTTCAAGAGTTGCCATCTTAACGCCCTTCCTTCTTGGCCAGACGCAGGATCATCAGCTTTGAGAGCGCCAACACGATAAAGGTGATCACGAACAGGATCAGGCCCAGCTCCATCAACGCCGAGGTATGCAGGCCCGAGGCCGCTTCGGCAAATTCGTTGGCCAGTGCCGAGGTAATACTGTTGCCCGGCATATACAGCGACGCGCTGTCGAGCTGGTAGGTGTTACCGATAATAAAGGTCACCGCCATGGTTTCACCCAGCGCGCGGCCAAGGCCCAGCATGACGCCGCCGATCACGCCGTTTTTAGTAAACGGTAAAACGATGCGCCAGATAACTTCCCACGTCGTACAGCCGATGCCGTAGGCCGACTCTTTCATCATCACCGGCGTTTGCTCGAACACGTCGCGCATGACGGAGGCGATATAAGGGATGATCATGATGGCAAGGATCACGCCTGCGGCCAGAATCCCGATACCAAAACCCGGACCGGCAAACAGCGCGCCGACAATCGGAATGCCCGACAGCACGTCGCCCACCGGCGTCTGGAAGTAGGTCGCAAACAGCGGCGCAAAGACAAACAGGCCCCACATGCCGTAAACGATACTCGGGATGGCCGCCAGCAGTTCGATAGCGATCCCAAGAGGGCGTTTCAGCCAGTTAGGCGCCAGCTCGGTCAGAAACAGCGAGATACCAAAACTGACCGGAACCGCAATCAGCAGGGCGATAATCGAGGTGACAATCGTGCCGTAAATCGGCACCAGCGCCCCGAATTGCTCGTTGGGCACGTCCCAGGTTTTATTCCACAGGAAAGAGAAACCAAACTTTTCCATGCTTGGCAGGGAAGAAATAAACAGTGAAACGATGATCCCGCCAAGCAGGAATAGCACAATCAGCGCAGCCAGTTTAACCAGCGCGCCGAAAATGAGGTCACCGTGCTTGCCTGGTGCTTTGATGGACGGCGTTTTTGCAGCCATAACACTCTCTTCTTTTCAGATTTATTTCTCTGCCGCCAGAATGTTAGCGAAAGAGCATGAGACAGAAGTCGGGTACTTTATCTCACTTGAACGCTAAGCCAAAATCATTGGCACGGTAGCCGGCTTGCCCTGAAAAATCAGGACTCGCACGGCTACCGTTTCAAGCAAGGCAACTTAGTTAAGCGCTTTGCCGCTGCTGTCTTTGATATTGCTCTTCCACGCGGTTTGAATCTGTGAAACCACGGAGTCTGGCAGAGAAGCGTAATCCAGACCGGTGGTCAGCTGGTCGCCGTTTTTATACGCCCAGTCGAAGAACTTCAGCACTTCAGCGCCCTTCTCGGCATTCTGCTGCTGTTTGTAGACCAGAATAAAGGTGGTGGAAGAGATTGGCCACGCGTTATCGCCTTTCTGGAAAGTCAGATCCTGAGCAAAGGTCTTGCTCCAGTCTGCGCCTTTCGCGGCCGCACTGAAGGAGGCTTCAGAAGGGGCGATGGCTTTACCGTTGGCATCCACCAGCTTGGTGTAAGTCAGGTTGTTTTGCTTGGCGTAAGCGTATTCAACATACCCGATGGAACCCGGCAGACGCTGAACGAACGCGGCCACGCCGTCATTGCCTTTGCCGCCTAAACCGACCGGCCAGTTAACGGTGGTGCCGATGCCGATAGAGCTTTTCCAGTCGGCGTTGGCTTTAGAGAGATAGCTGGTGAACACGAAAGAGGTGCCTGAACCGTCGGCGCGGCGAACCACGGCGATGTTGGTGTCTGGCAGTTTAACGTTCGGGTTCAGCTTGGTGATTTCAGGGTCATTCCACTTCTTGATTTTGCCAAGATAGATGTCGCCCAGCGCTTTGCCGTCGAGGGTTAATTCGCCCGATTTCACACCGGGAATATTGACTGCCAGCACCACGCCACCGATCACGGTAGGGAACTGGAACAGGCCGTTTTTCTCGAGATCGGCATCGCTCATTGGCGCGTCGGATGCACCGAAATCAACGGTTTTGGCGATAATCTGCTTTACGCCGCCGGAAGAACCGATGCCCTGATAGTTAACCTGAACGCCGGTGGCTTTCTGGTAGGCATCTGCCCATTTGGCATACACTGGCGCAGGGAACGTACCGCCCGCGCCGGTTAAATTGGTGGCTGCAAATGCAGAGATAGCGGTTAAAGAGAAGGTCGCTGCCACAATCCCGGCGACGGTGTTACGCATCAGTTTCATATTCCACTCCGGTGGTATTATTTTTCGACGCAGGTCGAAGCTGAGTAAAGTGTTTGGCACAGGAGGAAAATAGGACAATTTGGTGACAGTTAAATGTAGTTTATATGACAGTTTTGTGACAACGCGCAAAAAACCGTCAGCGCGGCCGTTTTGCGCTTTTTCCGGCCTTAATTCTCGCTCAACGCCTGCTATTTCGCGCCACATTGCCGCGTTAGCAGCACGCGATCGATCTTTCCGGTCGCCGTTTTCGGCAGTTCATCCATGACGGTGAAATCATACGGCAACATATAATCGGGCAATAAAAGCGCCGCTTTATGCTGAATAGATGACAGCGCGGGGGTTGAAAAAGAGTCGTTAACAGGGTTTACCTCGCCGCTAGCTGACCTGAGGCTCAGGCAAGCGTGAAGCGACGCGCCATATTTTTCGTGCGGCAACGCAACTATCGCCACTTCCGCAACCTCTTCAATGCAGGAAAAGGCGTTTTCCACCTCGCCCAACTCCACCCGATAGCCGCGCGTTTTCACCAGATTATCGATTCTGCCTTTATAAACGATTTCCCCCTTCTCGTTGATGTAACCGTAATCGCCCGTGCGGAAAACCCGCGTCGGATAATCGTGAAAAGGGCTTTGAATCAGCTTTTGCGCCGTCAACGCCGGCGCATTGAAATAGCCCGCAAAAACCGTGCTGCCGCGCACTAAAATCTCGCCGATTTCGCCTGCGGGCAGCGCGTTGAGGTCATCGTCGACGATATAAATTTCTGCATCATCGACCGGAAAGCCAATCGGAATACTGTCGGACTCGTCGAAAGGCAACGCTACCTGCTGACAAGTGACAATATTGGTTTCGGTCGGACCATAAATGTTCGCCACCTGCGTGCCGGGCAGGCAATCCATAACGCGCTTAAGCCACGCAGGCGAAAAAGGTTCTCCGGCGTAAAGCAGGGTGCGCAGGCTCGGGATGCCGCGTTCCAGCTCGCCTTTCCCCAACCAGCGAATATAGGCCGAAGGCACCGTGTAAACCACGCTGACGGCCTTGTCGCGCATAAAACTCACGACGTTTTTGGGCGTGTTTTCAAAATTTTCCGGCACGATAATTAAGCTGGCGCCGCTGAGCAGCGTGGTGAAAATGTCAAAAACGGACAGGTCGAATTGCAGCGGCGCACGGCTGAAAATCCGGTCTCTGGCGCTTATGTTAAACGCTTTTTTCATCCAGCCGATAAACGAGCAGGCGTTACGGTGGGTGATCATAATGCCCTTCGGCACGCCGGTTGAACCTGAGGTGTAGAGAATATAGGCCACGTTGTCGCTGATATTTTTCTCAATAACCGGCGCGGTCAGTAAGGCATTTTCCGGAAATCTTATCTCTTCGAGAATGGAGATCTCATCTTTATCGACCAGAGTTTGCGTGAGGCCTAAATAACGCCGCTGCACCAGAATATGTTTTAACGCCGCCGTCTCTTTTAAATGACTGACCCAAGCAGCAGGCGCGTGAATATTAATGGGGATATAAATCAGCCCTGCATATAACGCGCCCAGCATCGCACCAATGGCCAACGGCGATACATCGGCAAGCAGGCCAATATGATCGCCCTTTTTCATTCCGCACGTTTGGTAATAACAGAAAAACTGCTGACCGAGTCTTTCTATATCGCGATAACTGTAGCTTTCCTCACCGTAAATAATGGCGGTCTTGCTGGAAAATTCACGTAAAGAGTCGGCCATCATTTCAGAGAGCGTTACGGCATTGATTAACTGCACGCTATTTTTTAAAGACATAGAGCCACCTAATAAGTATTAATCAACACATTGACGGTGCCGGGAAGCTGGCGACATTCAACCACCTGTGAAATCGTGCCGGTGGCGATTTGCGCTAACGCGTTATCGTTTATTGATGAGGAGGTCAACCACGCCAGCCCGCCCGCGGTCCATCCGACGTCGTGAACATATACCGAAAGCATGCCCGCGTTTTTCGCCACGCCCCACGCGACGGACTTAATATGTCCCATCAGGGCATGACTTTTATCTTCTTCAACGCATTGCGGCTCTTCAATGAATCCCTGCAACAGAAAACGCTCATGCGAGGTGGGCAATCTGGGTGAAATTTCCGGCTCGGGAATTCTGAAAGGAGAAAAGAAAAACAGGCTGCCAAGTGAAGATAGAGAAAGCCGTTGGGTTAATCGGAAACCAAACTCATTCATTAATACCTCGAGGCTTTCGTGCCGATAGGCGAGCGATTGCAAGGATTCGCAGGAGGAGATCTGCATTCCAGCGGCATTCTGCTGGCGGCTCAATTCGGTGCAGCCGCACTTGGCGTAATAGCGAAGCCTGGCCTGCGTCGCCTCTTCACTACAGGAAAAGTTGGAGATGATCACCTCGACGTTTCGTCCGTTAAGCTCGCTCAGTACCTTTCGGGGAGAACGTAAATTGCCAAAGCAGTTGAAAGGAAAGAAGACGCAGCATTTGTCGGCGAGCAGGCTCTCTGGATTGGGAAAGACGCAGTGCAGATGTTCAGCCGAAAGGTGTTCTATTTGCGCGCTACAGTTTGGCGGTAACGAGCAGGCGCTGACGCGAACTTTTCCGAGCTCGGCCAACCACTTGACCAGCTCGATTCCGCGATAGTTCACCCCGTGTTTGAGCGCGACGTGCAGATAGCGCCCATAACCGCAGCCAATTTCCAGAAACTGATGCAGCGTGCCGGCCGATTTCTCGAGATAGGCCGCCACGGCGCGCTTCTCTTCAATCAAAAAATCCGCGACGTCGGGCGTTAACATTCTGCCATCGAACATGCGCCAGCCGTTGTTTTGGCCATAAAATTTCTCGACGCTATCGGGCATCATTTCTTCACACATCAGCATCTGTTACTCCTTCGGGCTGCAAGGCCACGCCCGCGCGCATCCACTGCTGCTTGATATCGGCAAACAGAGTGAGTAGATGATCGATTTGCCGTGGCGTATTGAGCGCCGTCACCGTAATGCGCAGCGCCTCTTTCCCTTTTGGCATGGTCGGATAAGGGCAGGCAGTGAGAAAAATGCCGTGCTGATACAGGTATTTAGAAGCAGTAATCAGCGTCTGCGTGTTGCCAGCCCAAACGGAAATAATCGGAAACAGCGTTTGGGTCATGACGTGAAAACCCAGCCCGCGCAGGCCGTCGACCAGCATTCGAGTAAGCCGATAAACTTCGGCACGGCGCGCTTCGCCAATTTTCGGCAGCAGATCGAGGGCGGCATCCAGCACGCCCAGGCAAAACGGCGTCGAGGGATGGGTATAATCGAGCGGCTTGGCGTAGGCCATCAGAGACTCTTTCATCTCGGGGGTGACGGCGGCAAAGGCCGCGCTGGCCGCCAAACCTTTGGCCGTGCCCGCGACGTACATCGTATTGGCGGAAGAGGCGCCGCAATAGTTAATCGCGCCATTGCCGTGCTTGCCGTACGGGTGTTCGGCATCGGGCTGCTCGCCGATAAAGCCGAAGCCGTGGCCGTCGTCGATGTACAGCAGCGCGTTGTAATATTCCACCAGCGGAATGAGGCCGGGCAAGTCGGCGTAGTCGCCCGTCATGCTGTAAACCCCGTCGACGCAGACCATTTTTCGCGGGCAGTGTTGATGCGTTTTCAGTAGCGTTTCGAGCGCCAACATGTCGCCCTGCGGAAAGCTTTTTAAAATCGCACCTTTATCACGGGCCATTTGCGCCGCCTGATACATCGTGGCGTGCGCGGCCTTGTCGAGCAGGATCAGGTCACCTTTTTGTATCAGTGCCGGAATAATGCCGATGCTGGTGAGCGTAGTATTCGGAAAAAGCAGCGTCTCTTCTGCACCAATAAATTTCGCCAGTTTCTGTTCAACGTGGGTAAACAGCTCGTGATAACCCATTAATCGCGCGCGGCTGGTGTGCATGCCGAACTCTCTCGCCGCCTGCACGCCTCGATCGAGGAGTTTTTCCTGCTCGCAGTCAAAACCCAAATAATTACACGAGGCGAAATCGTAGAGCGTTTTACCGTAACTGTCGGTAAGTTCTCGCTGATTTACGCGGGTAATTCTCACGTCATATTGTTGGCTCTGCTTTAGCACTAACAGCAGCGGATCGCGTTCACTGGAACTTTGTTGTAAAAAGCTATTTTGAATATTCATGATATTCCCATTACTGGAGAAATTTCCGGGAGCGTAAAATTGCGCCCTCGGCCACGCCGAATTCCCTTGAAAATAAACAGGCAAAAGAATGACAATTATTTAAACCGTTAATAGGAGGTGATGGTTATTTTATAAATTTTACGGATTTATTAAGCATCTATTATTCACGGGAATGATTGCTCCTACTTTTTTAATCAAAATAGCGTGATATAAACAGCCGCAAATAATCGTCGTGACAACCTTATAAAATAATTGGCGCAATAAATATCATAAAACACTTTTTTAGCGTTATTTCAGCAATTGTTTTTTTGGAGAGCGCGAGGAGAGAATAAGAAGTAAGAAGTAAGAAGTAAGAAGTAAGAAGTAAGAAAGGCTCGAGGGAAATAAAATAGATGAGTTAAAAAGGAAATGCAGACGCTGAACATCTCCTTTTCAATCACTAGTCTTGCTGCCGCTCGTCGTGCTGCTGTTTTGCGTCCATGACCTGATGAAGATTTTCTTCTATCCAGTCGGCCAGCGTCGCGACATGCGCGGCCACGCCTTCACCCAGCGGCGTGAGATCGTAAACCACGTGAGGCGGAATCACGGGAAACGCGGTTCGGCGCACAAAGCCATCCTGCTCGAGCCGTTGCAGCGTCAGTGCCAGCATTCTCTCACTCACACCCGTTGCTTTGCGGCGTAACTCACTGAAACGCAAGGTTCCATCGCGCAACGCAATCAGGCACAGCACGCCCCACAGGCTGGTTACGTGGTTTAACACTTCTCGCGAAGGACACTCTTTGGTGGTCAGTTCGCCGCGCCGAATCTTGTCCGTCAGGTTGTCTTTTTCAGGCTCGGGCATTGTTTTCGCTAAATTTGTCATTTTCACCTCACTAACATTTTTGTACGTACTTCTTTTAAGTGCGGTACTAGTCTAAAGTTTAAACACCTAAACGACAACCTCGGAGTTCTTTTATGAATCCTATAAATTCCAACCGTAACTTGATTTTAGTGACCGGCGCGTCAGGAAAATTTGGTCAGGCCGTGTTGAAACACTTGATTGAAACCCTGTCGGTGCCCGCAAGCCGTATCGTGGCGGCCAGCCGCAATCCTGCCAATCTGGCGACATGGGCGGAAAAAGGCGTAGTAACTCGCGAGCTGGATTTTGAAAAACCCGAGACATTTAACCCGGCCTTCGCTGACGTCGAACGCGCGCTGTTGATCAGCACCGACACGCTGGACCGCCCGGGCCGTCGACTCGAGCAGCATCAAAACGCGATCAAAGGCTTTGCCGAGGCGAACGTTAAACACGTGGTTTATACCTCGGCGCCGAATCCAGAAGGCGCGCCGCTGCTGATAGCGCCTGACCATGAAGGAACCGAACGCGCGCTCGCCGCCAGCAGCCTGTCTGGCTGGACCGTGTTACGCAATCACTGGTATTTCGAGAATCTGTTTATGTCTCTGCCACCCGCGCTGGCGAGCGGAAAGTGGTACACCGCCGATGAAGGCAAAGGCAGCGCCGACATTGCCCGTGACGATCTGGCCCTTGCGGCGGCCACGGTTTTGGCGGGTCAGGAAGCGGGTAAAAACGTTTATACGCTCTCTGGCGCAGAGTCTTTGACCAAGGTCGAGATTGCCGCCGCGGTGAGCGAAGCCGTGAACAAGCCGCTGGACGTGGTGCAGGTTCCCGTGCAGGCGCTGGTGGACGGAATGGTCCATGCCGGTGTACCCGAGCCGGTGGCGCAGATTTTTGCCTCGTTCGACGCCAATACCGCTGCGGATCGCGTGGCTGAAGTGACCGGCGATTTCGAGCATCTTACGGGCCGTAAACCGCAGCCGTTCCGCGATTGGCTCGCTGCTCATAAAGCAGCACTGTAAGCATTAAAAATAGCGGCGCTCTAAGCATTAAAAACCGCGGCGCTTTAAGCATAAAAAAAGTCCGGGTTGCGTGTTGAGGCGCAAACCGGACTCTTTTTTGATGCCTAAGAAGCTAAATTAATTGGCTGAATTAACGGCCTTTTTTCTTGCGTCCCGGCTGGACAAAACGCTTGCGAGAGGCGGCGTTACCGTCAGGCTTTTCAGCCACGCTCGGCTTCTTGATGCTTGGCTTTTTCACGGCAACGGCTTTAGGGGCCGCTTTTTTTGCCGGTTTATCTTCGGAAGAGGAGTTCTCAATCAGCTTGAATAGCTCGATCAGCTCATCGTCGGTCAGGTCGCGCCATTCGCCTAGCGGCAGGCCTTTCAGATTGACGTTCATGATGCGCGTACGCTCAAGCTTGGTGACTTCAAAGCCAAAGTGTTTACACATCCGGCGAATCTGGCGGTTAAGCCCCTGAACCAGCGTGATCCGAAAGACAAACGGCGCTTCTTTCTTCACTTTGCATTTTTTGGTCACCGTGCCGAGCATCGGAACGCCCGCGCTCATGCCCTGAATAAATTCGTCGGTTACCGGCTTATTCACCGTCACCACGTACTCTTTTTCGTGGTTGTTCCCGGCGCGAAGGATTTTGTTCACCAGATCGCCGTGATTGGTCAGGAAAATCAGCCCCTGCGAATCTTTGTCCAAACGACCTATCGGGAAGACGCGCTTGCTGTGGTTAACAAAGTCGCTAATATTATCCCGTTCACCTTCTTCCATGGTGGTAATAATGCCTACGGGCTTATTTAACGCGATCAGCACCAAGTCTTCTTCATCGCGCGGCTCGATAAGCTGACCGTTAACTTTCACTACATCTCCAGGAAATACCTGATCGCCGACGGCGGCACGCTTGCCATTAATGAAAACGTTGCCCTGTTCGACATAACGATCGGCATCGCGACGAGAGCAGATGCCGCTCTCGCTAATGTATTTGTTGAGACGTATTGATTGATTGGTCAGCATGGTTCCTCCGTAAAGTGCGGACTATACATTACCCGCTTTCAGAATGAATAAAATGGCGTAAAAAAAGTTTATTTTGAGCGCACCCTTTCATTTTCTTTCAATGAACCTAGGGTTAAGGACAGCGGGCGCGTCGCCTGACTCACAACGGAGAAATAATAATGCGTATGAAAAGCACTTTTGCCACGCTGGCTGTTGCCGCCGTTCTTGGACTGACTCTGCCTGTGACCTCGGCCTTCGCCGCACTCCAGGTGGGTGAAAAAGCGCCTGATTTCAAGCTCGACGCCGCGCTGGCCGGTAAATCGACCACCTTTTCACTCCAGCAGGCGCTGCAAAAAGGCCCTGTGGTGCTCTATTTCTTCCCTGCGGCCTTTAGCGCGGGCTGTACGCTGGAAGCGCACGACTTCGCCGAAGCCACCGACGAATTCACCAAACAGGGTGCGACGGTCATTGGCGTGACGGCGGGTAATGTTGAACAAATTGCCAAATTCTCGCAGCTGGAATGTCGCGACAAATTTACCGTGGCCGCCGATCCGGGCGCAAAAGTGGCCGCAGAATATAAAAACACCATGCAGGCCAAAGGCACCACGCTGTCTGATCGCACCTCTTACGTGATAGCGCCGGACGGCAAAATCCTGCTCAGCTATACCGATAAAAATCCGGATGCGCACATTCAGAAAGCGATGGATGCCGTTAAGAAATATCGTCAGGCCAATCCGGCTTAACGTGTCGATTTAGGTCTTAATTCTCTCATGCAAAAAGGTTAATCATGCTGACAGCCCTGCTCGCCGCTTTTCTCGGCGGCATTATTCTCAATTTAATGCCGTGCGTTTTCCCCGTGATCTCGCTGAAGGCGCTGAGCCTGATTCGCCATCACGACAAACCCGCGCAGGCCAGGGCGGAAGGTCTGGCATTTCTGGTCGGCGTTGTCGTGACCATGTTCCTGCTGGCGGGCATATTGCTGCTGGCGCGATCGGGCGGATCGGCCGTTGGCTGGGGCTTTCAGTTGCAGTCGCCGCTGGTAATTGCGCTGCTGGTGCTGGTGATGCTGGCGTCGGCACTTAACCTTTTTGGCCTGTTTGAAGTCGGCCTTTCGGTGCAAAAAGTGGGGGAAGTTGGCGGCGGACGAGGCGGTCTGACCGGATCCGCCCTGACTGGCGCATTGGCGATTATCGTCGCTACGCCGTGCAGCGCGCCATTTATGGCGAGCGCCGTGGGTTACGCGCTGACGCAGCCTCCGGCGGTTAGCCTCATCATCTTTATCGCTCTCGCGCTTGGCTTCGCCGCGCCTTTCACCCTGATCTCCTTTTTCCCGGTGCTGGCGCGCGTGTTACCTGCGCCGGGCGCGTGGATGGTCACCTTGAAACACGGCTTGGCCTTCCCGATGCTGGGTGCCGTGGCGTGGCTTATCTGGGTCTTGGAGCGACAGGCGGGATCAATGGCGCTGGCCGGAATTCTGGCCTGCTGTATTTTGCTGAGCTTCGCCGCCTGGCTGTATGGCATGGCGCAGAAACGCCAAATGATGGGCCGACGCCACTGGGCGCTGCACCTCACCACCGCCGTATTCATCTTGTTGATTGTGCCGCCGCTGGCAAATATTAAAACCGCCACCAGCGCGCCTGAAACGGCTGATGTTTCTGAAACGGCCGCTAAAGTGGCATGGTCACCGCAAAATGTTGACGCGATAAAAGGTCAGGGCAAACCCGTGTTTGTCGACTTTACCGCCTCGTGGTGCATCACCTGTCAGGTGAATGAGCGCACGTCGTTGTCCACGCAGTCGGTAAAAGCGGCGATGGCCCGCACCGACACCATTTATATGGTCGCCGATTCGACCAAGTACAATCCCGACGTCGAGCAGGCGCTGAGCGACTTTGGCCGCGGCGGCCTGCCGCTGTATGTCGTCTATCCCGCCGACGGCGGAAAACCTGAAGTCCTGCCACAGGTTCTCACCCCCAGCATCGTGATCGCCGCGCTCGACAAAGCCGCCGAACACGGCAAAAAATCTTAACGCTATAGAAGATGACCCAACGTTGCCGCGAGGGATTGCGGCAATAATAATCCGCTTACAAACGAGAATCGTATCGGGATTGAACTTGCGGCTTTAGAGGATAATGGCGGCTTTATGAAGCCATTAACGTCTTGAGATACCGTCAAAGCCCCACACTTTGTGCCCTTCTCTCTATCTCCTTCGTTAAAACTAACTTCCTTCTGTAAAACGTCAGCGGCATTGCTGACACTCACAACTAACCTAATAGGTTAGTTTCGCTTGATGAAAAATAACCTTTTAGGTTACTATCACCTCAGCTTAAAAAAAGAGCAGGCATGGAAAAGAAAACGCCTCATACTCGCCTCCATGTTGTTCAATCAATGGTAGCAGCAGGCAAAATAAGAGCGACTAATACGGCAATAAACGGTGCCGAAGAGTTAGGCCTTACGTTTGATGATATATGTGAAGTCATTAATCAACTGAAAATGAGCGACTTTTTCAAGAGTATGACAACTTATAGTGATTACACGGTTTGGCAAGATGTGTATCGACCTAAATTAAAATGCGGTGTCGTCTATTTAAAAATCACCGTTTTCAACGACGTTTTGATCGTCTCATTCAAGGAGAAATAATATGAAATGTTCCGTATGTGGCGGTGCAAGTCTTGAATTTGGGATCAGGAAAGTCCCTTATTCATTTCGAGGACAAAAAACACGAATCGAAGCAGAGGGGGAGCATTGCCCCGCCTGTGGTGAAGTCAGCATGGATCGCGAACAGGCCATGGCATACCAGTCTAAGATTAAAGCTTTTAAGGCAAGTATCATTGCGATAACTGTTGAGCCAGAATTCATCATAAAGGTGAGAAAAAAGTTGGAGCTCACTCAGAAGGAAGCCAGCGAAATTTTTGGTGGGGGCATAAATGCCTTTTCTCGCTATGAAAAAGGTATGGCTCAACCACATCCCTCCACGATAAAACTGCTTCGTGTTCTTGATAGTCATCCTGAATTATTGAATGAAATCCGAGGGTAATCTTTAAGCCGAACACGTCAAAAAATCGTGATTTGTGAAGTAAAAAAATTATCAAAAGTTGCCGCGAAGGATTGCGGCATTGGCAGGTACGTTATCTGAGCCTCGAGTTATTTGTGCAGTTGCAGGCCTTTTATCGCCTTATCTACCGCCTTTTTAGGCCCTCTGATCGCGAGTCCAACCAAATTCAGGCTGTCGGCATCCTCCGCCAAAAATGCCTGCCGGTTATCTTCGTCACAGCCGGTTGAAAACATCGCCTGAACATACGGGATTAGGGTTAATTCGCGCTCAAGGCCTTTGCGGTGCGCGGCCTGCAAGCCGTGTAAATCGGCCTCGAACGCCAGCATGGGCTGACCCAGCATGTTGCCGTAGCGATTTCCCTTGCCGTCAATATAGGGCTCGCCCATGGCGTCGGGCGCGGCAGAGGCAATGCCCGTCGCGAGAAATGCGGCCACGTTTAGACGCTGCCACACGGCCAAATCATCGCGGATAATAAGCGCCACTTTTGTATCAAACATCGTTCACGATCTCCTTGGTTAACCTAAGAAATCATTTTCGTTAAACGTACGGCTAACGGTATAGAACGTTTGAGCACTGTTGTTGATAAGCCAGCGGAGTGATTCGATAAGCGCGCTGAAACCAGCGGCCCAGATGGCTTTGATCGGCGAAACCCACCTGCGCGGCCACCAGCGCGGGGCTCATTCCCTGTGATAACAAGACGCGCGCCGTGCGCAGCCGCAGCCGGACCAGATAGGCATGCGGCGATTGTCCAAAAAATTTCTGAAACTGGCGGGTTAGTCGAAAACGGTTGATACCGGCATAACGAGCAATCTCATCCAGCCCCATATCCTGGCTCATTCCGTCGTGCAGATACTCTTTTATCTGCATCATCTGACTGTAGGCTTCGTTCGACGGGGTGATAATTTCTGTCGAGATATGGCGGGAAAGTAAATCGATGAGCCTATCCAGACTTTCGTCGCGCGCCAGTCTGCCTTCGCCATAATGCACGGCATTAAACGCCTGCTGAATCGCCGTATTCAAGAAAAGATCGTCGGTAAGAGTGTAGCGAAATGCTGACTGAAGGGTCGAAGCATCGCCGAGTTTTCGCTGTTGTAACATGCCGTTAAGCCACGCCTGAGGAAGATAAAGCATGGTGTAGGTGAAGCCTTCGGGCGTCGGCGCGTGGCCGTCGTGGACCACGCCCGGTTCAATGAGGATAGCTTTGCCCGGGCTGCTGGTATGAAGCTTTCGATGGCAGTTAAAACGCTGCAACCCTTCCTGTGTCACGCCCACCAGCATTTCGTCGTGGTCGTGAGGGTCGTAGGCGTGCCCACAAAAATGGGCGTGTACGCTTTCGATGCCGGTTTCGTTATCTCGGCGCAAATCGACCCAGTCACGACTGTTTTTTGACTTCCTCATCTTCACTCCACTAAAAAATGGCTCGCCAGAAAGAGACCCGCTTGCGTGATTTTGCCATAAAAAAAGTCCGGCGGGCTGATAACAGCGTGGCCGGACTTTATGATTAAGCCCTTTAGTGAATTTATTTGAGTAATCATTGATTAAATAATTGATAAGAATAATTAAATATCTTTGTTATTTTTCGGTAACCTGGACTGCTTCAACTATCGCTAGCTTTAAAGATTCGCAATAATCATCTTCATAAAGAATTGAGATAATAATTTGATATAAAAGATTTTTATCTATTATATTATCGGCAACCCAAACAGCTATATTCTCCATTTCATGGACAAAATGCTGTACAAGATAATCGAACCCATTAATCTCTAAAAAATAGGCTCCGAGCGCAAGTGATGAACGTTTATTCCCATCATTGAAAGCATGATTTTTATTGATAGCAAACACTAAATGGGTCAATTTATCTTCAATTTCAGGATAATATTTTTCATTTTGAATATGCTCTAAAGGACTTTCCAGTTGACCTAAATCCTTTATACCTGCTAAACCTCCTGAATGTTGAATGATCCAGTCATGAACTTTGACGGCGTATACCACATCAAAATAGAAAAACCTTATAAGCTTTTCTTCCATCTTATCAACGATCTTTTAGGCGTTTGAATACGGCTAAAGTATCTGTATGACTAAGCTGTTCTTGCAACGATTTACTTTTCTCACCAAGAAAACGCTCAAAATCTGCTTGGGGTACAGATTTTATATAAGCTTCAAGCTTTTCATGTAACGCATCACGAAAACACATATCTCGACTGGCCATTTTGGTTCTGGCATCAAGAATTAGTGGGTGAAATAAGGGATGTTGCTCAAAACTTGCGAACAAAACCATGGCTTCTTTTTGAGACAATTTACGCGCTTTAAGAGTACTGGCTTGTTGAAGCTCATGAGCTATACCCGCTTCAAAACTTGCAATAAGGTTTAAAACCTCAGCGTACATGGTGTCGCGAATTTTATCGTCATTCGCGAGCTTTAAGATCTTTTTGTACTCGGTCGCGTTTTCGTGAAAAATGCTTTGATAGATAAGATTGGTAAATCGGCCGTACATCCATTTATTACCCTCTACATAGTTGTCCAGCGCATCAATGAAATGCTGCCGATAATTATCTTCCTGAAAAGCTGCCAGTAAATAGTTTTCATCACGTTGATTAATGAACTTAGTATGCCCACCTGCACGCTCCGCCATTACGTCGATCACAATATCTAATACGCGGGAACGAAGTGCTTTTGCGCGTTCGCTATCTGTTAAAAGCATGGAAAAATTCAATACAGCGCGAAAGGAAAAAACACTTAACACACTGGTTTTGGTACCGTCACCCATGTCGGAACCATGCATTATCCTCTTGAATAATTTGAGTTTATCTCCTTTAAGCACTTGATAGCCGTTATCTTTTAATTCTTTAAAGTGGGTAGATAAATACCGTTCTATCGTCCTATCGCTAATCTCAAATAAATCCATAACCTGTTGTTTAGTGAATACTGTTTCACCATCAAACATGACTCCGCCCAGAGACAGATACTGCTCTGCCTTCTCCAAAGCATAAGGATTATTGAGAATGTTTTGTCTGTCATATAGTGATTCGGTTAAGTTCTTAGTCATAACGTTCCTCTTTATATTTGCTCCTTCTTATTTTTAATTAGTTATTCATTAAAAAGGAAAATACATAAATTCAAGATGGGAGGTTCCTTTTAAATCATTAATACCTATACTTATCTAACCTTTTAATCTTTAATAATTTAAAAGCACTGAAAGACTTTAATTAAATTCAATCACTGACCTTTATGGGGTTATTTGGCCTAAGCTTTACATTACTCCTGTATACTCCAAAAACCTAATGTGCCAACTTGATAAAAAGCTTGGCGCTGTAAATCAGCTGATATCTCACGAGTAAAATAAAAATGCCAGAAATTAAAAATGGCTCGCCAGAAAGAGACCCGCTTGCTTGATTTTGCCATAAAAAAGTCCGGCGGGCTGGTAACAGCGTGGCCGGACTTTTTGTAGACGTTTTAGTGGTAGACGTTTTAGAGAATCAAAACGTTATTCCACCGTCACCGATTTTGCCAGGTTACGTGGCTGATCGACGTCGGTGCCTTTGATAAGCGCGACGTGATAAGAGAGCAGCTGTAACGGCACGGTGTAGAAAATCGGGGCTACGATCTCTTCGACGTGCGGCAGCTGGATAATCTTCATGCCGTCGCTGTCGATGAAACCGGTGTCCTGATCGGCGAAGACGTAGAGCTGACCGCCGCGTGCGCGCACTTCTTCAATGTTAGATTTCAGCTTTTCGAGCAGCTCGTTGTTAGGTGCCACAACGATGACCGGCATGTCGGCATCAATCAGCGCCAGCGGGCCGTGCTTCAGCTCACCGGCGGCATAGGCTTCGGCGTGAATATAAGAGACTTCTTTCAGCTTCAGCGCGCCTTCCATCGCGATCGGATATTGATCGCCACGGCCAAGGAACAGGGCGTGATGCTTGTCGGAGAAATCTTCGGCCAGCGCTTCGATGGTTTTATCCAGCGACAGCATCTGCTCGATTCGCGCAGGCAGCGCCTGCAAACCGTGCACGATGTCGTGCTCAACCTGCTCGCTCATGCCTTTCAAGCGACCAACGCGCGCCACCAGCATCAGCAGAACGGTCAGCTGAGTGGTGAAAGCCTTGGTCGACGCCACGCCGATTTCAGTGCCGGCTTTGGTCATCAGCGCCAAGTCGGATTCACGTACCAGCGACGAGCCTGCAACGTTACACACCGCCAGCGAGCCGAGGTAACCCAGCTCTTTGGAAAGGCGCAGCGCGGCTAGCGTATCGGCAGTTTCGCCAGACTGGGAGAGCGTGATGATCAGGCTGCCCGGACGCACGGCGGATTTGCGATAGCGGAATTCGGAGGCAATTTCTACGTCGCACGGCACGCCGGCCAGTGCTTCGAACCAGTAACGCGCGACCATACCGGAGTGATACGAGGTGCCGCAGGCGATGATCTGCACGTGCTGAACCTTGGCCAGCAGCGCGTCGGCATCGGGACCCAACTCGCTCAGATTGATTTTGCCATGCTCGAAACGGCCTTCCAGCGTATTTTTAATCGCCTGTGGCTGTTCGTAGATCTCTTTTTGCATGTAGTGACGATACGCGCCTTTATCGCCCGCGTCGTACTGCACTTTGGATTCGATTTCTGCACGTTCGACCGGCTTGCCGTGTTTATCAAACACGTTAACTTCGCGGCGTCTAACTTCTGCCACGTCGCCTTCTTCCAGGAACATGAAACGACGAGTCACAGGCAGCAGCGCCAGCTGATCGGAGGCGATAAAGTTTTCACCCACGCCACGGCCAATCACCAGCGGACTGCCGGAACGCGCGGCCACCAGCACGGAAGGGTCGCGTTTATCCATCACCACGGTGCCGTAAGCGCCGCGCAGCTGAGGAATAACGCGCAGCACGGCTTCAAGCAGCGTGCCGCCCTGCGACAGCTCCCAATGCACCAGATGCGCGATAACTTCAGTATCGGTTTGTGAAGCAAAACGATAGCCGCGTTCGATCAGCTGCACGCGCAGCGGCTCGAAGTTTTCGATAATGCCGTTATGCACCACGGCAATATAGTCGGAAACGTGCGGGTGCGCGTTTGCTTCGGAAGGTTCGCCGTGGGTTGCCCAACGGGTATGCGCGATGCCGGTGCCGCCTTGCAGCGGATGCTCGTCGAGCGCCTCGGCCAGCATCTGCACCTTGCCTACGCGGCGCAGACGGCCCATATGGCCTTCGTTATCCACCACTGCCAAACCGGCAGAGTCATAGCCGCGGTACTCAAGACGGCGCAAGCCTTCCAACAGAATTTCAGCAATATCGCGTTGCGCTACTGCGCCAACAATTCCACACATGGGTTTTATTCCTATAGAAGATCTGTTTACAGACCTTTTTTGATGCCTTGACCTGATTGATAGCCGCGGCGGTCGTGCGAACACGCCGTGCGGTTTCCCCGAGCCTTGTAGAGACGGGGATTATTATGTTTTGCCCTACCTTCAATTGAAGGCTTTTGCATCAGGAGAAAGGCAGGGCAAAACACAATCGTTCATCATAATCATGCGTTCATCATAATCATGATGTGAAAATTAAACGTTAGTGAGTAAAAACTAAAAGACAGGTGCGAATCACACCTGCCTTTTCTACGCTTTCAATAAATTACGAAGAGCGTTTCAGCGGACGCTTCCAGTCAGGCTTGTGAACCTGCGTCACGCGGCTTATCACTAATCCACCTTCCGCCACGTCGCGCGTGATGGTGGTACCAGCGGCGATAGTCACGTCGTTGCCGACGGTGACAGGCGCAATCAGCTGGGTATCGGAGCCGACAAACACGTTGTCGCCAATGACCGTTTGCGACTTGTTCACGCCGTCATAGTTGCAGGTGATAGTGCCCGCGCCGATGTTAACGTTGTCGCCAATGACTGCATCGCCGAGATAGCTGAGGTGTCCGGCTTTCGAACCCACGCCAAGACGGGCTTTTTTCAGCTCGACAAAGTTGCCGACGTGCGCGCCCTGACCCAGCTCTGCGCCGGGACGCAAACGGGCGAAGGGTCCAACGGTGCATTCTGCCTGCAAATTCGCGCCGTCGAACACGCTATAAGGGCTGATCACGCAGTCATCGCCGATCACGCAGTCTTTCAGCACACAGCCCGCGCCGACAGTGACGCGATTGCCTAATTTTACCTTGCCTTCAATCACCACGTTGACGTCGATGTTGACGTCGATGCCGTGCGACAGCTCGCCGCGCAGGTCAAAGCGGGAAGGGTCCATCAGCATCACGCCCGCCAGCAACAGGCTTTCGGCCTGCTCCTGCTGATAGGCGCGCTCGAGACGCGACAGTTGCAGACGGTTGTTCACGCCTTCAACTTCGCTTAATCGCGCGGGATGCACGGTGGCGATTTGATGCCCCTCGGCGTGCGCCATCGCGATAATATCGGTGATGTAGAATTCGCCCTGCGCGTTGTTGTTCGACAGCTGACTCAGCCAGCGTTTAAACGACGCGCCGTTTGCTACCAGAATACCGGTGTTGATTTCGTTGATTTCCAGCTGCTCGGACGACGCATCTTTCTGCTCGATAATGCCCACCACCGCGCCGTTTTCACGCACGATGCGGCCATAGCCGGTTGGGTTATCCAGCTTGACCGTCAACAGGCCAATACCGCCTTCAGGTTTGGCAGCCAGCAGTTTTTCCAGCGTCTCGACGGAAATCAGCGGCACGTCGCCGTAAAGCATCAGGACGTCTTCGTCATCGGCAAAGTGCGGCGCGGCCTGCTGCATTGCGTGGCCGGTGCCCAGTTGCTCGGCCTGCAACACCCAGTTCAACTCGTTGCCCGCCAGATTCTGCTTCAGCAGGTCTGCGCCGTGGCCGTAAACCAGATGCACGTTGTTGGCGCCAAGTCGCGTGGCTGCGTCGATGACGTGCTGAACCATCGCTTTTCCGGCGAGAGGATGCAGCACTTTGGGAAGATTGGAATACATGCGTGTGCCCTTGCCCGCGGCAAGGATCACGACGCTTAATGCGCTGTTAGACATAGGCACCTGACAAATCCAGTTTAAGTGACAAAAGTAACCCGTTAGCCGGTCGGATTACTACATATTTTTCAATGAAAACTACCCCGAGGCCGCTTGGGGCAAGGGTTGAACAGTTTATAGGCGGAGTGAGGCAGAACACGATAAAACTGTCTTCAATTGCCGACAGTATTTCATTGAAACGTTCTGAAATGAATGAAGAAGATGCCGAAAAGGGGGCTTTTTTAAAGGTAAAAAAAAAGCGACCCGAAGGTCGCCTTTCAAATTGGCAGTGCTGTCGTTACTTATTCGGCCAAAACCACGAGGATTTTAGCCAAACAGATTAGTAACCCGCTCTTCTGGTCAACTCGATCACGCGAAGTTTCGCGATCGCTTTAGCCAGTTCTGCCGACGCCTGAGCATAGTCGACGTCGCCGTGAGACCCATTGATGTGGTCTTCCGCTTTACGCTTAGCTTCAAGCGCGCGCGCTTCGTCGAGGTCTTCTCCACGGATTGCAGTGTCAGCCAACACGGTCGTAGCGTTCGGTTGCACCTCGAGGATGCCTCCGGAGAGATAAATATACTCTTCTTCGCCGTGTTCTTTGACAATACGCACCATGCCAGGCTTGATGGCGGTGAGCAGCGGGGCGTGACCAGGGAAAATACCCAGCTCACCTTCGCTACCCGTCACCTGGATTTTCTGCACCAGGCCGGAGAACATTCTCTTTTCCGCGCTGACTACATCCAGATGGTAAGCTTTTTCAGCCATGTCACCTTCCTCTCTCAATACTGCAACGATCGTAACCCCGAAGGGAGAACATTACAGTTTTTTGGCTTTTTCCACGGCTTCTTCGATAGGGCCAACCATGTAGAACGCTTGTTCTGGCAGGTGGTCGTAGTCGCCTTCGATAATGCCTTTGAAACCACGAATGGTATCTTTCAGCGGTACGAATTTGCCTGGAGCGCCGGTAAAGACTTCAGCAACGAAGAATGGCTGAGACAGGAAACGTTCGATTTTACGCGCGCGAGATACAACCAGCTTGTCTTCTTCAGCAAGCTCGTCCATACCCAGGATTGCGATAATATCTTTCAGTTCCTTGTAACGCTGCAGAACAGACTGCACGCCACGCGCCACGTCATAGTGCTCTTGACCTACGACCAGCGGATCAAGCTGACGGCTGGTTGAGTCAAGGGGATCTACCGCTGGGTAGATACCCAGAGAAGCGATCTGACGGCTCAGTACCACGGTCGCGTCCAAGTGGGCGAAGGTGGTGGCTGGTGATGGGTCAGTCAAGTCATCCGCAGGAACGTAAACGGCCTGTACAGACGTGATTGAACCATTTTTGGTAGAGGTGATACGTTCTTGCAGAGCGCCCATCTCTTCCGCCAGCGTTGGCTGATAACCTACCGCCGATGGCATACGGCCCAGAAGTGCAGACACTTCGGTACCGGCCAGGGTGTAACGGTAGATATTATCGATGAACAGCAGCACGTCACGACCTTCATCACGGAATTTCTCCGCCATGGTCAGGCCTGTCAGTGCAACGCGCAGACGGTTACCCGGTGGCTCGTTCATCTGACCGTAAACCAGTGCAACTTTGTCGATAACGTTGGAGTCAGTCATCTCGTGGTAGAAGTCGTTACCCTCACGAGTACGCTCACCCACGCCTGCAAACACGGAGAAACCGGAGTGCTCGGCCGCGATGTTACGGATAAGCTCCATCATGTTTACAGTCTTACCAACACCAGCACCGCCGAACAGGCCGACTTTACCGCCCTTGGCAAACGGACACATCAGGTCCATTACCTTGATACCGGTTTCCAGCAGTTCCTGGGAGTTTGCCAGCTCTTCGTAAGAAGGAGCTGCACGGTGAATACCACGACGTTCTTCTTCGCCGATTTCACCTTTCATGTCGATTGGTTCACCCAATACGTTCATGATGCGACCCAGAGTCGCAGTACCTACTGGTACTTCGATTGGGTGTTGCAGGTTGTTCACTTTCAGACCGCGACGCAGGCCGTCTGAGGTACCCATTGCGATACAACGAACAACGCCGCCGCCGATCTGTTGCTGAACTTCGAGCACCAGCTTGGAGGTACCGTTTTCTACCTCAAGAGCAGTGTACACGTTCGGTACTGCATCCTGAGGGAACTCGACGTCCACCACGGCGCCGATTACCTGGATAATCTTTCCAGTAGCCATCTTGAATCCTCTACGTAATTCGTAAACCTAGCTTAAACCGCGGAGGCTCCCCCGACGATCTCGGTGAGTTCCTGAGTGATGCTGGCCTGACGAGCTTTGTTGTATACCAACTGCAGCTCTTTGATCAGGCTGCCGCCGTTATCGGTGGCGGCTTTCATCGCTACCATTCGCGCGGCCTGTTCGCTGGCCAGGTTTTCTACGACGCCCTGATAAACCTGAGACTCTACATAACGACGCAGGAGGACATCCAGCAGCGCTTTAGGGTCTGGCTCATACAGGTAATCCCAGGACTTGTTCGCCAGAGTGCCGGTTCCTTCTTCCGCAGGCGGAAGAGGCAGCAGCTGAACGATTCTTGGTTCCTGAGACATGGTATTGACGAATTTGTTGCTAACAATGCACAGTCTGTCTAAACGACCTTCGTCATAGGCTTGCAGCATCACTGCTACCGGACCGATCAGTTCTGACAGGGAAGGGTTATCCCCCATGCCAGTCACCTGGGCAACGACGTTGCCACCCACGGAACCGAAGAAAGATGCAGCTTTTGAACCGATCAGGGCCAAGTCAACCTCGACGCCCTGCTCGCTCATACCTTTCATCTCTGTCAGCAGTTTCTTGAACAGGTTAGTGTTCAGACCACCACAAAGACCGCGATCGGTAGACACGACCAAATACCCGACGCGCTTGATTTTACGCTCGTCCAGGTATGGGTGCTTGTATTCCAGATTGCCCATCGCAAGGTGACCTATCACTTTACGAATGGTATCTGCATAAGGACGGCTGGCCGCCATGCGTTCCTGCGTTTTACGCATTTTGGAGGCGGCGACCATTTCCATCGCTTTAGTGATCTTTTGCGTGTTTTGCACGCTACCGATCTTACTACGTATCTCTTTTCCGCCGGCCATCTCTGCTTCTCCTCATTACCACCTCCCCCACCGGGTTAACGGTGAGGGAGGTCAGTATTACCAGGACTGGGTTGCTTTGAAGGTCTCGAGGATAGATTGGAATTTACCCTCGATTTCCTTGTCATACGCGCCAGTTTGGTTGATTTGTTGCATCAGCTCGCCGTGCTCGCGGTCAGCGTAAGCCAACAGCGCAGCTTCGAAGCTACCCACTTTAGACAACTCAACGTCTTCCAGGAAGCCACGCTCTGCAGCAAACAGAATCAGAGACTGCGCAACGATAGACATTGGCGCGTACTGTTTCTGTTTCAGCAGCTCGGTCACTTTCTGGCCGTGATTCAGCTGTTTACGGGTTGCTTCATCCAGGTCGGATGCAAACTGTGAGAACGCAGCCAGTTCACGATACTGTGCCAGCGCGGTACGAATACCACCGGACAGTTTTTTCATGATCTTGGTCTGAGCAGCACCACCAACACGGGATACGGAGATACCCGGGTTAACCGCTGGACGAATACCAGAGTTGAACAGGCTAGATTCCAGGAAGATCTGACCATCGGTAATCGAAATTACGTTGGTCGGAACGAACGCGGAAACGTCACCAGCTTGCGTCTCGATAATCGGCAGCGCAGTCAGAGAACCGGTTTTACCTTTCACTGCACCTTTAGTGAATGCTTCAACGTAATCAGCGCTCACGCGAGATGCACGCTCCAGCAAACGGGAGTGGAGGTAGAACACGTCACCTGGATAAGCTTCACGACCTGGCGGACGACGCAACAGCAGGGAGATCTGACGGTATGCAACAGCCTGTTTAGACAGGTCATCGTATACGATCAGGGCATCTTCACCGCGGTCACGGAAGTATTCACCCATCGCGCAACCAGAGTATGGTGCGAGGTATTGCAGCGCAGCTGATTCAGATGCGGTAGCAACAACCACGATGGTGTTAGCCAGTGCGCCGTGCTCTTCCAGTTTGCGAACCACGTTGGAAACGGTGGAAGCTTTCTGACCGATAGCGACGTAAATACATTTGATACCGGAATCGCGCTGGTTGATGATCGCATCAATAGCCAGAGCAGTTTTACCGGTTTGACGGTCACCGATTACCAGTTCACGCTGACCACGACCGATTGGGATCATGGCATCGACTGACTTGTAGCCAGTCTGAACAGGTTCGTCAACGGATTGACGATCGATAACGCCCGGAGCGATAGTTTCTACAGGAGAGAAACCGTCGTTATCAACCGGACCTTTACCATCAATAGGCGCACCCAGTGTGTTAACCACACGGCCCAGCAGGCCACGGCCAACTGGAACTTCAAGGATACGACCCGTACATTTTACTTTCATGCCTTCGGCGAGGTCAGAGTAAGGGCCCATAACTACGGCACCTACAGAGTCGCGCTCCAGGTTCAGGGCGATAGCGTAGCGGTTACCCGGCAGCGCAATCATTTCGCCTTGCATGACTTCGGCCAGGCCGTTCACGCGGATGATTCCGTCAGAGACGGAAACGATAGTACCTTCATTGTGAGCTTCGCTCACTACATTAAACTGAGCAATGCGCTGCTTGATCAGTTCGCTGATTTCGGTGGAATTCAGTTGCATGCTCCAGTCCCCTTAAGACTGCAAGACGTCTGCCAGGCGTTCTAGACGACTGCGAACGCTGCCATCAATCACCATATCACCTGCACGGATTACGATCCCGGCAAGAACAGACTTGTCAATTTTGCAATTCAGCTTAACTTTGCGAGACAAACGTTTTTCCATCGCAGCAGCGATTTTCGCCTGCTGTTCTTCAGACAGAACGTTGGCAGAAGTCACTTCTACTTCAACGGTCGCCTCCAGTGCTGCACGCAGTTCGATGAACTGTTCCAGCACTTCAGGAAGAACGCGTAAACGTTTGTTATCAGCCATAACCTTAATCAGGTTCTGACCCGCTTCGTCGAGTTGTTCACCACATATCGCGATAAAAGTTTTAGAAAGCGCATCGGGGCCCATGGCACCTGTCAGCAGTTCCGAAACCTGTTTATCGCGTGTGACTTGAGCCGTGAACGCGAGCATTGACTGCCAGCGATCCAAGCTTTGATGCTCAACGGCAAAGTCAAAAGCTGCTTTGGCGTAGGGGCGAGCTACCGTAGTAAATTGTGACATCAGCCCCTCCCTCCTTACAGTTCAGCGACCAGTTTATCAACGATGTCGCTGTTAGCAGCTTCATCCACGGAACGTTCGATGATTTTCTCGGCGCCAGCAATGGCCAAAATACCGACTTGTTTACGTAACTCTTCACGAGCACGTTGACGTTCAGCGTCGATCTCTGCCTGCGCTTGCGTCACGATCTTGTTACGTTCCTGCTCGGCTTCAGTTTTAGCTTCTTCGATGATCTGAGTTCTGCGCTTGTTGGCTTGCTCGATGATCACCTGAGCTTCCGCTTTGGCTTTAATCAGTTGGTCGGTCGCATCGGCTTGCGCTAAATCCAGCTCTTTTTTGGCTTGTTCTGCGGAAGATAAACCGTCAGCAATTTCTTTTTGACGTTTTTCGATGGCAGCCATAATTGGCGGCCATACATACTTCATGCAGAACCAGACAAACAGGACGAACGCGATAGCCTGGCCGAGGATTGTTGCGTTAAGATTCACAGCACAATGCCTCTTTCAAAGTGAAATTAGTTGATGTCTATCGATTAACTCAGAGCGAACTCTGTGTTAGGCGACAGCAAACATCACGTACAGACCCAGACCAACAGCGATCATCGGGATGGCGTCGACCAGACCCATAACGATAAAGAACTGTGTACGCAGCAGAGGAATCAGGTCAGGCTGACGCGCAGCGCCTTCCAAGAATTTACCACCCAGGATGCCGATACCGATCGCAGCACCGATTGCCGCCAGGCCCATCATCACAGCGGCAGCCATGTACAGCAGATCCATACTCAGGTTTTCCATGACAGTCTCCAGTTTGTTTCAGTTAAAACGCAGTATTGTTAAAAGAAAAATCAGTGTTTTTCAGATGCCATCGACAGATAGACAATCGTCAGAACCATGAAGATAAAGGCTTGCAATGTAATGATCAGGATGTGGAAAATGGCCCAAGGCACACTTAGAACCCACTGTGACCACCACGGTAGCAGGCCAGCAATAAGGATGAAGATCAACTCACCCGCATACATATTGCCAAACAGTCGCAGACCCAGTGAAACTGGTTTGGACAGCAGGCTGACGCCCTCAAGAATCAGGTTAATCGGAATGAAAACCGGATGATTGAAGGGTTGCATTGTCAGTTCCTTAACGAAACCGCCAACGCCTTTCATCTTAATGCTATAGAAAAGAATCAAAATGAATACGCCAAGAGCCATCGACAACGTAACGTTCACGTCGGCGGTAGGCACAACTCGCAGAGCTGGCAGACCGAGAACATGCTCACCCACGTAAGGGAGCAAGTCGATTGGCAGCAAATCCATCATGTTCATCAAAAATACCCAGACGAACACAGTCAGTGCGAGAGGCGCGATCACTTTGCTTTTGCCGTGATACATGTCTCGCACATTACTGTCGACGAAACCGACAACCAGCTCTACAGCCGTTTGCAGTTTACCTGGAACACCACTGGTGGCATTTTTGGCGACGCGATGGAAAATAACCAAAAAGAGTACCCCGAGGACCACGGAGAAAAACATCGAATCGATGTTAATCGACCAGAATCCCGTCCCAACCTGAAGCTGTGTCAGATGGTGACCGATATACTCTTGTGGAGTAGAGATTTCTCCTGATGCAGACATGATGCCTCTTACCCTTTAGTAGTTAAGTACGGTTATCTACGGTTACGACCGATTGATTACGGCCGGAGCTACAATCTGCGTGATTAGCACAGATAAATAGGCCACACCCAGCGGAGTAAAAGCAGCCTTGAACAGGCCCAGCGCGATAACCAGCAAAGTTATGGTAACCACAACTTTCAGCGCTTCTCCGATGGCAAATGACCAGGCAACTCGTCCAGAGACCGTTGTTTGCGCCTGTTGGCGCCACGCATACAGCATAAACAGTGCATTCGGTAGCCAGGCGGCCATTCCCCCCAGAAGCGCAGAGACGGACCACCAGGAACTCTTGAAACCAAATGCTGCACTGAGAAGGACAAACGTCAATAGCTGCAGTATTAACAGCTTTCTCGCTACTTTCCCGCCGTTCTTATCGTATAAGGAGTAAGACACAGACATGACGTTTATTCTCTCGTACCTAACTGGAGGTATGCTGAATGCCGTATAACACTGCCTTACCCCAAAGGAGTCAAGCAGCAAAAAACGTGCAAATTATACGGGCCACTCAAACGAATTCAATGGATAAGTAGCGAAAAGGTGAACAATTATTTAAATTGACCTTTTTAGAGCTATTTTCATAAAGAAACTTGCGCCCTAAATAACGACAATTCGGCTGTCGACTTATTCTGTTACCCGACAAATATGCGTGCGCCGGATCACAAAATTCGTATTTCGCCGCTAATCTATTCCCCTGCCCTCACCTATCCAAATTTACGGCTTATAATAAAAAGCCTTTAAAAACAGTGAATTAAAACTTCGAGCAATAATATTAATGGCGCAGGTCAATTACCCGCGCTTATCTTCACAAATAAATAACAAACGAAAACAATTTGATCACAACTTAAATATTGGCCGCTTAAACGCAATTCAATTTCAAAAGTGATTATTTCACCGCGGATTAAAGCCGAAAGGTCAATCGACTGCTGCCGAACGGTAAAATCCAGGTAAAAAGCGAATAAATAGCCAAACTAGTTAGCTTGCTTATTTTTACCTAAATTAAACATCTGCTTTTCTGACGTTTTATTGATGCAGAACAAACTCAGTTTGCCTGCAAAATCACCAGATGTCTTTCGCCTTTTAATTCGGGAACGCGAAGCTTAACCACTTCCTGAAGTTGAATACCTTCCGGCAGCGTGGCTAATTCATCGTCAGGACGAAGACCTTTCAGGGCGTAGAAACGTCCCTGCCCTTTCACCGGTAAATGGTGACACCAGGAAAGCATATCTTGCAGCGAGGCAAACGCGCGGCTGATGACGCCGTCAAACGCGGGCTCGGGGATAAACTCTTCAACCCGACTCTGCACCGGTTCGATATTTTTGAGGCCTAGCTCGTGCTGAACCTGACGCAGGAAGCGTACGCGCTTGCCCAGGCTGTCCAGCAGCGTGAAGTGTGCATCGGGGCGGACAATCGCCAGCGGAATGCCTGGCAGGCCCGGGCCGGTGCCCACGTCGATGAAACGATGACCTTCGAGATGCGGATTGACGACGATGCTGTCGAGAATATGTCGCACCAGCATCTCCATCGGGTCACGCACCGAGGTGAGATTATAGGTTTTATTCCACTTATGCAGTAACTCGACGTAGCCAATCAGCTGCTGTTTTTGTTGATCGGGTAACGCTATTCCTGCCGCAGCGAGCAGCGAGTCCAATTTCTTTTGCATGGTAATCCTTGAGGCAAACTAAACACGCAGACCGCGTCTTTATGGCGCGGTCTGCGGTACGGCTAACTTTTTTCTATCACGATAACGGCGAGCATGGCGATAAATCAGGCGCTGCGACGCAGGAGACCCTGTTTCTTCAGCCAGACTAACAGTATCGAGATAGCTGCCGGCGTGATCCCCGAGATACGGGTCGCCTGTCCGATAGAGACCGGACGGTGATCGTTAAGCTTAGCGATCACTTCGTTCGACAGGCCGTTGACCTGACTGTAGTCCAGCGTGTCGGGCAGCAGCGTATTTTCATTGCGCTGCTGTTTTTCGATCTCTTCCTGCTGGCGCGCGATGTAGCCTTCGTATTTAACCTGAATCTCGACCTGTTCGGCAGCCTGAGCATCGGCCACGGCCGGCGCGAAGGCATTCAGTGAGGTCAGCAGATTGTAGGTCATTTCCGGACGACGCAGCAGCTCTTCGGCACTGGCTTCTTTCGACAGCGGCGCAGAGAGTTTTTCGTTGATTTCGGCAACCTGTGCGTGGTTCGGGTTAACCCAGATCCCGCGCAGACGCTGACGCTCAAGCTCGATCATCTCCAGCTTCTCGCTGAAGCGTGCCCAGCGTGCGTCATCGACCAGACCCAGCTCGCGACCTTTTTCGGTCAGGCGCAGGTCGGCGTTGTCTTCGCGCAGCATCAAACGGTATTCGGCGCGCGAGGTAAACATGCGGTACGGTTCTTTGGTGCCCAGCGTACACAGGTCGTCGACCAGCACGCCCAGATAAGCCTGATCGCGACGTGGCGCCCAGCCTTCCTGTTCGGTCGCGCTACGGGCCGCGTTGAGGCCGGCAAGCAGGCCTTGCGCCGCGGCTTCTTCGTAACCGGTGGTGCCGTTGATCTGTCCGGCAAAGAACAGACCGGCGATAAATTTGCTTTCAAGCGTCGGCTTCAAATCGCGAGGATCGAAGAAATCGTACTCGATGGCATAGCCAGGACGAACGATAACCGCGTTTTCCATGCCCTGCATCGAACGCACGATTTGCATCTGTACGTCGAACGGCAGGCTGGTGGAAATCCCATTAGGGTAAACCTCGTTGCTGGTCAGGCCTTCCGGTTCAAGGAAGATCTGGTGCGCGTTACGATCCGCAAAACGCATGACCTTGTCTTCGATCGATGGGCAGTAGCGTGGGCCGATCCCTTCGATGATCCCGGCGTACATCGGGCTGCGATCCAGATTATTACGGATCACGTCATGGGTTTTTTCGTTGGTATGCGTGATGTAACACGGGATTTGGCGCGGATGCTGCGCCGCGTTGCCCATGAACGAGAATACCGGCGCGATGTCATCGCCGTGCTGCTGGTCAAGCACGCTGAAATCGATGGTCCGTGCGTCGATACGCGGCGGCGTCCCGGTTTTCAGGCGATTAACGCGCAGCGGTAACTCACGCAGACGCTGTGAAAGTGAAATGGCTGGGGGATCCCCGGCACGGCCACCGCTGTAGTTTTCCAGACCGATGTGAATTTTTCCGTCAAGGAAAGTTCCTACGGTCAGTACCACAGCCTTGGCACGGAATTTTAGGCCCATCTGGGTCACAGCGCCGACCACACGATCGTTTTCGACGATCAGGTCTTCAACAGGCTGCTGGAAGATCATCAGATTGGGCTGGTTTTCCAGCGCAGTACGTACAGCCTGGCGATACAGAACGCGGTCAGCCTGAGCACGTGTAGCACGAACGGCGGGGCCTTTAGACGCGTTTAGTATCCTAAACTGGATGCCTGCGTGGTCGATCGCCGTTGCCATCAAACCGCCCAGTGCGTCCACTTCTTTTACCAGATGTCCCTTCCCGATCCCGCCAATGGCAGGGTTACACGACATCTGTCCGAGCGTGTCGATATTGTGGGTCAATAACAGAGTTTGACGTCCCATTCTGGCTGAAGCCATGGCCGCTTCAGTGCCTGCATGGCCGCCACCGATGATGATGACGTCAAATTGATCCGGATAAAACATGGTACTGCACCTCGAAGTTCAACGAACGATCGTATTGCGTTGGGAAAACGGATTCTACGCGAGTTTGGAGCTTCCACAAGTCCCAGGGGATCGTCACTAATTAAAAGAAGATCTTTTTATTTAAAGATCTCTTACTACTAACTCTTATTAGGATCGCGATCCTCTGTGTATAAGTCGTTATTGTCTATTTAGATCAATACGCTAGAGAGGATCGAATGCTGTGAATGATCGGTGATCCTAGACTGTATAGGCTGGGATCAAAAAGGCGAGTTATGCACAGCACCATAATCGGGCAAGGGTTGTTAGAGGGATAACTACCGGTTTCACACCGCTTTTGAGCCTAGTTATCCACATCTGATCGCATAATATTTACACTTATCTGAGCAAATTAATCCAATTTAGTGCCCAAACTTCGGCTGGATCCTCAGGAATTTCGTGTTGGGTGACGTCGATCTCGAGCAGATCACCTATTCTTTTGGCACCCAGATCCGTCAGTTTTTGATCCAGAAGACGGATCGCACCACAGAAAGTGTCATATTCGCTGCTGCCTAAACCGATCGCACCAAAGCGAACGTTAGAGAGATCGGGTTGCTGATCTTCAATTTGTTCAAGCAGAGGTTGCAGGTTGTCAGGAAGCTCTCCTGCCCCGTGTGTAGAGCAGACCACCAGCCAAATACCGCTGGTTGGCAGTTCATACAGTTCAGGACCGTGGAACAGTTCGGTGGAAAAATCGGCTTCTTTCAGCTTCTCTTCTACATGTTCGGCAACATATTCAGCGCCGCCAAGCGTACTGCCACTGATCAGGGTGATATCAGACATAATGCTCTTACCCGAAAAAAGAATGGCTATTGTACGCTGTGAATGAGCTGGGATCTACCTGTGGATAATAAGGTATTAAAATTTATTATTCAGGGCTGGATCGTCCGCATGATCGGGTTCTGTAAGGAGATTAAGGTTTCAGTCGACTGAATCTCGTCGATGGTCTGGATCTTGTTGATAAGTACCTGTTGCAGCGCGTCGATCGAGCGGCACATCACTTTGATAAAGATGCTGTAATGGCCGGTGGTGTAATAGGCTTCCACCACTTCTTCGAGGCTTTCCAGGCGTTTCAGGGCGGAAGGATAGTCCTTGGCGCTCTTGAGAATGATGCCGATAAAGCAGCAAACGTCATAGCCGAGGCGCTTGGGATCGACGTTGACGCGGGTGCCGGTGATGATGCCCGCCTGCTTCATTTTCTCGACCCGGACGTGGATCGTACCCGGGCTGACGTTGAAAGATTTTGCCAGTTCGGCGTAGGCCACGCGGGCGTTATCCATCAGCGCGTTGAGTATTCCGCGATCCAGATCGTCAATTTGGTAGTGTTCGGACACGAATTATCTTCTCGATTAGGGACGCTTCCATCGTCGTTGTACACGGCTTTTCATTCCAGTATCAAAGCGCCAGATGTGATCAAAGATACGCATTATTGCCGGTTTGCCATAGTGCGACATGGCCAGCGCATGAAAACGATGATGATGACGAGTTTGCTGCTGTTTGACCCGCTGCTGCACCTCGTCGGGCAAGCGCTGGGCTATGAAATCGGAGATGATCACGGCGTCGGCGTCCTGCCATTCCGGGGTGGATAACTTGTCCAGCGTAGCGGTTAAACAGGCTGAAAGATCTGTGCCGCCTCTAAAATGCTGACCCAGAAAACGCATCGCCTGCTCTAGACCGCTGCTGGATGTCAGCTCGTAATGAATGACCTCGCTGGCGAACAGCATGATGTAGCAGCGGCGATTGTCGGCCAGCGCAATGCGCAGCAACGCCAGACAAAAGGCTTTGGCGCACTGCTCGTTGAAGCCGCCCATCGAGCCCGAGGTATCGACGCAGACCACAAAAGGCCCGCGCGGCTGAGGCTCCTGCTGCTGATAAACCACCGGACGCATCACCACCTTTTCGCGCCAGACATCGCCTTGCAGCTGATAGGTCATCAGCCGTTTTTCCAGCATCCGGCGATAGAATTCAATCTCCAGTTCGGGAATGCCGATCGTCGCCAGTTCGGACGGCAGCAGGCGCAGAATATCGTCGCTGTGGTGAATGCCGTTCACCTCTTCCGGCACCGTTGCAGGCTCTCGAACCATCAGTCGATGGGCTTCCAGCGTGGTCTCTTCGTGCGGATTGGCCTTGGTCGTTTGACTGCGGCCCAGCTGCTCGGCCAGCTGTTGCAGCTCGGGCTGCTGCTGGAGAAAGGTGCCGTAACGGATCAGCGACTGATAATCGCCCCGCTGCCGACGACCCTTGCTCATGTCCCACAGCCGCCCCGCCGCCGCGTCGTTTTCTACTAATAAAGGAGAGAGCTCGCCGCTCATCTCGAGCCGCTGTTCCAGCTCGTTTTGCAGCTGCTCCTGTTCCTGCTCGAGTAACTGATGATGCAGAGTGACGGTCTGGAAGGTAATGTTTAGCCGCCAGCGCTGCATAAACAGCCCATGAAAACTGGCGCTCGTCGTGCTTGAGGCGTTGTTTTTTAGCGCCAACGCCTCCGTAACAAACGGCGAATTCACCTGCTCCAGCTTTTCAACCGTCTCGTCCAGCTCGGCCTGAAAAGTCCCCTGACTGCTCTGCTGACAGTGTTGATAAAGATAAAACTCTTTCGCCAGTTCGGGCGGCACCGGCGTGTCGTGGATCCGCTGTTTTAAGCGAAAGCGCCATTCGGGCAGATCTTTGGTCAGCGCGCGTTTCAAACGGGGGAATTTTTCAAACAATACCTGCAACTGCGGCGTCGCGAGCAGCGTGACGATCAGCTCGTCGATCAGTTCGGCTTCCTTTATAGCCAGCATCACGTCCAGCGTTTCGAGGCTAAACATTTAGTTTCTGCCGAACAGTTGCTGTTGCTGCGTGAGCTGCTCGCTGACCCGAATCAGGCTGGCTTCGATTTTCGTCGTCCATTCTGCGGGCACAAACAGGCAGGGATGATGCTGGTTGAACAGCTGGCGCTGGCGGGTCAACGTTTCGCCCAGCGTTTGCAGCGTGTTTTTCATCTCGTCGGGCACGGCGATGTGCTCGTTGCCCGGCAGCGTCAGGAAGCTCGGCTGGCGGCTGATATCGAAAATCACCAGCTGCATTTTGTCGTCGACTTCAACATCCACCACCTGCGCAAAGCCGATGCCGTTAAGCTTGGCCTTAAGCTGTCCGCCCTTATTTAACCATTCGGCCATCAGTTCGCGCTCCACCAGCACGTGCGTCACTTGAATGTCGTGCAGATGCAGCGGCTGCTGTAATGAAAGTGTCAAGGTCGTAGAGGAGAGCGAGGCGGGCAGCTCAAACTGCGGTTTGCGGCTGAACATGCCCGATTTTTTGGTGAGCTTCAGCGCCTGACGGGTGCTCTGCTGCTGTTGATACTGAATCCACTGCTGGTTAAGTTGCTGAATTTTTAAACTTAAGGTTTGCTGCTCGTAGGCCTGCTCGGTGATGCTCTGTTCTATCTGCGTTTGTAACAAATGATAAGAGTTCATGTCATGCCACAGGCAATCTTTAAGCAAAATCAGGTCAACCGGCGAGACCGACTGACGTCCGCTGAAAAATGCGCAGGCCTGCAATAAGCGCAGCGCTTTTTTCCAGCGACGGTCGGACACGTAGGGCGCATTATCGAGCGCGCCCAGTCGCTGACGCAGCTGGAAAACCAGCTCGAAACAGTGATCGGTCAGATTAACTTTTTCAATCTCGTGCTGCCATTGCTGATACTCCTCGTTGCTGATGCTTAACCCTTCGGCCACCGGATGAGTGTTCTCGGAATGGCGGCTGGTCAACAGCGAACGGAAGTTCTGCTTGTCCTGCACGCGGTCGAGCCACAGGCGGATCAGCATGCGGTCGTAGAGCGCCTCAAGGCCGCCGTCGGCTTCGGGCAGCTCGTTCGAGGCGCTGACCAGCAGACGCATCGGAATAGCCTCTTCCGAATCGCCATTGCGGAAACGGCGCTCATTTATTGCGGTCAGCAGCGTATTAAGGATGGCCGGACCCGCTTTCCAGATTTCATCGAGAAAGACAATTTCAGCCTCGGGCAAATAGCCTTTGGTCAGGCGCAGATAACGGCCTTCATCTTTTAAGGCCTGAATCGACAGCGGCCCGAAAACCTCTTCCGGCGTGGAAAAACGGGTCATCAGATATTCAAAGGCGCGCGCGTCGCGAAACGCGTATTTAAGCCGCCGGGCGATCAGGCTTTTGGCAATGCCAGGCGGACCGAGCAGAAACACGCTTTCGCCACACAGCGCGGCCAGCAGACAGAGGCGAATGGCTTCCTGCCGCTCATACAGGCCATTTTCCAATGCGTTAGCCAGTCGGGTTATTCGTTCTGCCAAAAGTGGTGATTGCGCCATAATGTGTTTTTAACTGCCCCGATGAGTGTCTTTATTAAGGGAATAGTGGACTGCGAGCAGATAATAAACCATGATTTTTTGCGGCGATATAGTGCGTTGATTCGCAAAATATTTCCGTTTAAGAAAAAGTGAGTCGGCCGAATGATTTGTTTACTTGTCTTTATAGTAAAGGCTAGGCAATCTACTTTATTCGTGCATACTGTGCGCCTTTTCGTGGGTGTAAAGGAACTGCCAACCCACCTAGCTTACGGATTTTGGGCCAGGAAGTTTTTAGCCAAATACTCAAGTCAGCCAAATGACAAAGCATAAAAGAAACCCATTATGAGCACAGAACATAAACGGTCACTCCCCGCAGTAACGCTGGCCGCCATTGGCGTGGTGTATGGTGATATTGGTACCAGCCCGCTTTACACCTTACGCGAATGTTTTTCCGGTCACTATGGTTTTACTGTCGAACCCAGCGTGGTTTACGGTTTTCTCTCCCTGATTTTCTGGCTGCTTATCGTGGTCGTCTCTGCCAAATATCTCTCCTTTGTTTTACGTGCCGATAACGCCGGTGAAGGCGGGATCTTGACCCTTATGTCTCTCGCAGGCAGAAATACCTCGGCGCGCTATACGGCGGTGCTGGTGATCCTCGGGCTGATTGGCGGCAGTTTCTTCTATGGCGAAGTGGTGATTACCCCCGCGATGTCGGTGCTTTCGGCGATGGAAGGTCTTGAGATCGCCTCGCCCAATTTAGAAAAGTTTATTGTTCCGCTGTCGATTGCCGTGCTGACCCTGCTGTTCTTTATTCAGAAACACGGCACCGGGCTGGTGGGTAAACTGTTCGCGCCGGTGATGCTGGTATGGTTCCTGGTGCTGGCGGTATTGGGCCTCAACAGCATCATGCATAATCCTGAAGTGTTGCGCGCCGTGAACCCAATGTGGGCGGTTAACTTCTTCATCGAACACAAATCTTTCTCCTTTTTGGCGCTCGGCGCCGTGGTGCTGTCGATTACCGGCGTGGAAGCGCTGTATGCGGACATGGGCCACTTCGGCAAGCTGCCGATTCGTCTGGCCTGGTTCAGCGTGGTGCTGCCTTCGCTGGTGCTGAACTATTTTGGTCAGGGCGCGCTGCTGCTTAAAAATCCTGAAGCCATCAAGAACCCGTTCTTCCTGCTGGCGCCTGACTGGGCGCTGCTGCCGATGCTGATTCTGGCGACCCTCGCGACAATTATCGCCTCGCAGGCCGTGATTTCGGGTGTCTTCTCGTTGACCCGTCAGGCAGTACGTTTGGGCTATCTGCCGCCGATGCGCATCATTCACACCTCCGAGATGGAAGCCGGGCAGATTTACGTGCCGGTCATTAACTGGCTGCTCTATTTCGCGGTAGTTATCGTCATTCTTGGCTTCGAGCATTCCAGCAATCTGGCCGCCGCCTACGGGATTGCCGTCACCGGCACCATGGTGCTGACCACCATTCTTTCCTGCACCGTGGCCTATAAAAACTGGCACTGGAAAGGTTTTCTGGTGGCGATTCTGGCCGCGATTCTGCTGTTTATCGACGTGCCGCTGTTTGCCGCCAACGCGACCAAAATTCTTTCGGGCGGTTGGTTGCCGCTGGTCCTCGCCGTCATGATGTTTGTGATAATGACGACCTGGAAAAGCGAGCGTTTCCGCCTTATGCGCCGCATGCACGAGCACGGCAATTCACTCGAGGCGATGGTTGCTTCACTGGAAAAATCGCCGCCGGTTCGCGTGCCGGGCACCGCCGTGTATATGTCGCGTGCGACTAACGTCATTCCTTTTGCCCTGCTGCACAATCTCAAGCACAACAAGGTGTTGCACGAGCGCGTGGTATTGCTGACGCTGCGAACCGAAGATGCGCCGTTTGTGCACAACGTCCGTCGTGTGACCATCGAGCAGATGTCGCCAACCTTCTGGCGCGTGGTGGCAAGTTATGGTTTTAAAGAGACGCCGAACGTGGAGGAAGTGTTCCACCGCTGCGGGCTGGAAGGCCTGTCGTGCCGGATGATGGAAACCTCGTTCTTTATGTCGCATGAATCGCTGATTCTGACCAAGCGCCCGTGGTATCTCTATTTCCGCGGCAAGCTGTTTATCGCGCTGAGTCGTAACGCCCTTCGCGCGCCCGATCAGTTCGAGATCCCGCCGAACCGCGTGATTGAGCTCGGGACGCAGATAGAAATCTAGCGCCGCCCTGCTCTTTTCTTTCCAAAACGCCGTGGCCTCTGCTGCGGCGTTTCTGTTTCCGCCTTCCCCCATTTTGATTTAATTCCTCGTCTCTCTTCGTTTTATAGACCTTATTACCCTGCGCCAGCGAAACGTTTCGACGGCGATCACAAATTCATCGTCTGCTCATTGCCACGCGACGTGATTTTCCTAGAATCAACCGCAAGCGAAACGTTTCGCTGGTGGAGCCGATAATGAAGAAAGCCGTATTATTAAATGCCGATGTCTCGCAGGTTGTTGCCTCGCTGGGGCATACCGATCGCCTGGTGATTGCCGACGCGGGTTTACCTATTCCTGCCACCACGCAGCGCATCGACCTCGCGCTGACGCACGGCGTACCCGGATTTTTGCAGGTCTTTTCCGTGGTGACTGCCGAGATGCAGGTCGAGCACGCCGTGCTGGCCGCAGAGATAAAAGAGCACAATCCTGAACTCCATGAAACGTTGATCGGTCAGATTAAACGGCTCGAACAGCAGCAGGGAAATACCATCACGCTGGAATATGTCAGCCATCAGGCTTTCAAGCAGCAGACCCAAACCACGCGTGCCGTGATCCGAAGCGGAGAGTGTTCGCCTTACGCCAACATTATCCTCTGCGCCGGCGTGACCTTCTGAGGCTCCTATGCAACCTTTGCTGCAACTTTCGGGAATCGACAAAGCCTTTCCAGGCGTGAAAGCGCTGTCGGGTGCCGCGCTCAGCGTCTATCCGGGAAAAGTCATGGCGCTGGTCGGTGAAAATGGCGCGGGCAAGTCAACCATGATGAAAGTCCTGACCGGTATCTATCAAAAGGATGCCGGCTCGATGCATTTTCTCGGCAAGGAAGCCCATTTTAACGGCCCGAAAGAGTCGCAGGAGGCGGGGATCGGGATCATTCATCAGGAACTGAATTTGATCCCGCAGCTGACTATCGCCGAGAACATTTTTCTTGGCCGCGAGTTTGTGAATAAGTTTGGCCGGATCCAGTGGAACAAGATGTATGCCGAAGCCGACAAACTGCTGGCGCGGCTGAATTTGCGTTACAGCAGCCATCGGCTGGTGGGCGAATTATCGATTGGCGATCAGCAGATGGTCGAAATAGCCAAGGTGCTGAGCTTCGAGTCGAAGGTCATCATTATGGATGAACCGACCGATGCGCTGACCGACACCGAAACCGCCTCGCTGTTTAGCGTGATCCGTGAGCTGAAAGCCTCCGGCTGCGGCGTGGTTTATATCTCCCATCGCCTGAAAGAGATTTTCGAAATCTGCGACGACGTGACCGTTTTACGCGACGGCCAGTTTATTGCCGAGCGTCCGGTTTCTGAATTGCAGGAAGATACGCTGATCGAAATGATGGTGGGCCGCCGTCTCGAGGAGCTCTATCCGCGTTTGGATCAACCACGCGGGCCGCTGCGTCTGGCGGTAGAGAATCTGTCGGGGCCGGATGTCAAAGAGGTTAGCTTCGAGCTTTACGGCGGAGAAATCCTCGGCGTGTCGGGCCTGATGGGCGCGGGTCGCACCGAATTAATGAAAATTCTTTATGGCGCGCGCCGCAAAACGGCCGGCAAAATCTCGCTGGAGGGCCGTGAGATTCAGCCGCGCACGCCGCAGGACGGGCTGGCAAACGGCATCGTTTATATCTCCGAAGACCGTAAACGCGACGGGCTGGTGCTCGGCATGTCGGTGAAAGAGAACATGTCGCTGACCGCGCTGCGCTATTTCAGCCACGTCGGCGGCAGTTTGAAACATAAAGAAGAGCAGCAGACGGTGGGTGATTTCATTCGCCTGTTCAATATTAAAACCCCGTCGATGATGCAGCCGATTGGCCTGCTTTCCGGTGGCAATCAGCAAAAGGTCGCCATTGCGCGCGGGCTGATGACACGCCCGAAAGTGCTGATTCTCGATGAGCCAACGCGCGGCGTCGACGTAGGGGCCAAGAAAGAGATTTACCAGCTCATTAACCAGTTCAAGCGCGAAGGTCTGAGCATTATTTTAGTGTCGTCCGAAATGCCCGAAGTCATCGGGATGAGCGATCGCATTTTAGTGATGCACGAAGGGCAGTTGAGCGGTGAATTCACAATCGAACAGGCCACGCAGGAAGCCTTGATGGCGGCGAGCGTCGGCAAGCAATACGGCGCCAAGCAGGAGTATCAGCTATGAGTACCCAAATATTACCGGCCAAAAAACGCGGCATCAGTAAAGCGTGGTTATTGGAGCAAAAGTCGCTGATTGCACTGCTGGTGCTGATTGCGGTGGTCTCGTCCATGAGCCCGAACTTTTTCACCGTCAACAATATGTTCAATATTTTGCAGCAAACTTCCGTCAACGCCATCATGGCGGTCGGGATGACGCTGGTGATTTTAACCTCAGGCATCGACCTGTCGGTCGGATCACTGCTGGCGCTTACCGGCGCAGTCGCGGCCTCCGTGGTCGGCTATGAATCCAGCGCCACGCTGGCCGTCGTCGCTTCACTCGGATTAGGTGCCGCCGTCGGCGCGGTGACGGGCGCGATTGTGGCAAAAGGCAAAGTTCAGGCCTTTATCGCCACCTTGGTGATGATGCTTTTACTGCGCGGCGTCACGATGGTTTACACCAACGGCAGCCCGATCAGCACCGGATTCAACGACGTGGCCGACGCCTTCGGCTGGTTCGGGATTGGCCGTCCGTTCGGCATTCCTACGCCTATCTGGTTGATGGCTATAGTCTTTATCGCGGCCTGGTACATGTTGCAACACACGCGTCTGGGGCGTTACATCTACGCGCTTGGCGGCAACGAGGCGGCAACGCGCCTGTCGGGCATTAGCGTCGATAAAGTCAAAATCATCGTCTATTCGCTGTCGGGCCTGCTGGCCGCGCTGGCCGGTATCATTGAAGTGGCGCGTCTCTCCTCGGCGCAGCCAACGGCGGGAACGGGCTACGAGCTTGACGCTATCGCGGCGGTAGTGCTGGGCGGCACCAGTTTGTCGGGCGGCAAAGGGCGCATTATCGGCACGCTGATCGGGGCGCTGATCCTTGGCTTCCTGAATAACGGCCTTAATCTGTTAGGCGTTTCTTCTTACTACCAGATGATTGTCAAAGCAGTGGTCATCCTGCTGGCGGTTCTGGTCGATAACAAAAGCAATAAATAATCTCCCCCTACAGGAACGGAAACAATGACAACTTCGATGAAGAAAATGGCTTTATGGGTCTCGGCGGCAGCGTTAACCGCCTCATTCAGCGCGAACGTGCTGGCGAAAGACACGATTGCGCTGGTGGTTTCCACGCTGAACAACCCGTTCTTTGTCTCGATGAAAGAGGGCGCGCAGCAGGAAGCTGACAAGCTGGGTTACAACCTGGTAGTGCTGGATTCGCAAAACAATCCGGCCAAAGAGCTGGCAAACGTGCAGGATTTGACCGTGCGCGGCACCAAACTGCTGCTGATCAACCCGACCGATTCCGACGCCGTCGGTAACGCCGTGGCGATGGCCAATCAGGCTAAAATCCCGGTTATCACGCTGGACCGTCAGGCCACCAAAGGTCAGGTCGTCAGCCACGTGGCATCTGATAACAAAGTCGGCGGCAAAATGGCCGGTGATTACATCGCCAAAAAGCTGGGCGATAATGCGAAAGTCATCGAGCTGGAAGGGATTGCCGGTACGTCGGTGGCCCGTGAACGCGGCGCTGGCTTTAAAGAAGCTGTCGATGCCCATAAATTCAACGTGTTGGCCAGCCAACCGGCAGATTTCGATCGTACAAAAGGCCTTAACGTGATGCAGAACCTGCTGACCGCGCATCCTGATGTGCAGGCCGTGTTCGCGCAAAACGACGAAATGGCGCTGGGTGCCTTGCGCGCTCTGCAAACCGCAGGCAAAACCGACGTGCTGGTGGTCGGCTTTGACGGCACCGAAGATGGCCTCAAGGCGGTGAAAGGGGGCAAACTCGGCGCGACGGTCGCGCAACGTCCCGATCAGATTGGTATCATTGGCGTCGAAACCGCAGATAAAGTATTGAAAGGTCAAACCGTTGCGCCGGTAAATCCGGTTGCGCTGAATCTGGTGACCCAACCTTAATCTGGCGACCTGACCCTAATAATCAATAATCAATAAATAACAAAGACGGCGCTATCTTTCGCGGTGGCGCCGCAAACGCAGGAATAAAGGCAATGGACAAGGGTAAACTTGTGGTGTTGGGCAGCATCAATGCTGACCACGTCCTGAATGTCAGGCAATTTCCACAGCCTGGCGAAACCGTGATGGGCTCGCACTATAATGTGGCCTTTGGCGGCAAGGGCGCGAATCAGGCCGTGGCCGCCGGAAGAAGCGGTGCCGATATTTCATTTATTGCCTGTGTAGGAAGTGACGACATCGGCGAGCGCGTACGCCAGCAGTTGGCCGATGACCAGATTGATACGCGTTCGATTGAAGCGATTCCAGAAACCACCACCGGCGTGGCGCTTATCTTCGTGAATGAAGAGGCGGAAAACGTCATCGGCATTGACGCGGGCGCCAATAACGCGCTGACGCCTGATTATCTTCAACGTTATCAACAGCAGATCATCGACGCTTCTGCACTATTAATGCAGCTGGAGTCGCCGCTGGAATCCGTGATTGCCGCCGCGCGTCTCGCTCATCAACATAATACGCAGGTGATTCTTAATCCTGCGCCTGCCTGTGAACTGCCCGACGCGCTGCTGTCGCTGGTAGATATCATCACCCCAAATGAAACGGAAGCCGAAAAGCTGACCGGCATCAAGGTGGATTCGGATCAGGCCGCCGCGCGCGCTGCGCAGGTGCTACATGATAAAGGTATCGCGACGGTTATTATTACGCTGGGCAGCAAAGGGGTTTGGCTAAGCCAGCAAGGCAACGGCAAGATTGTGCCGGGTTTCAAGGTCAAAGCCGTGGATACCATAGCCGCCGGCGATACGTTTAATGGCGCGCTGGTTACCGCGCTGCTGGAAGGGACGGCGATGGACCAGTCCGTGCGCTTTGCCCACGCCGCCGCCGCGATTGCCGTGACCCGTTCCGGTGCGCAATCTTCCGTGCCGTGGCGTCACGAAATCGACGACTTTCTTGCGCGTCAGGAGGCTTAATTGCCGACGATGAAAGATGTCGCCCGTCTGGCGGGCGTCTCAACCTCCACCGTCTCTCACGTGATTAATAACAATCGCTTCGTGAGTGAGGCGATCCGCGAGAAAATCAATGCCGCGATAAGCCAGCTTAACTATGCGCCTTCCGCGCTGGCTCGCAGCCTCAAGTTAAATCAGACTCATACTATCGGCATGCTGATTACTTCCAGCAGTAACCCGTTTTATTCGGAAGTGGTACAAGGCGTGGAGCGCAGCTGTTATGAGCGCGGGTACAGTTTGATTCTTTGTAATACCGACGGCGATGAAGAGCGGATGAATCGCAGCCTCGAAACGCTGCTGCAAAAGCGGGTCGATGGGTTAGTAATGATGTTTACTGAAAACCACTGTCCGTCGCCTGACATTCTCAGCCGTTATCCGGCGATTCCGGTAGTGATGATGGACTGGGCACCTTTTGCGGGTGTTAACGACATCATTCAGGAAAACGCGTTTATCGGCGGCAAGATGGCGACGGAGTATCTGATTGCCCAAGGTTATCAGCGAATTGCCTGCATTACCGGCCCGTTGGACAAGACCACCTCGACGCAGCGGCTAGAAGGTTATCGTCAGGCGTTGCATGACGCAGGATTAAAAGCGGACCCTGAACTCGAAGTAACAGGCGATTTTGAATTCGCGGGGGGATTATCGGCCATGCAGCAGTTGCTGGCGTTAGACGATTTACCTGACGCGGTATTTGCCGGAAATGATGCGATGGCGGTCGGGGTTTATCAGGCCATCTATCAGCAAGGATTGACGATTCCACAGGACATCGCCGTGATGGGCTACGATGATATTCAACTGGCGCAGTATTTGACGCCGCCGTTGACGACTATCCATCAGCCGAAAGATGAGCTGGGCGAGCTGGCTATCGATACCCTGCTGCATCGCTTTAAAGAACCCGACGCCGAACCGCAGGTATTGGTGTTGACGCCGGAGCTGGTGGTGCGCCGTTCTGTTGGCGTCATAGAATAGCCGTCTCTCTTCCTTCTCTTTCTATCTATATAGAAGAAGAGAAGGAGGTATAAATAGAAAGAAGAGAAAGCTAAACCGGATCGCGCAGCAGAATCGTGCAGGCTTGCATTGCCTCTTCAGCCTCTCCCGCCAAAATCGCATCGACAATTCTTTGGTGATGTTCCAGCTTGATGACCTCATTGCCGGTAATCGCCCGAAAATAGCTTTGATAAACCGAACTGAACAAATTGGCGAAAGAGGTCAGGAACGGATTCTTCCCGGCTTCATAGATAAGCTGGTGGAATTGCGTATCAACCATTATCCAGCGTTCCCTATCGAAATTTTCGTGCAGCTCGCGCATTTCCTTCATATATAGAGAGAGCTGCTGTTTCTGCTCCGCGCTGGCCTGAACTGCCGCAAGGGAACACGCCTGCGGTTCGAGGGCTTTTCGCAGCAGAACAAAGTGCGACATCACCTGATCGAAGTTTTCACGCGTCATCCACCAGGTCAGCAGCTCCTGATCGAGAAAATTCCAGTTACTCTGCGGCATGACCCGAGTACCAATCCGCGGGCGTGGCAACAGCATGCCTTTGGCCGTCAGCGTTTTCACGGCTTCACGCACGGCCGTGCGGCTAACCCCGAATAACTCGCCCAATTCTATTTCGCCCGGCAGAATACTCCCTTCGGCATACTCGCCCGATAACACGCGCTGGGCGATATTTTCCGCCAATAGATAAGAAAGGTTACGCTGAGCGGCCTGTTGCTGGGCATTGAGTGACATAAATTGCGTCCTTGGCGAATAAGATTCTTTTTAATCTCGTTAGTTTACTCCACTACCAGCACGGTAAAGAGTGAGATTTCGGCGATTAACGATGCTTTATTATGCATTCATAGCCTATTTGTAGAAAAAAGAAACGGTCAGCAGATTTTTATTAATTAAGGGTTGCGGCGCTTCAGAAACTCCCTATAATGCCGCTCCAACGACAGGGAACAACGCAGCAGCAACGCGGTGTGAACGAGTCGGGAAGAATTAAAAATGATGGTGACCGGCGAAATAAACGGTTGACATCAAATGAGGAAAGCGTAGAATACGCCACCTCGAGTTAGCAAGCGAAAGCGCGTAACTCACTGCTCTTTAACAATTTATCAGACAATCTGTGTGGGCACTCACAAGACGATATCAGCCACTTCGGTGGCAAAAGAATATCAAGGCAGAAATGCCAAGTCTTAGAGTGACCAAGCAGTAATTCATTATGAATGATGTGAAGTAACTTTGAGCATCGCTGAACTTGTTTCAG